>CAYMUB010000074.1:0-10001 GCA_964393545.1 uncultured Gammaproteobacteria bacterium | reverse complement strand
TAGAGTGCAGCTAACACCATTTACTGGAGTGCATGAACCCCCAGTACTCAATAAAGTCTTGTTGCAAGTGCCTGTAGTACCACAGGCAGCAGAAGTAGTGCAGGCATTTATTCCGGTTGTTGGACAGATATCACAGGGAGGAAGAGGAAGAGTACAGTTTATAGTTACAGGGCTTTGGGTCAGGGCTGTGTTTCGGTAACCTACTGTAACTACATTTCCTGAAGTATCTACATCAATACCATAAGCAGTTATAGAATGATTAGTGCTATTTTTTAAAGAATCTGGAATAGTCCAGGAATAACCGTGAAAATTTCCAGGTAATCCACAGGCTATTTTAGCTGCATTTTCAGTATGGATGGTAGTACTATTTGCAATAGTATTACCTTTAAAAGTTCCACCTGTTCCACCTGTTCCACCTTCCCAAAAATCAACTCTGATTTGGGTGGTATTACTATCTTGATCACAAGCCCAACCATAAATAACTGTACAGTTATTAGCATACTCCTCATATCCTTTTGTAGCATAATTATTAGTTGAAGGTGGTGGAGGAGGAGGTGGAGGAGGTGGTGGAGGAGGAGGTGGAGGAGTTACACCACAACCTGAACAGTCAGTTTGACAACCCCCAGTAGAACTATTACATGATACTGCCCCACAAGTATTAGGATTGCATCCTTGAGGATTAGTGGGACACTGTCCTGATATACGGCAATCATCTACAGGGCTGCATGAGCCTGTTGAACGGCAACTTTGCGGATCAGCACAACTTGGTGTACAAATATTATCTCCTGGATCACCTGTTTCTCCGGCATTACAACTAGCTGAGCCACAATTCTCCTCAGCATATACTAAAAAGTACTTAGGCACAATATTTAATAAAAACCCTAAAATCAGTACCAAAAGTACTACCTTTACCTTATTAATTCCCATGCGATTGGTTTTTCCTCCTTGCTATATCGGATACGGATTTTGATCTCCTTAAATCCCCGCTGACGCATTACCTGAAAATTTTCCCCAATAAGTTCTACATCTTCAGAAGGAGGAATATTCTCAGGCATATCAATTTCAATAATCTCTCCTTTTGATGGTCCGAAAGACGAAGTTAGCGTTAATGTATATGTTGAACCATTTTTTCTTACATTACTCACCTTACCATAAAAATAATAATCATAGGTAGAATCTGCATTTTTCTGTACAGAGTAGGCATTTTTTTTAAAAATGGGGAATAAATCTTTATTTATAGTTGGAGTTTTTTTGATCTTACCGTCATCTTTAATAGGCAAGTTATGTTGAAGAGTCCTAGTATAAAAGAAATAACCTCCACCAATAAGCAAGAAGATCAGGATAGATATTGATATATAAATCAACCTTCTATTATTGAAGCGAGGGGCAGTATCCATTAAATACCATTCTATGATTTAGTAGCTTTGGGTGTCAACGGTGCTAAGGTAATATTCTTACAACAGCTGTATTCCAACCGTAATCATCCCTATCTTTATCAGCTGTTCCCAGGTGTTGAGAACCTGTATATATAAATTCATGAGAAGCTATGCCTTCTGATTCTAATCTCTGTAATAATAATTCTTTAGCCTGATTACCAGCCCCATGCCTGATAGCTGAATAAAGTAACAACTCATCATATAAGGCCCAAGAGCCGCCATTTTGATAACTACCAGGCGTATCAATTCCCTGAAGATCCCTAAACTCTGATTGAGATAAGTATCCTCCTTGAAAATCAGACAGAACCTTAAAACCAACAAACCTCCCATTAGACCTTGTTACTTTGGTGGGATTGTTAACTATATGATTATAAGTTGCCAATACCTTATCGCGGCCTAAAATTGATCTATCAAAAAAATATAAAGATAAAGCTTCACCTACCATGGAGGAAGTATCTATTGTTGAGGAGCCTTTTCTTTGAGGTAAGATTGCTGCATTCTGAGGGTTGGCCAGATTTCTATAACGGTCTTCTGCTTGATTAATTAAAGAATTATCAACTGCAATACCCATTTCTTTTAAGGCTCTAAGAGTGGTACAAAAAAGTCCTTGGTTATAAGCAATCACGGATCCTGGAGGATTGCTAAAAGTATCAGCCCAATAATGATAACTACCAGCTTCTTCAGGATGTGGATCACCATTTGTTACATATTCCCCATTACTCACATGTTGTTTTATAAATGAATAAGCACGGGATAGGGAGTTAACATCTATGTTACCACCTAATTTCCTTAGTAATAACTGCTCAAGCACTAACATCATAGTGCTTTCTTCATCCCTGTCTCTCTTATCAGGCTTGTCATCATCATATAATAAAGCAGTAGCATAACGACCATCTTTGTTATTTGCTTGGTCAGCTCTAAAACGATCTACCACTTGTTGAGTAAAGCCTTTATCTTGAAGAGTCATCAAGGCCCAAAAGCCATCTCTAGCAAAAGTGTATTGGGGATATTTTTCACTTGGTATAATTCTTCCTGGACCTTTTTTTAAATTCTGTGCTATTTCTAACATCCTACCTTTGAATTGCTCCACCCACCCTTTGCGGCCTGAGGATTCAATATAATCTCTCATTTGTTTTAGATAATCTCCTTGGTTAAGCAGTTCGCCACTTGATGGTAAACTGGTTTGTGAATCTATAGAAGCAGCTGTTAAAGTAACTACTTGTCCAGATTCCTTAAGTAAAGCCTCTTCAGGTATTAATCCAGCATTTTTCATGGCTTCACCAACTAGGATTCTTTGGACAAGGCCTTTTTTAGGGCCTTTAGTCCACCGTTGTACAGCTACTCTTTGATATCTTGTTACTGTATAGTCCTCATAATCCACTTCATGGGAAGTTAAAGCACCAGTTTCAAATGTTTGTCTTTTTTCATTAACCCATTTTTGAACATCTGGGTGAGGATTGAAATATTTATTACGTGTATTAAAAGCAACTACGAAATTACCGTCAGAATGATCATCAAAGTTTTCTTTAGGAGGAACAGTTACACGTAAACTACCATCATTAAGTTTAGCATCCAGTTTTAAATCATCACTGAGTACATCTAGAGTATTCCAAAGATTTATTTCACCAGAGTCAGGAATATATTGGATTACTCCACCTTGGTATACTTTTAACCAAGTGCCATCTCTCCATTTGAAAGCTTTGCTCAAAACTACTCCAACACCATCAATGCCATATTTTTCTCCTGTTTGGCTCATTAGTTGATCAACTTGTATTGAATTTCCATCTGATAAATTTTCAGCGAAAGCAGGTTCCATATGAGATGTTGAGCCTAAAACTGTTGTAGCTCCTAAGGCTACCCCTGCTCTTAATAGATTTCTTCTGGTTAATGTCGGACCTTTTCTATCAGGTTTTATAGCTCTAGGTTCAGAAAGGGAAGGGTAGTGAATAATATCTGCTATCCTATCTCCAACTCCTCTGACAAAGTCTCTTAAGGAGAATGGTCTATTGCTAAGTGGAGGACTATCATCAAGGGGTTTTCCTTCCATACCAGTACGTATACTTATATCAGATAAAGAAGCCTCAATTCTAGTAGCCATAATTTCCCTCTTGACTAGAATTGATTATTGATGTACCGTTAACAAGTAACGGTATCTCTTGGAAGGAGTGCTGTTTATTTTTTTGGTAAAGCAACGTACGTTGCCAACCTATTGGTTTAGTCATAGGATTAGCCTATAATAGATAGATTAGATCATATTAATCAACCTTTGTCAAGGCTGGTTTTTTTGTGGTTAAATAACAGCATGAAATTAAATGCCAAACAACTGAGGTCCTCTTCGCTAAAGCTACGCGGACTAAAGAAAAGAATCAAAAGGAATGAAATATACATTATATTGGATAATGTTTGGGATACTTATAATATAGGTAGCATATTCAGGTTAGCTGATGCAGTAGCTGCTAAAAAGATTTTTCTTTGTGGAGGAACAGAGACTCCACCAAACCATCGGATTAAAAAAGCTTCTATAAATACTACTGAGTGGGTGACTTGGAGCTACAAGGATACTGCATTAGAAGCGCTCCAAGAAGTAAAAAGTAAAAATTCAAAAGTCAAAATAATAGCAATAGAACAGAGTAAGAAAAGTGTTCCATATGATAAGTTTGATTATCAATTACCAGTCTGTTTGATAGTAGGAAATGAGACAACAGGAGTCTCAAAAGAGGTGCTGGAGATGGCAGATGGGATTGTGGAACTACCAATGTTTGGGGTAAATATCAGTTTAAATGTTATTGTTAGTTTGGGGATTGTTTTATATAAAGTAATAGAAAAAACTCATAGATTTTAGTTCATTTATTATTATATAATGTTGGTATGCAAACACCAGAGAATGTTTCTAGAAGAAGATTTATTAGAAAATTAGCCAAAGGGGTTGCAGTTGTAGCCACATTGGCTACAGGAGGTTTATTTGTAGCTCAAAACAGAAAAAACGATCAACCAACACAATTAGATAAAACTTCCTATGATGCTTACCCAAAACCAGAGGGTCTGTCGGATGATATTTTAACAAAAGGGGAACTACAAAAAGCAAGAATAACAGTCTATCAGACACCTGAGGTGCAACTTTATTTAAAAAGAGGGGCGTTGGATATACCAATTTTCAAAGATGCAGCAAACCTTCAAAACAATGGCTTAACTATCTCTTTAATAGATAATGACAGAATTAGTTGGAATGCGGCTAGCAGGCTTCCCGATGATGCAAGATCAGTTTGGCAAGCAGTCTATAGGGAGAAAGATCCTAAGCAATGGTCAGAAAATTATTGGCAGGATCTAAAAAGATACGAATCGCAAGAGTAGGTAATCATGAAAAAACTAAGCAAAGATACCAGTTAGACCTTGCAGAAATAACGAGCGGTAAAGAAGAGAAAGCGGTTAGAAAAAATATAGATCTTTATCGCTCATTAATATCAACTAATAATCGTAAAGAGGATCAGAAAGCACTACAATCCTGGGAAGATCAATTAAAAATTCTTGTCAGTGGTGAGGAGGAAAAGAGGCTTCAAAGATTGATCCAAGAAGGAGAGAAGGATCAGAAAGAAGCAGAAGATAGTGTTCGTGTTCTCAACGGTCCAAGAGATGAAGCTATTAAGTATTTTCAGGAATATGGAAGTCCTCCTTCAATCAATGGCTCATTGATTAGGCCTAACAGTACATGGGGAGGTAATAAAGCCTACATATATCTTTGTGTTGGAGGAGACTCAGAGCCTAATCCTACTCAATCTTATCCTGGTCCTGAACAATTTAGCATATTCACAAATAAAGATTCTTACACAGTTTTTGCAAAAGACAATTTACCAGGTTTTATACTAAGACATGAAGCTGGGCATTACGAAAAACAAGACCCTGATAAATCAGAGAATGAGAATTTGGCTAATAGGGTTGCTTATGAAAGATTGATAGAGGCTTGGAAAAAATACCAGCAAGCAGGGGATATCTCAGGCTATCCTTTTGTTTTTGTTTCCCCCAGAGGGGTGACGATAACTGAAAAACCGACTATAAAACCAACAATGCGGTCTGTATAAGCTAGGTTTGAATTAGTATGTATCCTACTTTTTTGACTTTCTAATATATTGACAAACGTATTACGTTTTATTAAAATGTAATACATATGCAGATACAAACTTTAGTCAATATTAAATATCAGGTTGTTATTCCCAAAGAAGTCCGTAAAAAGATTACGGTTAAACCTGGGCAAAGAATGGATGTTAATGTGGCAGGAAATCAAATTATTCTTTCTCCTAGTAAGAATAAGGCAAAAATGAACTGGCCAGAGGATTATTATAAAAAATTGGGAGGAATTTGGAAATCTTCTGAGGAAATTAATAAATATTTAGCAGAAGAAGACAAATCATGGGATTGATTGCTTTAGATAGCAATATATTTATAAGAGCTTTGGATGATCCAGGGCCTTTAGGTGAAAAATCAAGAACCTTCCTAAAAGATTTAAGGGAAACAACTCCAACAGTGTTTATTTCAGTTATAATCTTAGAAGAGTTTTTTGTTAAGGTATATAAAACTGGAAGAGAAAAGGATCTTGATAGTATCTTGGATTTTATCCTCCTGGGAGGTTTGGCACAGCTGGTTGATGTTAATAAACAAATAGCCCTCCTAGCTGCCAGGATCAGAGCTCAGTATAACATTAAAGCCCCTGATGCTATCCATTTAGCCTCAGCAATTGAGAGTGGAGCAAAGGTATTTATTACCACAGACAGAAGACTCCCTAAGAAAATAGGTAAATTAACTGTTAAAGTTCTTTCTTAAATTTGAATTAAAGTGTAACCTACTTTTTTGTGGCTTTCAATTACGTAATTGTGAGATTGTAAGAATGGGTGTTTTCTTAATCTATAAATTAAAGCATCTAATGCCCAGTCTGTGGCATTTTCGCTATCCTCCCCCCACACCTCACTAAATATTTCATCTTTTGATACCACTTTACCCGTATTTTGCCTTAAAAGTTTAAAAAGTTTTGATTCTTTAACAGGCAGTTTAAAAGGTAAGTTTAACTTAATATATTCAGAAAGCAGAGGAGTAAATAGCTGAAACTTCGAGTTTTTTCTGACCAAACCCACTTCCAAAAGGTAGTCATCTACAACCTCAACTCTTTTGCCTAAAGCAATCTTTTGCAAAGTTTTCCTTTGAGTATAGTTTAAGTACTCGATTAACCCTTTTAGTTGCAGTTTAACAAATTGGTCTAGGAGTAAATTTTGTGGTTTGTGAGATCTTCTTAAGATTTGTAGAAGCTGATTGTGGCCTCCTGAAAGCTTTAAGATATTATCCAAAGTATCCTTATCAGTCGGGCGGGGAGGCTCTAAAGTTATAAGTTTTCTTAAATCACTTTCAGAATAAGGTTTGAAAAATAATTCTTCTGAGTAGAAATTTATATTTCCGCCGTCCAAAGGTTCATTGCAGATTTGATTAATCGGTAAGATGGATGTAAATATTAAAACTATTTTACCCTCAGAAATAGAAGTTAGCGATTGTAGATTTGATAAAAATTTATTATAGAATTCCTTTTTTAGTTGATCAAATCTGCTAAATATGAGTACAATTTTACCTTGTTTCTTGTTTAACTCTGCAAGTATTCTTTTTATTTCTACCAATAATTGTTCTTCTGATTTCTTTGCCGGTTTTCCACCAAGTTCAGTAAGTATCAATTTATAAAATTCAGAGTGAGTTAAAGTAGGAAGGGAATAAAGGTCAATATGAAAGAATTTTGCAAAGGACTGCATTGCCAGATACTTTAAAAAGTATGACACTCCAACTCCGGGCGTAGATAAAACCACAAAAGATTGACCTTCTACAATTCTCTCTTTAAATTCTAATAATTTTTCTTTAGCAAAATCTTTACCTAAACTTGCTTCTTTAAAATTATAAGATACTTTTGAGGTCATATATGTCAGGATTATATCAGAATAATATCAAGCAGTCAAGTGGTTACTAAGATAAGATACCCACAGAAAGGAAATATATATGGGAATTGAAGCAATCGGAGCATCAATAGGCAGTGTAGCATCAGATATTGGTAAAGGAGCAAGTAACGCAGGTTCAGCCATTGGAATTGGTACAGGAGTTGGAGTCTCTCTAGGAGGAATAGGAAGAGGATTAGGCGAAGTATCAATAGGCATGGGGTCGGTTATTAGTGCTGGACCAGTGAGAGGATTTGGATCACTTGCATCTTTTGGTCCTGAACTTAAGGCTCCAAGCCTACCTTTTGTTAATGAAGGACCAGTTAAAGGAGGATTAGATATGTTTAAACCAATAGGTCAGATAAATTTCAATAATCAAGCTCAGGCCAGGCCACAGCCTACTGGTATAGAAATACCTGAGGTTTTCCAAAAAGCATTTTCAGATGTTGATTTGGATCCAAGTACAAAACCAACTGGTCATCAATTTAATATTTTAGATGAGGCTACTAAACTGACTGAGGCTGCTTGGAGCAAACCCTTAAATCCTGATACAATTCAAACCACTAAAGTCTTAGAAAGTGACAGCCAAGCTGGGATTAAACCTGAAGTAGCACAAAGTTGGGTGGTTAATGCTTTAACCCCTGTATTTTTACCCGGCTATGTCCCTCTTGCTGTTCCAGCTTTGGAACCTATAACTAAGACTAAGAGTATTCTGGCTACTCAAGTAGCTACCCAGTCACAGAGTGAAGTTAAAGTTGCTTTCGCCCCTGCAGTTCAAGCCCCAGTAGTGGAGGATCAGCAAATAGAAGAATTTGTTGAAAAAATAGTGGCAGTCAAGAATGAGGAGGATAATGTAGAAGAGAAAAACAGCGAGGCAAGTGAGGAAACAAAGATACAAAGAGTGGTTGATGAGCCAGCAGCAAACAAAAGAATTGATGAGATTATTGCAGCTGCTACAGCAGTTCAAGAGGAAGATGGGATAATTGAAGGAGAGAAGATTGTGAAAAAACTTCCTTCTCAGAATAAAAAAAATAGAAGTGGAGAACTAAATATTGTCGATCCAGAAGGAAGATTGCTTGATGGAAGTCTACGGGCAACTTTTAAGAAAATCACCTCTTCAAAATTCACATCACTAGTGGATGTTATAAAAAGAGCTCCAAAAATTGTGGCAGAAAACATTCCTGTTACCAGAGGGGAAGGTCAACTAGTAACTAATGAAGATGTGGCTAAAGTGTATGAACAATACAAAGGAAAAGTCCCTCCTGCACAAGAGGTTATTAAAAGAGTAGTCAAGATGTTAAGACAGATTAAGATTGTAAAAAGGGTTGAGCAACCTGCTCAAATTATGCCTATTCATGAAGAAGTAATAGAGAGAAATGAAGGTACACCTAATTCCGAACTTGCTGCAGCATTGCTTGTGCCCTATACCATTTGACCTATAGTGGTAAATCTGATAGAATGTCGGGTTATGTTAGAAGTTGAACCAGAATTTTCATCAGATTCAGATCCAACAAAAATTTTTGTATTTCCTGTTGACCATGACGCTGTAGTTACTAATCTAGCAAATAGTCCAGGAAAAACTTGGATTGCTAGGATTGGAAGAAGAGATAGTCTTGGAGATTTAATCTTAACTCCCGCTTATTCACTTGCTGAAAGAATAAGAAACAACCTCAAGGATTTGAGAGCAAGAGTAATACCACCCCTAAAGTTAAGTGCAATAGTTATATCTACAGCAATAATAACTGGTTGTTTTCCTAGTGGGTTTAATAAAGATACGACAAGCCAACAGTTGGTAGTAACAGTAACACCAACAGTGGAAGTAACTCCTGAATGGGCTAGAGATGCTAAAAAAATTCTTGACAGTATCAGAGCTGCTCAAACTGAAACACCTTCACCTAAAGGATATAGAGCTTATCAAAGTGTGGATATAGAGCGATCAACACCGCTATCAAAAGATGTCCAAGATGCAGATAGTTCCAGGGGTAGGCGGTAATTTTTTGGATTACCTAGTCTCCAGGGTGTTGACAGAATAGATACTCATCAGTTAGAATGCAAAGTAGCTTACAGAAGATTTATATTTTGTGGGCAAAAGGAGAAAGTTCCAAAAAGAATACTACTCAACAAAAGCACCTTAACAATCGAAGATTTTTTTATACTACTTTTCGGTTAAAGCAATACCAGCCAAGAGGCTGGTTTTTTAAAGCTTTAATATCAGAAGAGTGGTGGGTTAATTAGTTCGTAATTCAAAATTACGGACTTAAAATTGAATTAGTCAATTTTTTTTTGAGAGTTTGATCCTGGCTCAGGATGAACGTTGGCGGCGTGCCTTAAGCATGCAAATCAAGGGGGGATGTACCATACGGTACGTTCTACCGGTGGACGGGTGAGTAATGCGTGGGAATGTACCTCGAAGTTGGACATAGCCAGCCGAAAGGTTGGGTAATTTCCAATGTGAACGTAAGTTTAAAGATTTATCGCTTCGAGATCAGCCTGCGTCCTATCAGCTTGTTGGTGGGGTAATGGCCTACCAAGGCAACGACGGGTAGCTGGTCTGAGAGGATGGTCAGCCACAATGGGACTGCGACCAAAATGATCGCCTGTACTG
>CAYMUB010000073.1:0-4560 GCA_964393545.1 uncultured Gammaproteobacteria bacterium | reverse complement strand
AAAATAGGTACCTATAAGATCTGCCATTCTCCTGTACTACTATCATTATTTTATTAACCTTAAAGTGCCAAGGGGTCTTCTCCGACCAAACTGATTTTTTAATATTGTCCGACATCGAAAGGGAATTTTGAACACTCCGTTATTTTGAAGAGTATGCATGCCGAAGAAGAGAACCTCTGGCCATCCCTTCTAAGACCTGCTTATCAAAGACTGGCATAGTCCACCTCAGCGCGATGACAGTGAAAGAAATCTCTCCTCCAAAAGAGTTCGGGTATTCTTCTTTTCACGCTAAACCCTATAGTTTTCCACATTCGTGCCTAACTACTACATCATACTGTATCATTTATTCTTTTCACGAATTTGGCTTATAGTTTTCACACTCCTCTACCCAGTCCAGGAAGTTGTTGCAAAACTTACTATTATTACAATTGCTCCTATTCCTATATACTCCCACACCACTCTCCTACTTGCTTTCCCCTTTAAGAATTGGGAGGTTAACCCTAGTAAAACATACATTGATGAAGATAAAGCTAGAGACCAGATAGTAGTAGGCATTGGCCAAAAAGAAAAACTTAGAGCAAGTTCCCCTAAAACTAGGCTTAAAACTAAGCTTTGCACTAAAACAGAAGCCGAAACTGAGTCTTCCATTCCAATTGTCCATATTGATTGTAAAATTAGCGGAAAACTTATTAGCAGCACAGCTAATCCATTCCATAAAAATAATAAGTTAAAAGCGTAAATAACATTGAATATGAAAAAAGCTGACAGAAGTGTAAAAAGAAAGCTGGCTGTAGATGCAGCCCGATAAAGCGGGATAGTCCTTATACTTGCTACATTAAAAACATTTTGGGCTAATAGCAAAAGATAAAAGGTTAAACCAAAAGCAGCAGCAACAGGAAGCCTGGTTAACCACCTAACAGGAAGTAAAAAATAAAAACTTGATACAGCAATTGTAAAAAATACTGGCAGAATAAGCAGTACAGCAGCTTTAGTGATATTTAATCCCTCCCAAAAAGACCATAAGGAAAGAAGATATGAAGCAATAGCCAAACCAGCGATAAATTTAAACCTTAAGTTAAAATCAACCAGTTGTGTTGATAAAAGTCCTAAAGTAAGTATAACTGCAGTAATAACTATTTTTTGGCGTTTGGTTAGATTTAAATTCATTCAGGTATCTCAAAATTTGCATACACTTTTTGAATATCATCTGACTCCTCTAATTTTTGTACAAACTCTAAAACTTTTTGGGCAGTTTCTTTGTTATTTATTTCCAAGATTACTGTTGGTTTTAGAACAACTTCAGCCTTTTCTACTCCATACCCAGCCCGGGTAATATTAGTACCCATAGTATTAAGTTCTAGGCCTTGTACATATACTGAGTACTTCTGTACATTCTCTTCCAAAAAATCCTCTACATCCCCTGCTCCCAAATCTATTAACTCCAGCATTTCATCTTCCATATTTTTTCCTTTTCCCTTAATTTTTATCTCCCCTTTTCTTTCAAACATATATGAAACACTTCCTTGTCCTGCTAAACTACCTCCTGATCTTTCAAATAGATTCTTAACCTCAGACAAGGTTCTGAGTTTATTATCGGTTACTGCTTCTACAATAAAGGCAACTTTCCCTGGCCCAAACCCTTCATATACTACTTCTTCCAAAGTTTGTCCAGGTAATTTACCTAAACCTCTGTCAATAGCCCTTTGAATATTATCTTTTGGCATATTAACAGTTTTTGCTTCCTCCATAACCATTCGGAGCCTTGGATTATCCTCTGGATTTGAAGAACCACCTGTTTTAGCAGCTATGGTTATAGCATTTGCTACTTTGGTAAAGGTTAATCCCCTTTTTATATCAGCAGCTCCTTTGGCTCTTTTAATGGTTGACCACTTACTGTGTCCACTCATTGAATTTAGGTTACAGTGTATAGGGTTTAGAGATTAGTTTCAAGATGAATGCTAATTTTGGACAAATGAAACCCAAAACGTTGACAATTATCCTAGTTTCTATTTATACTTCTCTACTATAGATGGACGACGCACCCAAGTTACAACACCTTTCGCAACTGGCTATAGACGCTGCTTTATCTTCCAGATGGGACGAAGCTTTAAAGCTGAATAAAAAAATTATCAAAGATGAGCCTCAAAATATTGATGCACTAGCAAGACTTGCTAGAGTTTACATGGAAATGGGCCGCTCCAATTTGGCTAAGAAGTATTACAGCGAAGTAGTTAAAATTGATCCTTATAATCCGATAGCTATAAAAAATTTAAAAATCATCAAGGCTTTTAAACCTAATGGGCATCATGTTGGAGCAATACATGCAGTCCCCTTAAATAAACTGTCTCCTTCTTTATTTCTACAAGAACCTGGAAAAACTAAAATTGTTAATTTATCAAGGGTAGCAGAACCACAAAAACTGTCTCAAGCCTACTGTGGAATGCAAGTTTCAATGGTTATCAAAAATAGAAAAATCACTATTGTTGATGCGAGTTCAAATTACTTAGGTGTAATCCCTGATGATATTAGCCATTATCTTTTAAGATTACTCAAGGGAGGAAATAAATACGAATTATTTATAAAATCAATTCGGGTCAATGCTTTATCTGTTTTAGTCAAGGAGGTATTCCGGAGCAAAAGATTTAAAAATCAGCCTTCATTTTTGGAAAACTCTGATGCCACATTAAGACATACTGATATTTTTACCTCTTTGGAAAATCAAAATGATTCAGATGAAGAAGAATCTGAAGAAGAACAAGCAATCTAGATTGATAGTAAATGAACAATATCTTCAGCTTTTGAGACAGGGGTTTTCTCATCTTTTTTAAAGCTTCTGGTTTTATAAAACTCTAAAATCTGCTCATTTGAATAAGCTTTAGGCAGCTTGATAATTTTTTCCGGAGCCAGATTATGCAGAGTTTGAGTAAGACTAGTTCTTCTGACATCATCTCCTGATACTACAACCGCTCTAACCTGGATGTTAAAACCACTTGAGATAATAACCTGCCACCAGAATTGCTCTTTTTGGGAAAGTTCAGGCAAATTATCAAATACTTTCCCTTTTTCTTTAATTCCCACCTCCCAGGCTGATATCTGCTTTGGATCAACTTTTGTATAATCCTCCAGTTCTAATAAATCTAGATTTTGATGATATTTTGAGATTATCAGCTTAGGACCATAGACTACCAAAGCAGATTTTTCACCTCTAAACAGCCTTTCCAGGCTAATCACCGAGTTTGGATCCAAAAGCTCCCCCTGGATTGAATTAAGCAATTGCACACTCAATTCCTGAGTTTTACGTATTAAAAACAAACCATATTGTTCATTAGTTGGAATCTCCCTAAAATCCCTCATTGATTTGGCAGCCAGGATAAAAGAGATTGCGACCACCAGGACAAAAAGCACTATCCATAAAATCATAAACTGTCAAAAAAGTCTTCGCCCAAGAACACATTAATCTGAGCTCTGGATGAGACTAAATCCTCATTTGACTTACCAATTATATCACCAGATTTGAAAATCTGTTTAAATCTGTCTAAAGTTTTTGATTTCTCACCCGAAACTTGATTATTTTTTAGTTTAGTTTGACCATTTGAAGTAATGATTACATCTGCGCCTAAATTAGTAATAATTCTGGCTGCCTTTTGGGCTAAACCTGGATGATTTGTGGAGTTAAAAATAGCCACACTCTTGTGTTCAGATTGAATAACAGAATCTTTCAAAACAGAAAGAACTGCATCAAGTTTAATAGCATCTACAGTCAAAATTTCTGTTCCATCAGCTAATTTTTCTTTTTGAAGTGATTCATTTTTTTCTAAATCAATTCGTTGTATCTTATCAAAACGGACAAAGGATAGTCCCATCTTAAGTCTTATTAGCTCAAATGGAGTTAAATCTGTTTTTAGGAAGGGTAAAGTATTAATAATAGAAAATGGGTTTTTTCTAATTTCAGAGACTAACTCTTCTGATTCCATCTGAGAATATTTACCTGAAAAATCTAACAATCCATCAATAGGCAAAGCAAAAAAGTTAGCTAAAGTATCTTTTAAAAGACTGCTTCCTCCTAAACTATAAATAGAACTCACCTGCCATTTACCAAACCCATGAGCTGTGTCTAAATATGTAGTATTGGGTATATCAACAATTGTGATATTTTTATTTTGAGGAGAGTATGAAACTAGAGATAATCCTTTTGATTTTATAATGATGTTTATATTAAATTCCCCATCCCAAAAGACTGTTCTTTTGATATTATTAGATTCTTTCCAAGGGTTAAATAGTGTCTGGGTAAATTTAACAGCTTGCGCCAAAAGTAAAATACATAGTAATAATGCTAAAGTAATCAGAGCAAATTTAGTTCTCTGAGTAGCTCTTTTTTTAGATTGAACATCTTTCCAGCCCCGCATATTACTAGTGTACTCAAAAGCCTCTTGACCGTGCAATAGTCCACAGGATAAACTGTTAAGTAAATGGAAGGAGGTGATTTTAATAATGGGACCAAATGATAATACAGGCAATCCTGCTGATCCAAACGCGGGCAGCACACAAGACCAAGGTGGC
>CAYMUB010000072.1:0-3095 GCA_964393545.1 uncultured Gammaproteobacteria bacterium | reverse complement strand
TAGCTGAAAGTAATAGATCTGCCATCTTTTGAAAAATATTAGCGAATCTATATTCACTATCTTATAGGTTGTTGAGGCGAAAATGTTGACGTCTAATTTCACTCACAGCTTCAACTATATTTCTCCTAGTAATATAGTCTGCTGGATAATCCTCACTAGTGTCTGAACGATCAATTATCCTACAAACACCATTCTCCCAAACATTATACCTTGCGCTAATTCTTCCTGGATCGCTTAAGAGGGTAATCATGACTATGTCAAGTACCCATTTCTTTGAACAAATATTCTCTACCCTGTCTAAACGCCAATGGGCTCATCTTTAAGCTGGTATGAATTCTTTTAGTGTTGTAATAATTCATGGTTTTAGCTATTACCTCAAATAATTCCCCTAAGTCCTGGTAATGGTTAGTTTCACTTAAATCCAATTTAAACCCTGAGTAAAATGATTCCTGGTAGCCATTTTCCCAAGGGCTGGATTTACGGCTCATGGAAATAATTATTCCACCATGATCCACTAATTTTAAATATTCATCCCCAGTATATTCGCTACCCTGGTCTGAGTGGAAATATACAGGAGTAATTTTACTTTTCTCTACTGCATCCAGGAAAGCTTCAATAATCAAGTCAGCTGCATGGTTTATTGAAAGATGCCAGCCAATTATTTCTCTGGTAAAGATATCCATCACAGTTGCTAAATATACCCAGCCATCCCTGAACCTGATATGGGTAAAATCTCCCACCCAGACTATATTAGGCCGAATGGGACAAAAGTTCTTAATTAGGTTTAGGTATTTTGTTTCAGGTTTTCCTAAATCATCAGGTTTGATGAACTTTTGACTCCTTCTTCTTTTAGGCATTAAGTGGAACTTTTTCATTACCCGAAGTATTCTTTTCTTATTTAATTTAAGTGCCATTGCTACTCTTTTATGTCCATAACTGGGATTAGCTTCCATCACTTCTAAAATATCCTGCTTTAGCCTTTCATCAGAGATTGGTCTTTTGTGTTGGTAGTACAACATCCCTCTGGATACTCCCAGCTTTTTAGCCAAAGAGGTTTTAGTGCTTCTTATTTGTTTTTGATCCTTAGCATTTAATACTTGTTTCATTACTTCAATTTTTTTTTACCCCACTTGACTGATTCCTGGATGTAGTTTTCTCCAGGGTTAATTTACCAACTATTTCCAGTAGTAGTTTATGTTCTCTTTTTAACTTGGCATATTCTAGAAAACTGACACTATTGTCTGATTTTTTCCTGAGCCAACCATAAATGGTTTTAGGTGATACACCATACTCAGTAGCTAATACTAATACTGGCTCACCATTATTTTTAATCCTACTTATTATTTGATCTTTAATATCTTGAGCTATTGGTTTAAACATATATTCACCTCCTGTTCCTGTAATTATTTTATACAGAATATATGTTCAGTTTAAGGGGTACCTACCACCGGTAGAACTCTTAAGTACTCACCGAATTGCACTTAAGATTGCTGTCTTCCCATATATGAAGAAGGTTGACTTCTACATCTATCTCATGTTTCAGGGCTCAATACCTTCACTTACGTTATGGCCTGATCTTTCCCTCCCTTCCGCTTCAGACAGTCTGTTGCCATTCTATCTGGGAAGTTCAGTCTCACTCTGCTGGTTAGGCTTTAAGTGAGTTGGACTTTAACCAACTAGATATGCCAAGCTTCTTGGCGCACTCATAATTTCATTATATCAGGAGATAAGTTTATCTTTTCGAAAAAGACTCAGCAAGATGCTTGTGTGGTGAATTATTGTTGATCGTAAGCTTCTTTTATACCCCTCTTAACTAAGAATGCAAATTTATGCAGGGATAACCTGGAAACTATCGGTTAGCCTGGATTTAAGTTCTTTCCTGTATAGGTTAATGTTTAGAAAGAAGTTTATGACTGTAGTTTTAAATTCAGGAAAAGTTTCATAGTATTTATCATAGAGAATCTTCTGATGAAAGAATAACCATAGTCTCTCAATAATGTTTAAGTTGGGTGAGTATGAGGGTAAAAAGATTAAATGTACCCTGCCTGACTTTTTAACATAAGTTTTAACCTTGATGGCATGGTTATACCTGGCATTATCTAAAATCAGGTAGATTTCTCCTTCAGGTTGATGTTCCTCAATGTTTTTGATCAGCAGTATCATGGCATCTGCATTAATGGTTTCTTCCAGCCTAGTGATAATTGTTGGGTCATGATCCTCATCTCCTAGGTTTAAGGCTCCATTAATATTGACTCTTTTCCTGCCAGTATTGGTTTTTATCCATCTTTCTTCTCCTTTTGGTATCCAGCCATAGGATGATTTATTGTTATGATGGGGATGAGAGGCATCCAGGAAGTAGATTTTATCCTGAGGGTTTAAGCTTTTCTTTAATGCCTGGTATTTAACTTTAAACTCTTCCTGTTTGACTGGATCAAGTTTACCTGGAATAATCTTAGTCTTTTTGTAGACAAAGCCTAATTTATGAAGCAGGTAGGTCATTCCCTCCACTGAATACTTTTTCCCATACTTTTGTTCCACAAAAACAACAACTTGTTTGATAGTGCGGTAAGTGGTTGTCTTTAGATAAAGTGTTAATCCATGTTGTTCTGAAGTTGTCAGGAATGATTCTGATCCTGAGTAATTATCTTCAACTAATCCATCCAGGCTTAAAAGTTGATACTCTTTAAAATACTCTCTGGCTGTTGAATTATTAATTAGCAGAATCCTAGCTATTTCTGAATATGGATATCCTTGGTTTAATAGCAAAATAGTTTTGATTCTGTCTGCTTTTCTTTTGTCCCTGGCTGCATGGTGGGCTTCCTGTAGAATAACTACCTCATCAGGGGACAGAAAACTTTTCATACTATCTACTATGAGATCACATTTTTAGAGGTTATGTCAAATTTAAATTCGGAAACTCATTAAAGAATGGTATACAATGTAATTACAGATATGTTTATTAGTGACGCAAATTAAAAAAATCTCGCCATGAGCGCATCTTTAGATTTGCAATACCTTTAGGTTTAAAACGAACTTTTTCATGAGAATATACATATTTCAATCTTTGATAACCTACAAAACTCAAAATAATACCC
>CAYMUB010000071.1:0-48393 GCA_964393545.1 uncultured Gammaproteobacteria bacterium | reverse complement strand
GCATCTTCCATAGTCAAAGTTGTGCCTCCTCCGGCTGCTCCTCTGACAGCGCCTGTATTTACTGCGCCCGGTTGCACAGTTAAAAGGTTTGCTCCTAGTGATTGAATTCTAGCTGAAACAGAAGCTTGGGTTGCCTGACCTAAAGAAATTAAAGCAATCACACTACCGATACCAATGACTATTCCCAGTGTTGCCAAACCGGTTCTCAGTTTATTAACAGTTAGTGTTCCAATTGCCTCAGATATAATTTCAGAGAATTCCATAATTAAATCCTTACCCTTCTTTGTTTGTGGCCATTACCATCCTCAACAATCCTGCCATCTCTAATATGGATAATCCTTTGGGCATGCTCGGCTATATCAGCCTCATGTGTAATCATCACTATTGTATGTCCCGCTTCATTTAAGTTCTGGAAAATTGCCATAATTTCTGCAGCTTGAGCACTGGCGATATTGCCAGTTGGCTCATCTGCCAAAAGGATGGAGGGGTTCATTACTAAGCTTCGGGCAATTGCTACCCTTTGCATCTGACCACCAGAAAGCTGGTTAGAGGTATGTTCTAACCGGTCTCCTAGCCCCACCATCTCCAAAAACTTTTTAGCTTTTTCCAATCTTTCCGGTTTTGGAATACCGGCATAGGTCATTGGTAAACAAACATTTTTTAAGGCAGTAGTTCTGGGAAGTAGATTGAAAGCCTGAAAGATAAAACCGATCTTTCTGTTTCTAATATCAGCTAACTGATCATCTGATAGCTTTTCTACCTCTTCACCATCTAAGATATATTTACCACTACTGGGAGTATCCAAAGCACCAATCATATGCATTAGAGTAGATTTACCAGAACCTGATGGTCCCATTATTGCCACAAATTCACCTTTTTTTATGTTAAAAGAAACGTCATCCAAGGCTTTAGTTTCCACATCACCTGTCTGGTATATTTTTGAAACATGGGAAATTTGAATCATACATTATTAATGAGCATCACCTCCACCAGCTCCACCCCCTCTGAATCCACCTCCACCGCCAAAGCCTCCTCTGCCACCACCAAATGCACCAAAGGGAGAAGTTCCTCCCTGAGTTCCTGTTCTGTTAGTGGTTCCTCCTGTTTGACCAGTAACAACTATATCGCCCTCATTTATTCCTGAGGTAATTTCAGTTTGGGTGTCATTTGAGGTACCAATTTCGACAGGAACTAAACTAACCTGACCATTTCTCATCACTCTTACAGAGGACTGACCATTACTATTTTGAACAGCAGTTGAGGGGATAAGTAAGGCGTTGTTTTTAACATCAGTGATAATGGTGGCTGAAACAGCCATATTAGGGTAAATCCTATTTTCTGTAGTATCTAATGTAATGGTGGTAGGGTAGGTTGTCACCCCAGAGCTAACAACACCGGTGGTATTAATGGTGGCTACTTTGCCAGTATAGGTTTTGCCAGGGAAGGCATCTAAGGTCAGCGTAACTTTTTGTCCGGGGTTTATTTTAGGCACGTCTATTTCAGACAAGTTCACCACTGCTTGTAAGCTCCCTTGTTCCAAAGTAATAGTGCCCAAAGTTTGAGATACTTCATTGCCTGTTGAAGAAGTTTGGGCTGTTATAGGCAAACCGGAAGTTAAATTAAGGTTGGTAATAACACCTGATATAGGGGCACTAATTATTGAAGAAGGTTGGCTGTAGGATAACCAAGCACTGCTTAATGCTGCCCGGGTTTGAATAATAACCCCCTGCTGGTTTTTATAATCTGCCTCAGCTTGTAACCATAACGCATTTTCTTGAATATATGTAGGATCATTAGTTGCTAGTCCTCTGGCAACAGCGTCATTTATGAATGTTTGATTTGCTTTGAACTCTGCAGCTTGAAGAGAATTAATTTTGGCATTGGCAGCATCTAGGTTATTTTTAGCAGATAAATAACTTGACCAGGCAGCAGCTTGTTTTTGCTGAGAAGCAAGATTTAATGTTATATCAGCAATTTTTTGCCCCTGGGTTACTGAATCACCACTTTTTACATAAACATTCGCTATTACGCCTGAAGCTTGAGTGGTGATATTAACGCTATTGCCTGTAGAGATTGTTCCCGAGGCTGTTATAGAAGATACCAATGTCCCTTTTTCAGCTTGAGCAGTCTGGTATTGAGGTTTATTTGATTGCTGTCCAAAAATTTTCCAACCTCCAAAAACTAAAGCCAAAATAATAAGCACAACCCCTAATAACCGCCATTTATTGCCTAAAAATTTCTTAATAAAAGTTACTGAATTTGAAAAAATATTCTTCTTCATATTATTTTTCTTAAATACTGCTAAGCCTACCTGCTCACCCAACAAACTTCTAGGTGAAACAGAGTAGGCGGGCAGTTTATGTGTTTGTTCCATCTACCAACACAATATTAATTTACTAGAAAAAGCTTAAAAATAGCTTAAAGCTTTAGGGCAGATGATATAGTAGATTGTTTCTTGGGAATTTGAACACTAAACTGAGTGCCTTTATCAACTTCACTTTCAACATTAATTTCTCCGCTATGTTCACCAATGATTTTTTTGGCAATGGATAACCCCAAGCCATAGCCGGAAGCTACCCCCTTAGACCTTGACTTATCCGCTCTATAAAACCTATCAAATATATGCGGCAAATCTTCGCGACTTATACCAATTCCCTGATCTTTGATAATGATTGAAACTGAGTGATCTAAAACTTTTGAAACTATTTCGATTGTAGTTTTATTGGAGCTATATTTAATAGCATTGTCCAGTAAAATAACCACTACATCAACTAAACTTTTATGGTCACCTTCGAATGAGTAGTCTTTGGTGTGATTTTTAATAGTAATCTGTTTTTTATTAGCCAATGGGTTTACTGCTTTTAAAGCCTCATCAACAATCTTTACTAAATTAACTTCCTCAAATTGGATATTGCCATTGTTGTTTTGATACTGGGTTA
This sequence comes from uncultured Gammaproteobacteria bacterium, assembly GCA_964393545.1. Taxonomy (GTDB): domain Bacteria; phylum Patescibacteriota; class Microgenomatia; order Daviesbacterales; family UBA10151; genus CAYMUB01. Next base: position 45,454 of record CAYMUB010000071.1, on the reverse strand, counting down.
GGGCTAGCAGATCATCAGAAAGTGTGCGTAGGCTGTATGCTTGGTATAGGTTACTCTCTAGAAGATCTTTAGCATTTTTTAAGCTTAGTTTCTTATTTCTTAAATTGACCTCAATAGAGGTCATAAGAGAGGTTAAGGGTGTACGTAACTCATGAGAGGCATCAGTTATAAATCTGTTTTGCTCATCAACCATTTGCTTAATTGGTCGAAGTGTCCGGCCTGCCAAAAAATAACCAGATAATGCAGAAACTCCTAGAATTGTTAAGTTAATAATCAGAAGTATTAATCTAATCCTGTTTTTTGTCTCATTAATAAGTTCAGGGTCGTGGCGGAAAGATAATTGTGGATGTTGACCAGGTTCTTGAAAATTAAATTGCTGTTCTAATTGATGCTGTTGTCTTAAGCTTTGCCTGCTTTCAAATCTAACAAATTCATCTGTTAAAAGAGTGTACATTGCCAAGCTAAAAGAAATACTTATCAGCATTATGATAAGTAGATACCAAGCTGTTAATTTTAACCGGGCTGACTTAAACATTATGATTTTTCTCCCAGCATATATCCAAATCCTCTCACTGTATGAATCATGTGCTTATCTTTGAAAGGTTTGTCTATTTTTTGACGTAAAAACCTAATGTATACCTCTAGAGTATTGGGTAAAATATCAGCATCATAATTCCATACATGGGACATAATCTTCTGTTTTGACATAATTTGGTTGGGGTGTCTTAAAAGATACTCAAGTAAGGCAAATTCTTTACTGGATAATTTGATTTTTGTACCATCGCGTTTTACTTCGTAAGTAACAGTATTGAGACTTAAATCTGCAAATGCAAGAATTGTTCCATTATCCTCTTTGGGTCTTCTGATTAAGGCTCTAATTCTGGCAAGTAGCTCCTCAAAGGCAAAGGGTTTTACTAAATAATCATCTGCTCCAGAGTCTAATCCCTCAACTCTATCTACTACTTGACCTTTTGCAGTTAACAAAAGTATTGGTATATGGTTTTTTTGTTCTCTTAATTTTTTGACAATTTCAAGCCCATCAATTCCAGGCAGCAGTCTATCTAAAAGAATCAAATCATATTCCTCACTTGAGGCCAAATGCAGCCCCTCCTCCCCGTCATAGGCTACATCAACAGCATACGACTCCTGTTCTAATCCTTGCTTGATGGAGGTGGCGATTATGTGTTCATCCTCAACTACTAATATTCTCATTAGGGAGATTATATCCTAATAACCTTAAATTTAGCTGAAAAAAAGCTTAATTATATTTTAAACCTTTTTAGGAGTAGTGAATTAGTAACAACTGAAATCGAGCTGGTTGCCATAGCAATAGAGGCAAAAATTGGGTTTAATAATATATGAAAAAAAGGATAAAGTATTCCCATAGCAACAGGTATTAAAATAATATTATACCCAAAAGCCCAAAATAAATTCATCCTGATAGTTCTCATGGTTTTTTTAGACAATTCAATAGCACTGGAAACAGATTTTAAGTCTTTATTGATTAGAGTAATATCAGCTGCTTCTATTGCTACATCTGTTCCAGTCCCCATGGCAATACCAATATCCGCTGCAGCTAAGGCTGGGGCATCATTGATCCCATCTCCCACCATAGCAACTTTTTTTCCTTCTGCTTGAATTTTTCTAACTTCTGACGCTTTTGCATCAGGTAAAACTTCTGCCAAGACTCTTTTAATTCCAACTTTTCGGGCTATTGTGCTAGCTGTTCTTTGATTATCTCCTGTAATCATTACTGTCTCAATTCCTAACCTTTGCAGGGCTTCAACGCCTTCTTTTGCAGTCTCTTTCAACGTATCTGCAACAGCAATTAAACCAGCTAATTTTCCATCAACAGCTAACATCATTACTGTTTTTCCTTCATTTTCCAATTTTCCGATGTCTTTTTCTAAAACCTTAATTTTTTCTCTTAACATTAGTTTTCTATTACCTAAAACTACTCTACTTTCATCAACTATCCCTTCCACCCCATAACCTGGCACAGCCTTAAACCCACTGACTTTTAAGAATTTTACTTTTGTCACTTCTGCTTTTTTCACAATTGCCTCAGCTAAAGAATGTTCTGAGCCTTTTTCCAAAGAGGCAGCCACTGTTAAAATTTCCTGTTCACTGTAACCTGTACCCTGTAAACTAACAATATCTGTTACTTCTGGTTTACCTTTAGTTAGGGTTCCAGTTTTATCAAAGATAACTGTATTAACTTTATGGGCAATCTCTAAACTTTCAGCATCTTTAATTAAGATCCCATGTTCAGCACCAATTCCTGTTCCCACCATGATCGCTGTAGGTGTAGCAAGCCCCATAGCACAAGGACAAGCAATAATTAATACTGCCACCATATTTAACATGGCAAAAAGAAAACTTGGCGCAGGACCAAAAATATACCAAACTACAAAGGTAAAAATTGCCAGCATTATCACAATTGGCACAAAGTATGAAGAGATCATGTCAGCTATCCTTTGAATGGGAGCTTTTGATCCTTGAGCTTCTTGTACCAGTTTAATAATTTGGGCCAGCATAGTATCAGAGCCTACTTTGGTGGCTTTATAAGTAAATGTGCCTGTTTTATTAACAGTTGCTCCAACAACTGTATCTCCTTTTTCCTTCTCAACAGGAATACTTTCACCAGTTATCATTGACTCATCAATTGAGGATTCGCCTTCTAAAATTATTCCGTCAACAGGAATTTTCTCTCCTGGCCTGACACGGATTACATTTCCTATCACTACTTGTTCTATTGGAATATCTACTTCCTTACCGTCTTTAACAATCCTAGCTGTCTTAGCTTGTAGTCCAATTAATTTCTTAATTGCTTCTGAAGTTCCTGCTTTGGCCTTTGCCTCAAAGTATCTTCCCAAAAGAATCAAGCCAATAACTACCGTTGCAACATCAAAGTATGGTAGTGGTTCTACCCCTAAGTTTTTAATGATTTGAGGGAAAATAGTAACTGCTGCCGAATAAAGATAAGCTGCCGTTGTGCCTATGGCAACCAGAGTGTCCATATTGGCAGTTCTGTGTCTAAGTGCTGGTATTGTAGCTTTATAAAACTCTAGTCCTGGCCAAAACTGGACAATGGTTGCCAGGATCATCTGTAACCAAAAGTTCTTAAGAAAGGTGGGGGCATAATTCATTAGTCCTGGGAAACCACCCCAAAAAATTATCATCCCAATAATTAAACTAACTAGTACTTTATTCCTTAATAGCTTTAAAGATTTTTCTTTTTCTTTTTTCTCTACATCCTCATCTGCTTTGGTTTGTTCAACCAAAGCTGTATAACCTACATTTGATACAGCAGAAGCAATTTGAGTTGGACTGCATTCTGAATCATCATAAATTACTGTAGCTTTTTCAGTTGCCAAATTTACATTAGCTTCTTTAACTCCAGGAGTACGGGATAATGATTTTTCAATCACCCGGACACAACTGGCACAATGCATTCCTTTTATCGGATATGTTTGTTTAACTTCTGCCATATTTAAATAACCTTTATTTTTCCATGAAACATATTCATGCCGCAGGCAAAACCAAATTTTCCTTTCTCTTTTGGAGTAACTTCAACAGTTACTTTTTGATTCAAAGGTAGATATTTCCTTATTTTAAAATCTCCGAGCACAACTTCTTCCAAACAAGAGCTTGGATCTTTACGGACAAAGTTTATTTTCGTTGTTTTACCTTGTGGAATGGAAATAGTATTTGGTGTATAGCCCCCTTCAACTGTAATATCAACCGAGTCTGTCACAGAAACCACCTCCTCTTTTTTCATTAAGAAAAACCAATAGGTGAATACTATCCCAGCTAAGCTGAAAATAGTCACAAGAATTTTATCTATATTCATTTTTTCTTTTTAAAGATATTCATTATTTCTTCTATGGATTTTGAAGCTTCACCTTTTTTAATATGATCAACCACACACCCCTGAAGGTGATTTTCCAAAACTAAAGAATCCACTTCTTCTAAGGCTCTTTGAACAGCCCTGGATTGATGAATCACATCAATACAGTAATTATCATTTTCCACCATATTTAAAACCTTAGCCAAATGTCCTTGAGCAATTTTTAATCTATGAATAATTCTTTCCTGAGTATCTTTTAGCCTGTACATATCAGCATATTATATCCCCCTGGAGGGGATATGTCAAGGATTGACAATGTTTGAACTACTAACTTATGATGTTTATATCTAAAAAAAATCGGAATGAAAAATCTTACACAAAGACTGGTTGATTTTGGTATTCCTCTACTCCTATTTTGGGTTTACTTTCAATTCTATAATTTTGGCAAGATTACTCCTTCAGAAATGATTAAAACCACTGGTCTTTTGGCAATTGCCCTTTTGTCTTTAACATTGTTTATTGGACCAGCTTGTAGATTTTTACCTCTGGAATTTTTAAAAGCTCACCGTAAATTTTGGGGAGTCTTGAGTTTTTTTATTGGTCTTACTCATGCAGTTTTGATTTATATTTTTTTCGCAAACTCAAACCTGGCAAAATTATTTAATCCTGCCAGTCCCAAATACTATGGTTTACTAGCTGGACTCGCTGCTATTATCATTCTTTTGGTTGTCACTCTTACTTCAAATAAAACAGTACTGAATTCGCTTTCTCCCAAAACCTGGAAGTGGATCCAGTCATTAAGTTATCTGGCTTTAATTTTGGCTGTTTTACATTTCTATCTGGTGGAATCAACCAACGGAGTGCTGATTATCAAAAGAGTAGTTGGTCAAATCACTTTTGGTTTTGCTGCTTTTGTGATAGCTTTCAGAATTTTAATTCACCTTATCCTCACTAAGAAGTAATATGATTATTTAGCTTTCATCCTTAAAACCTGAGTAATAGCTTTAATTATGGCTTCTTTGGTTAAACCGAATTTTTCTAAAAGCTCATTAGGCTCTCCTGATTCTCCAAATCTATCTTCCACCCCAATAATCTTCAAAGGCACTGGAAATTCTTGGGATAATACTTCAGCTACAGCTCCACCTAAACCTCCAGTAATTTGATGTTCTTCAACTGTAACTATTGCTTTACACTCTTCTGCAGCTCTTAAAATAGTTTTCTTATCTAAAGGTTTAATAGTGTGACAATTAATTACCCGGACACTTATTTTATGCAATTCTAATTCTTTGGCAGCCAGTAAGCTTCTATAAACCATTTGTCCACAAGCAATTACAGCCACATCTTTACCCTCTTTATAAATTTCTGCTTTACCAATTTCAAATGGTGTTTCCTTAGTGGTAATTACTGGAACCTTATCTCTGGATAACCTCATATAACCAGGCTTTCCGGTTTTAGCCAAAGCTATCGTTGCTTTTCTGGCTTCAATATAATCTGTTGGGCAAATGACCATCATGTTTGGTAAAGCTCTCATAATAGCCATGTCTTCTAAAGCCTGGTGAGTTGCCCCATCCGAACCAACAGAAATTCCTGCATGGGAACCGATAATCTTCACTGGCACATTGTTATAACAAATGGTAGTTCTTATTTGCTCCCAGTTTCTGCCAGGGGAAAAAGTAGCATAAGAAGTTATGAAAGGGATTTTTCCTGAAACCGCCATTCCGGCTGCCACAGTAGCTAAGTTCTGCTCAGCCACTCCAATTTCAAAAAACCTGTGGGGAAATTTTTCAGCAAAGCTTTGGGTTCTGGTAGACTCTGTTAAATCCGCGCAAAGTGCTACTACTTGCTCATTTTCTTCTCCTGCTAAAACCAATCCTTCCCCATACCCATCCCTGGATGGTTTTTGCTCAATATCAATCTCAAATAATTTGGGATTCAAAAAGGCCTTTGAGTTAATCACTGGTGTTCACTCCTGATTTTTCCAGCTAAAGTTCGTAGTTCATGTAAAGCCAGTTTTGCCTCTTCTTTGTTTGGTGGCTTGCCATGCCATTCAAATTTGTTTTCCATAAAATCAACTCCTTTTCCAGGAATGGTATGAGCAATAATTATTGTGGGTTTTTCAAAAATGGCTTTGGCTTGATTAAACGCATTTATAATTTCCTCCATATTATGACCGTCAATTTCCAAAACATGCCAGTTAAATGCTTCATATTTGGCTCGCAAGTTCTCAAGAGGCATAATATCCTCTGTAAACCCGTCAATTTGAATATTATTCCGGTCAATTAAAGCAGTTAAATTATGCAGTTTATTTTTGGCAGCCAGCATCACAGCTTCCCAGGTATTACCTGCATCATGTTCTCCATCAGACATCAAACAAATTACTCTCCATGAAGCTTTATCCAATCTTCCTGCTAACGCCATTCCTACTGCTTGTGATAATCCCGAGCCTAAAGGACCTGAGGTTGTTTCTAAACCTGGCAAAGCAGTTCGGTGAGGATGACCTTGCAGTCTGCTGCCTAATTTTCTCAAAGTCTTAAGTTCTGCAATAGGAAAATAACCGGCATGAGCCATTGCTACATAACGGACTGGACAAATATGGCCATTAGATAAGATCAGCCTGTCCCGCTCTTCCCAATCCGGTTTTTTGGGATCATGGTTTAGGATATGAAAATATAAAGCAGTAAAAATATCAGCCATTCCCAAAGGCCCGGCAGAATGACCTGATCCTGCCTCCAAAAGCATCTTGATAATATCTTCTCTGATTTGATTAGCTTTTAATTCAAGTTGTTTAATATCCTGAGCAGACAACATAATTCAGTTGGTAAAATCTCCCCTGGTGGTTTTAATATGTTGATGCTGACCTTTTTCCAATTCTTCTTCAAATTCTACAATGGCCTGCAAAACCCCTTCAGGTGTGTCAACAATTTTATACACCTCTTGTTCTTCCTGTGTTAAAATCATATTTTCTTTAAAAGCAGCAATTATTTTTTCCCAAAACTTACCATATAAAATTAATGGTTTGTGATGTCCAAAATAAAGTTTAGCCAGTCCCCAAGCCATCCCAAATTCAGAAATGGTACCGGTGCCTCCTTTAAAAATCACATACACCTGACCTTCTCTCATTAAAGCTAAGGTTCTTTCCACATAATTTTTGGCTTTAATTTCTATATCAAATTTATTTTCTGGATCCCTACCTTCATAGTGCATATTTATATCAGACTGCAAAACTATTCCAATCACCTTACCCTGTCCTTCTTTTGCTCCCATGGTGGCTGCCCTCATCACCCCAGGCCCTCCACCATCCACCACAATATACCCTGCTTCTGCCAATGTTTTACTTACCAAAAAAACCTGTTTAGCAAGTTCGCTGTTATCAGCTGCATGAGCTGAACCAAAGATTGCCACCTGTTCAATATTTTTTGCTTTTTTAAAATTAGATTGAGCCATTGATTTCCTCCCAAAGTATTTCTAAATTTTCATCAACATCCCCATTTAAAAGATAAGATCCTACTATAACAAAATCAACTCCGGCTTTCATAACTTCTTTAATATTCTTGTCTTTGATTGCCCCATCAACTCCAACCTTAACTGATTCATTTGTAGACTTAATTTTTCTTACTTTGTCTAAGGTTTTTGGAATAAATGGCTGACCTTGAAATCCTGCCACAATACTCATTACTAATACTACATCTACTTTAGATATAAAAGGATCTAATTTTTCAACCAAGGTATCACTGTTTATAGCCAATCCCACCTCTAATCCCTTACTTTTTATATGTTCTATAGTTTTTAAAGTATCATCTGAAGATTCAAGATGAAAAATTATTCTTTCAAACCCAACTTCAATTAATTTATCCACCCAGTCTATCGGATTTGCCACCATAATATGAGCTTCTTTGTGTAAATCTATTGGGTATTTGGCTATAATTTCTGGCTCAATGCTCTGATTTGGAACAAATTTATTGTCCATGAAGTCAATATGTACCCAACCTTCTTTAAATAGTTGGGATCTTTGGTATTTAGCTATATCTTTTCTATAATCATCCTCAGTGATAGAGAGTATGCTGGGAATAATTTGTATCATCTGCTCTCTATATTTTTAATTTTTTCAATTCTTCTCAAGTGTCTTTCCTCATTTGAAAAAGGTGTTTCAATGAATAATCTTACTATCTTTTTTACTTCATCAACACTGGTATAATCTGCGCCTAGAGCTAAGACATTAGCATTATTGTGCTGTTTGGCTTTTTTGGCCATTTCTTCGTTTAGACAAAGCGCTGCCCGGATTCCTTTTACTTTATTGGCAGCAATTGCTTCCCCATTGCCAGATCTGCCAATGACTATTCCCAAAGCTTGAGGATCCTCAGCTACTTTTTGAGCCACAGGAATTATAAAATCTGGATAATCATCCTCAGGATCCAAAGCATAAGCTCCCAAATCTTCAAATTCAATTTTATTCTCTGTCAGAAAAGCTTTAAGCTCTTCTTTTAACTTATAACCACCATGGTCAGTTCCAAGGTAAATCATGAAGTTATTATAAAGCAATAATAATCTAGTGTTGAGAGGCAAAATAGCTCCTCCAACTTTGAATCATCCTACTGTCCTGAGGAACTCCTGCTAAGGTTCTTGCTTTTACCCTAAGCATTTCTTGTAATAAAGCAAAATCTGCAGGGTTTATAGCTTTTTGCAAAATATCAAGAATCCGTGGACTAACCCTATTAAAATCAATCCAGGCAGCTAGAATGGTTGTCTCAGAACCCTCTTTAACTCCTGAAGTTGGATTTCTCCTCTCATCATTAATAGTAGGAATCAAACTATCTAATCTATTATCATCGAAAAATTGAACTTCGTCTTGATACTCTGAGTTCCTCCTAATCTCTTCTCCAATAATGTCCTTTCTTTTTCTTGTGTCTACTAATTCTGAGGGGTTTACCGTTTCACCATTCAAGCTTCTTAAAAAATTATACTTATGATCGCCATAATAAGCTCTAAATTTTTGCTCTCCTATTGTTGCCAATGTCCTATTTGCTGAATCTCTATCTCTCTCAGAAAATCCTCCTGTCAAATGATCCTTTTCTATCTGACGAAATTCCTCAAAAGTGATTCTTGATGCTTTCAAACCTTCTTCGTATCGAAGAGGGTGTACTGCTACATAATCAATAAGCCATACCTTACCTTTAGCATCTCTTCCAAGTTGGTAGGGACGATAATCTGAGAACTCCTGACCTTGGTTATAGAGTTGTGTTGCAAATTGATCAGTAGCTGACTGATCAGTAGGATTATTATTCATTAGTTCTACCAATGGTTGAGTATACCATCTAACCCTCCGTTCATCTGTCTCTACTTCCCCTTTTTTCATAATTGGGGCATCGAACTCTCTCTTTCCCCAATCCTCACTAAACCTAGTGCTTGGTTTTACGATTTTTAAGACAGATCCATCCTCTAGAAGCAGAGCTATTTGCTCTTTTCCTATCCCTAAAAATCTAATCACACCTTGTTCTATCCCTTCTTCTATACCAGCATTCTTATAAATATCTATACCTGCTGAAAAAATTTTTGGTACTGCACTATCTGGGATCTCTTTTTGTTGATATCGTGTTATAGCTTCGCTAACACTAATAGGGGGATGTATATCTGGAAAAAGTCTTTTTATCTCATCTAAAGAGAAGGAAACAAAATCAGATTGACGAACTTCTGGAATTACTTCTTTAGCAACTGCAGCTGACTGAAGACTTGCTGCTGGCATTTGAGCAGGTTGCTTTCTTTGAGAATAATGACTAAACCCTTTGTTTCTAAAATAATTCCACCAGGGCAGTATCTTATTATAAAGACTATTCCAAGCATCCCGACTAAGCCTTCTAGGATCTTCTTTAGACATTCTGGAATTGTTATCTAAAGTCTCAGCAATCTGATCCCACTTTTTTACCAGTGCTGCCTCAATTTGTGGTAAATCTACCGGAAGTGTTTGGGTAGCTTCAGCTATTGTTCTCTCAGGATCCAAACCTAATTCAACTGCTGCCAGGGCAAATGTATCATAAGTTCCGTTTAATGCTGACCGTTCACTTGCTTGTATCTGGTTTACGAGCTCAGGAGATGAAGCAGCAAAAGAGCGTAGTTGATTATTAGTTCTCCTTATAGTTGCTATTTGTTCTGCAAAAGTACCAACAACTGTTTGCGGGGTGATTTCTTTATTTTTAGCTGATTCATCTCTCATCCCATTAGCTATATCTTGAGCTGTTATATCAGGATCCCCTGCTTTTTTGATTCGGTTAATAATATCTCGCTCATCTCTACCTAATGGGACAGGGGTCTCAGGAGATCCTGCTACATCTGCTTTGTCTAGAGAATGTGTTGGTTGTTCTGGTACTAAACTTGCCATGTTTTATACACTTTGTTTATTTGCTTGTTTTAGAATAGATAATGCTTCTTTAATCTTACCTGATTGCATAAGTTTTTGTGCATGTTCCGAAACTACTTTTTTCACCTCTTCTTCATGATCCTGTACTATTGGAAAAATAGCAGAGGATAATTCTGCAAAATGAACGTCCAGTGTTGGAGCAATCTGATGTATCTGTTCTAGGGTAAGAGGAGGATGAAGTTTATCAAGCAACATCCGAGCAATATCTTTTGCTCTTTCTGCATTCATTTGGCCTTTTTGTAGTTTATCTTCAATGATTTTTAATATATCAATTTCTAATTTCTTTCTGTAACCTTCAGCATCCATACATTAAATATATCTTAAAAAAAACAACTTAACAATAAATTTTATATTCATTATTGTAAACGATTAGTTTTGATACATTCTGATAGGATTGACTGTTTATCCTACAATTGACATAATTAAAAAGCTTACTGCAAAGTAGGTTTTCAAGAAAACTCGCCTTGTGCGAGTTTTTTTGTGGTTAAAGTGAGTAAACTCACTTTAACGGGATAACAACAACCAAGTTCGCGTTCAGCGGATATCTTAAAATTATAGTTATCCCCGGGAAGACACCTCATTTATGCTAAGGAATTGGTATAATCAGATACATTGCGGGATCATCTAATGGTAGGATACATGCCTCTGAAGCATGGAATCTTGGTCCGAGTCCAAGTCCCGCAGCACATTAAATTATCTCTTTAATGCCTTCTCTAAATGCAGCTCCTGCTAAAAATAAAGCTAAGGCCTGATCCATCCACCACCAGCCAAAAAAAGCATTAAACAGTAATCCCACAAGTACAGTTGTAGAAAGCATTGCATCAATCAGAGTAAATTTGGCATCTGCTAAAACTGTAGAACTTTTTAATTTAGCACCTACTATCCTTTTTCCAATTCCCAAAGATAGCATAATTAAAGCAGTAACAGCCATTAAAACTACCCCCAGAAATGATCTATCAGAGTGATGTCCTGCAAATAAGCTTTTGGAAGCATCAAAGAAAATATAAACAGAAACAATCAAATAAGCATATCCAATCATTTTCAATGCTTTCTTCTCTCTACCTTTACCAGACCCTTTTAATTCCCAAACTACAACAGATGAGGCAAATACTTCTACACTTGATTCCAGTCCATAGGCAAATAAAGAAACTGAAGAAGTCATAACTCCCACAACTACAGAAGATATTCCTTCAAAAATATTCCAGGCAATAGTTAAATATTCCAAAAGTAGTGCTTTTTTAAAAAGGGAATTAGGTAAGTTACTAGTCATGGTAAACTTTTAAAGCTTCTGAGATTATTTTAATGCATTTTTGTAAATTTTCTACATTTAGTACATAAGCAATCCTGACTTGATTTAAACCTTGATTTCTTGTGGCATAAAATCCAGCTCCTGGGGCCAGCATCACTGTTTCATTATTTAACCTAAATTTGGTTAACAAAAATATTGCAAAATCCTCAGCGCTTTTAACTGGTAAAGACACCATGGTATAAAATGCTCCTTCTGGTTTGGCCAAAAATACTCCCTCAATATTAGATAATCCAGCATATATAACATCTCTTCTTTTTTGATATTCTTTGATGACTTTGTTTGTATAGGATTTAGGCACTTTGGTTAATTTGGCAGCCATTAATTGATCAATTAACCCGGCTGAAAGTCTGCTTTGAGCAAGCTTGGTGGTGCTTTGAATAATTTCTTTATTTAAAGAAGCTAGGATCCCTACTCTCCCTCCACAAAGACTATATCTTTTAGATAAACTGTCTAACAAAATGATTTGATTGGGAATTTGTTTTAAAAATTCTAAAGCTGAAACTTGTTTTCTACCATCAAAAGCAAACTCTCTATATACCTCATCAGAGATTAAAAATAATCCTTTGTCCTTGGCTATAGAAACTAACATCTGCATTTCTTTTCTGGTATAGACTGTTCCGGTTGGATTATTTGGAGAACAAACTAAAATAGCTTTTGTTTTTGAAGTTATTTTTTTCTCTATCTCTTCTTTTTTAGGTAAATGAAAACCATTTTCTATAGAAGTAGAAATGGGAACAAGTTTCACACCAACAAAGTGAGCACAAGCAGAATAATTACTATAAAAAGGCTCAAATACTAAAATCTCATCTCCTGGGTTGGCAACAGCAAAAAAAGACATTACTACTCCTTCAGATCCTCCTACTGTAATTAAAATATCCTCTTCTTTAATACTTTTAAACCCTAGATTTTGATAATAACTGGTAAGAGATTTAAGTAATTCTGGTTCACCTTGAGACTGAGCATAGCGGATAGTTTCAATATCCCAGTTTTTTAAAACATCAAGCATTACTTTGGGAGTTTTAATATCAGGATCACCAATATTTAGATGGTATACTTTTACCCCCATCTTTTTGGCAGTAGTAGCATAAGGAGTAAGTTTTCTGACAGCAGAAATAGGCAAATCTTTAATTCTTTGAGAAACCATACTTTGATATTATCTGGGAAACTTACGGAGAGCAAGACCTGTACCCACTGCTGAAGCTGAGATAACAACAGCTAGTCCAAAAGGGAAACCAGTTCTGGGAAGGGTTTGAGCTGATCCTTGAGCTCTACTTGCTATAGTATTATATGCAGAAGAAGTAGCATTTCTTTGAGGTTGAGGTGACATAGTTACAACAGGCAATGCTTTAGGAGTAGGTGAAGCTACTACTATTTTATTGGCTTGAGTATTCTGGGTTTGGATATTTTTATTACTGTTGCCAGAAAATCCACCTGTGAGTAAAAAATACACCACAGCCAGGATTGCTAAAATTAACCCCACAACTACTATTCTCAGCCACCTAGGATCATCCATAACCCGAATATTACCATAAACCTATAATGAACTCAATAGTGTTAATTACCTCTAACTACAATTTCAAAAGCTGTTTAATAAACATTGCATTATTAAATGCACATCCTTCTCCTTTTTTACAGGAACGGGTAGGATTAATCTGCTCTTCCAAGATTAAATCAGCTAAAGATACCTTGTCACTGATCTTAATTTGCTGATCTTTCAAATTCCCATTATCCCCTGTTTCTGCCCAAATTTGAGCCAAGTCCCCATCTTTGGCACTAATATATGAAGACAGATCTACTTTTCTGGCATTGGTGATAGTAAATAAGAAGTTGCCATCATCTGAAGTAGAGGTGGATAAAGTGGTGGAATTAGGCAGTTTCAGAAAAACAATTGCTTCTTTAGGTATTTCCCCATTTTTCTTTTTTAACTTCCCAAAGGTTAATATAGGTACTGGAGGTGTTTGATCAGTTACAGGAGCTGTTGTTGTTTTAAAATTAGTTTGTCCGTCACCAAATGTTTGATCTCCTGAGGAAATTTTAAATAAATAATTTTGTTTTTCTTTAAGGTCTTTCAAAACTACAAAGTGAGTAGTTCTGGCTTGTGATCCTCCTCTTTCATCATAGGCTGATTTGTTAAGGGATGAATCTTCTGAATATTTTACAAACCCAATTGTTGGGTTATCTGTTACCCAGGAAACAGTAAATGAACTGTCAGAAATATTACTGATAGTAACTTTTTTAGGGGATATATCTGGAGCAGCTTTAGAAAAAAGACTGGTATTTTGTAAGACCAGATAAACTGAAAATATAATCCCTACAATCAGTAAGATAATAATAATTAGTCTATGCATTAAAGTTCAAACTCTCCCATCCTTTCTGAACGTATCAGATAACCTCTGTTGTTTTCAAGTAGAAAGTCTTTACCATATTTTTCTTGTTGTTTTTTAACTAGAGTGTCCCAGAGGGTATATTGCCACCTAGCTACTGCATCTGATACTCCATTGTTAGTATTAATTTCATCAATTACTTCTGAGGCTTTATATACTTTTTTAGTTTTAGGCAATCCTACAGCATTCCAGCCTGAGGTAAGTTTTGTTTTTAAAGGTGAAACAAATTCTTGTCCTGAGAATTTAAAAGTTACTGGCTTTAATACTTTCACAAAATATGCTTTGCCTGCCTCAATCACAAAATCATCCCCAGAATAGTCAGTCTCTCCTCTTTTAACATATGTTTTCCATGCTCCATCCTCTAATTTAGAAACAGTTGTAGCATAACCACCTTGTTTAGCTATCTCACCTAAAAAACTTGAGGCAGGCAATGTCTTGTCTGGTAAAGCATTCAAAGTCACCAAATTCCAACCAGTTAGTAAAGAAAGTGATTGAGTATGATCTAATTTAGTGAGGTGAATTTGTACGCCTGCCCAAGGAAGAATCTCTTCATTATTGTCCAGGATGCCATTTTTGTTGGGGTCTGAAAAAACCACCACATTTAAATTAGTTGAATTTTCAGTTTGAGATCTTCCCTCTATTGGTGGAAGGGTTTGTAACCTATCCACTTTTCCTGCTCCTTTAGCGATTCCAACTGGGAGAGTTACCCGCTTTCCCTGATCTACTTGAATAGTTCCTATTGACTGGATGTCTACCCCCTCCATAGGAATTAACTCTACTTTATAAAGACCTCCATCAATCTCAGACTCATAAGTACCCTTCTCACCAGTCACTAAAATATATCCATTGGTAGTCTTAATCTTTTTTCCAAGGGAAATATCTGTAGCCAATGTATTTTTTATAAATTCTGATTGAACTTCTGCTTTTTGAGCTAGTCTATTTTTAATGATTTTTTGCTTTACTAGCAATTCGTAATTTTCAGAATCAATAACCAAGCTAGAACCTTTATCTTTCCCCTCAGCCAAAACTTCTTTTACAAAATTTTGCCAAAAAGAAGTTTTTTTACCTGGTTGGGCTAATGCATTAGAGTTCATCTCTTGGTTAACTTCGTTGACAGCTCGATTAATTTCATTCTTACCAGGCTTATCTTTTAAGAAGCCATTGGTTTTTTCTTTAAGCCTTGCTAAAAAATCATCTAATACTCCTACTTGCCCTTGACTATTCCGTGATACATGTTGTTTTGCTTCCTGAATCGCTTCTTCTGCATCTTTAGTTAAAGGTTTAACCCATACGCTATTAATTTCTCTTTCGTTACCTGGAATATCTACCGGACTATAACCCATTTTCCTCCAAAAACCCTCTGCTTCTGGTTTAACATGTTGAATTGAGGCAACACTATATCCTTCATCTGCTACAGTTTCTTCGAATGATTTTACTAAAGCAGATCCTAATCCTTGTCCCTGTTGTTTACCTAGGTCAATATTGTTAATCCTGGGTGGAACATCACCTTGACTAGTGTGAGTACCCCAAAAAGTTAGGTTATCGCCGCCGCTAATGAAAACGTCACTCCTAGTTGATG
The DNA here is from genome assembly GCA_964393545.1 of uncultured Gammaproteobacteria bacterium. Classification (GTDB taxonomy): domain Bacteria; phylum Patescibacteriota; class Microgenomatia; order Daviesbacterales; family UBA10151; genus CAYMUB01. The sequence goes on along the minus strand of CAYMUB010000071.1, from coordinate 29,920 downwards.
TAAATCTAGCATTGTCTCCGGTAATTCTTTCTCCGGTTTTCTCTACCACCTTATTTTTAAACTGAGACTGAAAAAGTTGTTTAGCTTCCTGAGCCTCACCTTGAGCTGCTACTTGTTTTACAGTATCTTCAGAAACAACTTTCTGTCCATCTTTAGTAGTTGTTACAATTAAATCAGTCACAGAAACAACTTTCACTCCACCTTTAGGGGTTGTTACAATTAAAGCACCAGTCATACTAGAACTCTGATCTGGGTAGAGCTTACCGCCTTGTTCCAAAATATCCCCTAATCTTATCCCAACTTTGACATAGCCTTCCCTTGCATAGTCAGATGGATCACCAATTGCTACATTTAAACTAGGGTGTTCTAACTTACTGGCGGTGACTAATGGAGCTATTATCTTTGGCAGTCCTGTTGTATCTAGACCCTGTTCTGCGAACTCTTTAGTAAGAGGGTGTTCAATAGGATTATATATATCTCTGATCAAGGCACATGACTGCGGGTTGCCACAAATTACTCCATTTTCCACATACTTTTTTGGAGTTACTCGATAAACAATGGTATCAGGATCTGTGTTGTAATCTCTCATTATTTGTCTTGTTACCGCCTCCTCACTAGGCTTAACAACTACTGATTCAGTTGCACCAATAGCAGTCTTATCTGCACCTTTTTGGCCAAATTTAGAACCAACTTGATCAACTGCTTTACTAAAAAATCCTCCCACTTTTCCTGCAAATGGTTCTAAAACATCAGCCAAAGGCCTAATGATTGGTTTGACCACTGATCCTGCAACTGTACCAACCTTCTGCCGCACTGGTCCGGCTACAACACTCATAATTGCCCAGGCAGCAACATTGAGTGTAGCATCCTCATCTTCTGCTTGTAATTGCTGCAACTTAGAGGCATAGTCCTGCAGCTTTTGACGTTCATCATCAGACAAAGAACTGTCAGACAATGCCTGTTGTATCCTTGATAATGTTAAAACACTATCATTTTCGGGCTTGGCGACTTTGATACTCGGATCCACACCAACAGTTGGTGTTATATTATGAATGCGGAAATAATCTGCGGAAGTAGGTGTTGGGGTATATTTATCAATTATTTGAAACACTCCATTTGCACTACCTTGTTCCCGCCAGCTATCTTTCTCTTTTTCAATATTAATTGCTCTTTCCCCTAAATCTATGGCTCCGCCAGTCACAAAGTTTGCTACTCCTATACCACTTTTTAACAATGCTTCTCTATTTTTTGCTGCTTGCTCTGGTGAAATTTGAATATCTGGACAAGATGCCAGAGGATCTAATAAGCAATCTTCTGTAGAGAAGGTAAAGTTATTTAAATCACCGTCTACCTTTAAACCTGTTCCTGCGGTTTGCTGATTTATTGTGGTAATGGCTTGATCAGGTGGAGTATTAGGTGGAATATTCCATACTTGGGCTAAAGCTGCAGCTTTTTGCTCAGAAGGGGCATTAAATGCAGCTTCAATTTGACTAGATCTGGCTGAAGCTGCCTGATCAAAAGAAGCATTAGCCTCAGCAAGTTTTTTATCTAATCTATCCTCTGCTGATTTTTGTCCTCTTGCTTTAATACTTTCAAAAGAATTTGTGAATGTATTACCTGCAGAATTTACTAAATCCTCAGCTAATCCTACAGCTGCCCCAGGTGCTTGGGCAGCATTTTGAGCTAATCCTCCTTGTTGTGGAGTTAAATCTGCTCTGACCTCAGAATAAGTATTATCATAATCTCTCTCATAAGATGATCCTTGATTATTATAATTAGTCACAGCTACTTGCTGACTAGCATTATCAGTTACTACACTCACTCCTCCACTTTGAGACTGGGGTGTGGGCACTGGGTGAGATTCTTCATAAGCTACTTCCTGTATTCTTTCAGGTTCTACCCAGGGAAGAGTTGTTGGTTGTGGAACTTCTGCTTGAGGTTGAGCAGCTGGATGGGTTTCTTCATATGGTGTTTCTTGTTGATAAGGAGTTGGATATGTTGGTGACTCTGTTACTGGGGGTGGATAGTAGACCTCTTCATATGGAATCTCTTGTTGTTGGGGTGGAGAGGCAGTTTCTGCAACTGGAGGGTCAGAGTAATAGTCATCCTCATTAGCTTCTCTGGCTAAAATAGTGAAAGGATATAGTAGATTAGATAACAGTAAATTTAAGGATAGAAATATAGAGATTGCTTTTGTAGCAAAGTTTTGTTTTTTCATAATCTATTTAAGGAGAATATCTGGCCAGGGTTTATCTGCTCCATAGCTTGTTTGAGCTTTAAAGCCTCCTTTATCTGAGGTTGTGACTATTAACTTCTCTTTAATCTTTTTATCAATTTTAAAATAAGTTTGTAAATCTTTAGATCTTAGATTCCCTAGATCTAAACTCCAACCCCCTTTTGAGTTGGTTAAGGTAGAAAGCAAAGCTGAATCAGATGCTTCATTTACCACAGTCAGATAAACCATTGCCCCAACAACAGCAGTTTTTTTATCTGATTTTAATATCCTGCCATAAATAGGATTGGGATTGTTTAAAGAAGGAAGTGTGGAACCAGTGTTAAATTGTCCTTCATAAACCTTTTTTTGACCTTGATAGATTCTAAAATTATACTCTGCTTGGGATTGCAAAGAACCAATGGTGGTATGATGAGTGGCGTAATAACCCATCTTTTTAGTATTTTTTTCCCCATCATCTTTTTGGATATTTTTGGCTAATATTGGCAGTATGGGAAATTTAGAATCAGAAGAAACAATGATTGTGCCTTTGGTTGGAATAGTAGTGGTCCAAGAAATTGTTACTTGATGATCTGTAATGTTGGAGATTAAAAGATTGGTAACCTTTGCTCTTGGTTCAATAAGCAATAAACTCCACCAAAGTAAAAATAGAATAAGTCCAAAAGCTATCAAAAAAATAACTGGCTTTTTAAGCTTCCTCACATATACATCTTCATACATTAAAGGAAGAAAATCAACCGTATGAAGACTGTAGAAATTCCAAAGATTGTCTAACCCTTTTTATAGTTTCGTCCTCGCCTAAGATTTGTATACTTTCAAAAAGAGGTGGGGTGACCAGTTGTCCAGATATAGCAACTCTGATCAGTTGAAAAATCTGAATTGCTGATAATCCTAATTCATCTGCTAGTTTTCGGAAAGTATTTTCAAACTCTTTTGTCTCCCAAGGTTTTTGCATATTTTGTAAAGTTTCTAAAACTTTTTCCATAGTTAATCTTAAATCCTTAATTTTTAATTTAGTAAACACTTCCATATCGTATTCTGGTCTTTCAAAAAAGAAAAAGGTTAATGGTATAAAATCAGATAGTTTCTTGATTCTATCTTTAAGCAAGGGAATAAGAGGAGCTAATTTTCCTTTAACAGGATGGTCTATTAAAAACTCATCCAGTCTTTTCTCTAATTCCTCATCACTCATCTTTCTAATATACTCCCCATTCATCCACTCCAGCTTAGTTAAATCAAAAACAGGTCCAACTGGTTTTAAATCTTTTAATTCAAACTTTTCTATAAATTCTGTCATGGTAAATATTTCTTTTCCTGCTGGATGAGACCAACCCATCAAAGCTAAAAAATTTAAAACAGCTTCCGGTAAAAACCCCTGTTCCAAATACCAGGCAGCCCAAACAGGATTATTCCTTTTTGATAGTTTTGATTTATCTTTGTTCCTTAAAAGCGGCACATGAGCATGTATAGGCAGTTGCCAACCAAAAGCTTCATAAAGGAGGACATGCTTTGGGGTTGAGGAAATCCATTCATCAGCCCTAATGACATGAGATATTTCCATTAAATGATCATCAATTACCACCGCCATATGATAGGTTGGAAAACCATCGGATTTGATCAGTATCTGGTCATCCACCTGACTGGTATTAATGGTGATCTTGCCTCTGATTAAATCTTCAAAAACAACATCTTTATTATCTGGTACTTTAAGTCTGATAACAAAGTTTTTACTTTTAGGAGAATTGCAAAAATTAATATGTCTGACAAATTTTCCTTGTTGTGTATTTTTAATTTCTATTAGTTTCTCTGTTGAACAATAACAAGGATAAGCTGCTTTTTTCTCAATCAATTCATCTGCATATTTATGATAAACTTCCAGTCTCTCGGATTGTCTATATGGAGCAAAAGGCCCGCCAATATCAGGCCCTTCGTCATAATTTAATGAGAATTTTTTTAAAGAGGTCAGTATTCTTTTTTCTGATCCTTGCACCAAACGGGTTCTATCAGTATCTTCAATTCTGATAATAAATTTTCCTTTATGCTTTTTTGCAAAAGTCCAATTAATTAAACCGGTATAGACATTTCCAACATGTAGATCTTCTCCTGTTGGAGATGGGGCTATTCTTACTCGAATCATGCACATATTATACCGCTGCTTCTTGTATAATAACAGTATAAATCCAAAGATTATGACACTTTCTCAAACTGCCATTTTAACCAAACAAGTTATTACCATATCTATTATAGCCATAGTTGTAGGAACAGTAAGTTTTATTGGTTACAAAATCTGGTATGCATATTATTTAGCTCATCTCCCTCCTGTTGAAGAAAAAGCAGATACAAAATTTGGCTTGCTTCCTATTTTGGATTTTCCTCAAACTGGAGTTTCATCTTCTAATTTTTCCTATTCTATAGATACTTCTACCGGAAATTTACCTAAGGTGGGAAAAGATGCTGGTTTTGAAAAATTAGTTAAGGTCTATTATGTCACTAAAACCTTTGCCACCCTTTTATCAGCTGAAAAATCACAAAACTTAGCTGAAAAATTTGATATAAAAAATCCCCCTCAGATTTTATCTGAAACAAAGTACCGGTTTTCGGAAAATGACAAAACTTTAACTATAGATTTAGATAATGGTAATTTTATTTTTAAGAATGAGGCCACAATTTCTGGTAAAGAAAGTCTGGAGGATGACAATAAACTAGTCTCAGATTTTGAAAGAAACCTGCAATCTTTAGGAATTTTTAAAGATGATTTGACAAAAGGCAGGACTAAGATTGTCAAACTGAAAAATGAACCAGAGACTGCCATAGTTTCTGTCTGGCCATCAGATATTGATAAAAAACCTATTTTTACTCCTAAATTTGATGTTTCTTTAATTAATTCTATAGTTCATAGAAGTGCAGATAGTTTACAAAATTATTTATCATTAAACTTTACTTATTATCCTATAGATACATCAACCTTTGCCACCTATCCAATCAAAACTGCTGATCAAGCTTTGGAAGATTTAAAACAAGGTAAAGGGGTGATCACAATTGAGCCTCAAAAACCACAAGTCTCTATTACTTCATCTTATCTAGCATACTACCTGCCAGAAAATTATAATCCTTACTTGCAACCGATCTTTGTTTTTGAAGGACCTCATTTTGCAGCGTATGTTTCAGCAATTAGCCCGGAATTTATTGGAACTGTTGAACAACCTCAGACCCTGGCCAGGTAAAATTTGAATAAACCCACTCAATTAATTTAGTTGACTCTCCAAATCTATCATCAGATCCTAATACTACAATTAAAACTTGATGTCCATCCCGCTCAACATAAGTCACTAAGTTCTCTTTTGCATCAGCAGTATAACCAGTTTTCACCCCTAAAACTCCTTTAACTTGGGAAAGAAGTTTATTCAAATTAGAAAGTGAGTGAGTATGCTTTTTATCCAAAGAAACTATGCTTGTTTCTTTGGTAGCAAAAATCCTAGCTAAATTTGCATCTTTTAAAGCCTCTTCTGTAATTGTTGCCAGGTCTTTTGCAGAAGAATAATGTGCCACACTATCAAATCCAGCTGGATTATCAAAATGGGTATTTTGTAAATTTAACTTTTCAGCTTTTTTGTTCATTGCAGATACAAACCCTAACACTCCACCTGGATAATTTTCTGCCAAAGCATAGGCTGCATCATTACCTGAATTAAGTAGCATTCCATACAAAAGAGATCTGAAATTTAAATCCTCTCCTGATATTAAACCCACTTTTGAACCTGGTATGCCTGCTCCTGCTTTAACTGTCAAGACAGAGTTGGGTTTAAAATACTCAGTTGCTACAATTGCCGTCATAATCTTGGTTGTTGATGCAATTGGCAAAGAAATACTGACATCTTTTTGATAGAGCAGAGTACCTGTTGTTAAATCTTTGACTATGATTGCTTTAGCACTAAATATGGGGATCAGTATATTTTTAGAAATAGGTGGAAGATTATACTTTTGAGTACCGGCAACTGCAGAACTGTTTTTAGGAATTTCTAAACTAATCAAAGAGCTTCCTGCTAAATTAACAATAAAAGGCAAAGCAGTAACTAGAATTACTACAACTAATATTAGTAGGGCAGAGTATAAATAATACTTCACTTTTGTGATAATCTGATATCAACTCTTTCCATGTCTCTGGGGAAAAGACTGGCTTCTCTAATATTATTTAACTTCAGAATAAGCATGGTAACTCTCTCCAAACCAAAGGAGAATCCTCCCTCAGGAGGCATTCCATATTTGAATGCCTGTAAATACATCTCAAAATCTTTAGGATTCATGCCTCTGCTTTCAATTGCTGAAATCAGTTTCTCGTACTCATTAACTCTTTGACTGCCGCTTAAAATTTCTACTCCTCTAAAAAGGAGGTCATAACTTAAACTATACTCAGGGTCTTTAGGATCTGGCATGGTATAAAATGGTTTAGCTTTGGCAGGGAAATGGGTGATAGTTACAAAATCACTTTGATGCTTCTCTTTTGCCCATTTACAGATATCCTGTTCATCTTGTGGTGTTAAATCTTTTTCCTTCCTATTATCCCGGGCAAATTCTTGATAAATTATTTCTTGGGCATTTCTAAGTGTTAATCTTGGAATTTTTCCAAACAACACTTTCTCCACCCCAAATTCAGTCAAAATTTGCTGTTGAGTTTCCTCAGTATATTTAATCATTGAAATTGCTACTTCTTCCAGAAAATTCAATAACTGCTCAAATTCCACAAATCCAAACTCACAATCCATTTGAGTTGTTTCAGATAAATGCCTGGTAGTAACAGAAGGCTCAGCTCTATAAGCATGAGCTATGGTAAAAACCCTTTCAAAAACGGGTACTAACATCTGTTTATAAAGCTGGGGGCTTTGAGTCATAAAAGCTTTACGGCCATAGTAGTCAACCTTGAAAACTTGCGCTCCACCTTCAGTTGACGAAGCTGCAATGGTCGGAACAACTATCTCAATACAGTCTAATTTTTTGCAAGCTTGTCTAAAACCTTCTAAAACAGCTTCTTGAACCTTAAATATTGCTTTAACTTTTGGATGTCTTAAGGTAAGTGATCGGAAATCTAAGAGTGTTGGTAACTGCAAATCCAAACTCTTATTACCCATATCAAAAGGTAGCTCCTGAGATTTTGATAAAATTTCAATCTGCTCAGAATAGATCTCTATATCTCCTGTAGGAATATTTTTGTTAATTAACTTTTCCGGACGTTTGTTAACTGTTCCTGTTACAGATACTGCATCCTGAACTCCTATCCCCACAGCCTTCCCACCTCCAACCACAACTTGAATCAAACCGCTCCTATCCAAGATATCCAAAAACGTAATTTTGCCGTGATCTCTTTTGGTCTGTACAAAACCAAGAATTTGTATATCTTCACCTATTTTTTTATTACAATCTATTATTAACACTCTTTCCATAGCTTGCATCATATCAGCTTGCTCTGAATATTGACAAGAGAGAGGTTAATGAATATCTAGTTTAATATCTTTGATTTTAAGCTGTAAACTCTCAAAACCATTATATATATTTAATTCAGGAGTATAGGCCAAATCAGCCAGTTGTCCATTCATCATTATTTTTTCTAAATCCCCCATATTAAAAGCAATTGCATTTATTCCATTTGCTTTAAATTTTAAATGCTTACCATTACCTACAGTTCTAATATCAGAAATTTGCATTTTATATGTTACAAAAATGGGCCTAGGATTTCCAAAACCAAATGGTTCAAATGGTTGTAATCCCTGAGCTAATTTTTTAGTTAAATCTTTGTTAGTTATTTCTGCATCAATTTCCAAAACTTTCTCTGATATGTCTGGCAAGTCAATTACCTGCTTTTCCAATCTTTGTTTTAAAGTCTCTATATGTTTCCTTAAAATAGAAAATCCGGCGGCTCCTGGATGTCCACCTACATCAATTAAAATATCAGCATGTCTTCTGATTAACTCCACAATATTTAATCCATCAACTGAACGGGCAGAACCTTTGGAAATATTTTCTCCTAAAGAAATAGCAATCGCCGGACGCGAGTATTCTTCAGTTATCTTTCCGGCAATAAGCCCAATGATTCCTGACGACCACTCTTGATGATATAAAACATGTATCTTCTTTTTATCATCAACTAAAGATTTCGCTTGTTCAAAAGCTATAACTGTTTTTTGCTGACGGGTAGTATTTGCCTCGCAAAGTAATTTTGCCAAATTTTTAGCTTTTACATTATCTTTTGTACATAAAAGTCTCAAAGCGTCTATGGCATGTTCCAATCTTCCTATGGCATTTAATCTTGGACCTATCATATAACCTATTCCAAATGAGCCAATATCTCCTATTTTTATCCCGCATTCATTTATTAAAGATAGTAAACCCAAATTAGTAGTTTTATTCAAAACCCTAAGTCCTTCAACTACAAAAGCTCTCCCCAGTCCAGTTAAAGAGATTAGATCACAAATGGTGGCAATTGCTACAAACTGCAATAAATCCTGTCTTAAATCTTTTTTGATAATATTGGAAATTAAACACCAGGCCACACCTGCTCCACACATTTTTGTAGAATGCACAATCTCATATGCCTTTGGCAAATTCTCCTGAGGCAGGTGATGATCAGTGATGATTAAATCCAAACCCAATCCTTTGGCAAATTTGGCTTGCTCAAAAGCCACAATTCCACAATCCACAGTAATTACAACTGAAGCATCAGAGCTCTTTGCAAACTCTAAACCTAATTTTGACAGTCCATAACCTTCTTTTTCCCGGTGAGGAATATATGGCAAAACCTTAGCACCTAGTGATGTTAAACCTTTGTATAAAATAGCTGATGCACAAATACCGTCCACATCATAATCTCCAAAAATAACTATTAATTCATTTCTTTCTATTGCTTTTAAAATTCTTTTATTGGCTTTATCAATACCTGAAATTTTTAAATCTTTCTCAAAATCCAAAATCTTAGGATTAAAAAATCGCTCTATTTCTTTGCTGAAAATCCCACGGTTACTCAAAAGTTGTTCAGTTAAATCATCACTTTTCTTGAGGGCTACTTTCCATTTCATATTACAAGGGATACAATTACATCATGAATTATACACTACCAAAAGAGGTTAAAAATATTTTGAATAAATTTCAAAAATTTAACTTCCAAATTTATATTGTGGGAGGGGCTGTGCGTGATCTTTTAATGGATAAGCGGGTAACTGATTGGGATTTTACCACAGATGCATCTCCAGAGGAGATTCTTAAATTATTTCCAGAAGGTTTTTATGATAACAAATTTGGAACTGTAGGAATTTCAAGTGAAAATAATAATGTATATGAAATTACTACTATGAGAAAAGAGGGTGACTACAAAGATCACCGTCATCCAGTTGAAGTTTCCTGGACCAATAAAATAAATGAGGACTTGGCTCGCCGGGATTTCACAATAAATGCTTTAGCATTAGGGCCAGATCAACAAATAATTGATCTCTTTCAAGGACAACAAGATGCTAAAAATAAAATTATTAAAGCAGTTGGAGATCCAAATAAAAGGTTTCAAGAAGATGCCCTTCGTTTAATGAGGGCAATCAGGATTGCCACCCAGTTAGATTTTGATGTTGATGAAAAAACCAATAAAGCTATAAAGGAAAATGCTCATTTAATAAAACAAATTGCCTGGGAAAGAATCCGTGATGAACTTTTTAAAATTCTTTCATCCAACACTCCCTATCAAGGGATAGTTAAACTTAGAGAAACAGGAATTTTGCAAATCATCTTGCCAGAACTTGAAGCTTGTTTTGGTATTAAGCAGGAAGGACCTAGACATGATCGAATCTATGATATTGGTGAGCACTCATTACTTGCTTTAAAACACACACCATCTAATAATCCACTAGTTAGATTTGCTGCCTTACTTCATGATATTGGTAAATTTGACACCCAAAAAACTGACTCAACAGGCAATGTCACTTTCTATAATCACGAAGTTGTGGGTGCAAATTTGGCTCTAAAAATTGCTAAAAGATTTAATCTGTCAAAAAAACAAACAGATAAACTTTTTAAATTAATCCGCTTTCATATGTTTACAGTAACTGAAGAACAAACAGATTCTGCTATCAGAAGGTTTATCAAAAATGTAGGTTTGGAGAATATTGATGATCTAATGGCTGTAAGAATTGGAGACAGGTTAGGTGGGGGAACCAAGAATGAAGTTTCCTGGAGGATGGAAAAATTCCAGGAAAGGATTCAACAAGTCTTACAAAAACCTTTTTCTATCTCTGATTTAAAGATAGGCGGTAACGATGTAATGAGGCAGTTAAACATTAAACCAGGTCCCAAAGTGGGAGAAATCTTACAAAAACTTTTTGAGGAAGTTGAGAGAGACGCATCTAAAAATAATAGTGATTTTCTGATTCAAAAAACTAAAGAATTTGCTTAGTGACCAAGCTTTTCTTCCCACCAGACAAGTAAGGCTGTGGCATTAAAAATTGAAGAATAAGTACCTGAAATAATTCCTACCAAAAGCGCTACCACAAACCACTTAATCGTCTCCCCACCAAAAAGAAGTAAGGCAGTAAGTACAAATACGACTGTTAAAGAAGTATTTAACGATCTTCCTAAAGTTTGAATTATAGATAAATTAGCAATATCAATAAACTTTTTACCAGGATTTTTCAATAGATTCTCTCTGATCCTGTCGAAAACAACAATAGTATCGTGAACAGAAAAACCAATTACTGTAAGTAACGCTGTTACAAACAATATGTCTACCTCAACTTGCAGAAACTTTCCTAAAATTGCAAAAACTCCTACCACAAGTAATACATCATGAATTAAAGCAACAATTGCTGCCACCCCAAACCTCCAAGATGAAGCTGGTTTAGGAATCTTCCTAAAAGAAAAAGAGATATATAAAATTATTGTAAGTGATGATAATCCCAATGCTATTAAGGCTTTCTGTTCTAATTCTTTCCCTATAGTTGGACCAACATTTTCTACCCTTCTTTCCTCAACTTTACCAAATTTACTATTTAGACTACCCTTTAGATCATTTATCTTAATTGACTCTAAAGGTTTAGTCTTAATAATATATGTACTATTTCCAGTAGAGGTAATTGAACCAACTTCAACCCCCTCTTTATTAATTTCTTGTCTTAAATTGTTTACATCTATACTGCGGTCAAACTTATACTCAATCAGTGCCCCGCCTGTAAAATCTATTCCTAACTTTAATCCGGAAACTGCTAGATAATATAATCCAGGCAGGATGATTACTAAAGAAAAAATAAAGTACCAAACTTTAAACTTCATCAGATTCATTTTAGTTTTTCTGCCTCCTTCAAATCCTTTTCTAATTCCTTTTTTAACTCATCAGCTACTTTCTTTATTTTTACTTCTATATCAACTACCTTTCCATTTAAAAATTGCCAAATTTTATCATGATCATTTTCGTTTAAATGAATCATAAACGCTCTCTTATCTTCATCTTTTAATTGAGATAAAACTGCATCAAGTATAGTATGATGCAAACTGGAATCAACTAACTGAGCCAGGTGCATTCTTTGCTCACTTGATAAATCAATTTTATCAAGTGCTATATTTATAGACTCTATCTCAATCAAATGAGTGTAGAAATGTTTCATGTTTGATTCCTAACTTTGACTGAACCTAAATGAATTTCATCATTTGGGTCATCAATAAAAAAGTATAATACTAATCCTTTTCTTGGACCTTCTGCTAAACCTAATTGATGCATTACCTCAGGAGAACCTCCTAAGTCTTTACCTGTCCATTCGCTAGGTCCAGCATCTCCAATTACTGCAATAACTGCCTGCCCTGTTTGTGGGTTAACTACCAACATCTTGCGGAATTTAAAGAAATCTCTGTACAAAACTACATTCTCAGCATAACCAGGTACTAGAAAGGTTTGAATAGCCAAATAATATTTTTCCCTTAGTTTATCGCTCTCTGTAAAATTTTCTTTTGAGGATGTAAAATATCCCCATGCTCCTAAGTGTGGTGCAATTCCAGCATCACCATACATCGCCCAATCAGTAGTTTTATCAAAATGTGCATATAAACTATCTCCTGGATAGCGGTATAAATGCTGCTCACCTCCAATTATACCGTAATTTTTGGTTAATCTGATGTCATCAATTTCTGCTCTGACACTAACACCAAAATCTTTAGACAAAATATCAAGAATTGCTGTTTCTTTATTAGGATCCAAGGATTTACCTTCTTTAGGAAGCATTTGATTAAGCTGCCCTACAAGAAGTACATTCTGATCATAGTTTTTCAACACATCACCTCTACTAACTACTAGATTATTAGGGGCAGCAGAAAAACTGGCTGGAGGAGTCAGTAGGAGTAATCCTCCCAAAGAACCAATTACCAATTGCTTTAATGCCTTATTATGAGAATGCCAAAAATTATCTTGAGCTTTTTTTTGACGCACAGTCCATTTTTTGTGCAAATGTTCAAATGAAGGTTTTTTAGATTTAAATAGCATATTACTTTATCAATAGCCTTAGAAAGGTTCTTGTAACAACTACCGCTGTAAACATTGAAACTAAAACACCAATTGCTAAAGTTATCGCAAAACCACGGACTAATGATTGACCCAGGCTATATAAAATCACCGCAGTGATAAGAGAGGATATATTTGAAGCCCAAATTGAAGACCAGGCTCTTTTAAATCCTAAATCTAGAGCATGTGACTTAACTTTCCCCCAACGGATTTCCTCCTTCATTCTTTCAAAGATTAAGATATTGGCATCAACTGCCATGCCAACTGATAAAATAAACCCGGCAATTCCTGCTAGAGTTAGGGTTATGGGGGGAAGAATAAAAAGACCTGTTTTAAATATAGCTAAACTAAATAAAATATAGATAATTAAACCAGCATCTGCAATCAGGCCTAAAACCCCATAATGCACAGCCATATAGACAATAATTATTCCCAGTCCAATAATTCCAGCCATCAAGCTTTTTTTAATTGATTCTTCTCCAAGAGTTGGACCAATAGAACGTTGTTGTAAAATCTTAATTGGTACAGGTAAGGCACCTGCATTAAGCTGGATAGCCAAATCTTTAGCATGCGCAGTTGTAAATTGACCGGTAATAACTGCATTTCCTCCAATTATTTCTTGTTGGACAATAGGAGGTGGCCAGGAAATGGGAGCATCATCCAAAAACATTGCTAAGGGTTTATTGATATTTCTTTTTGTAATTTCAGCAAACTTTTTGGCTCCCCCGCTGGTAAATTCAATGGCAACCTGTGCTCCTGATTTTACTCCTCTGCTACTACCAAAAGTCACTTGAGCTTTTTTTAAATCTGCTCCAGTCAAACTTGTTGATTTAAAACTATCAAATAAAGCAACTGCTGATTGGGTTGCTTCTGCTGAAGGAGTACCAACTAGTTCTCTAAAATCCAGTTGAGCAGTTTTACCTACCAGTTGTGCTGCAGCTGAGGCATCTTTTAATCCAGGTAGTTCAACTAGAATTCTTCTCTGTTCTCCTACTTTAGATGATTGTACAACAGCTTCAGATACTCCATACAGGTTAACTCTTTTTTCTAAAACTTCTTTTGCAGATTCTAAGGCACTATCTCTATTTAGGGGATCAATTTTGTCCATTTGAGTTTCCAAAATAAGCTCAGTTCCACCTTGCAAATCAAGCCCTAATTTTACAGGAAAATTTAGGGTATAGAGATGATCTAATATTTTTATAGTAGGAAACTTAGGAAGATCAACTAAAATTGCAACAGCTATAAGTAAGATTATTAACCAGAGAGTCTTTCTTGATTGCATTTTTTTATTCTACTTTAATAAATCCAAGATGTGAATGGGAGATAGATTAAAAATTAGCCTGAAAATTAAGATATTAGTCCTTCCAACAATTCATCTTCATCACCAATCAACATTACCTTAGGTTGAAGTAAAACTTTTAAGATAAACGGGTCTCTTCTTTTAACTCTAAATTTGAATTCTGCTTCATCCATATATGAATAGTTTATTTCCTGTTCTCTTTTAGCTTGTTCATCTGCCACAATTGATTGAAGCTCCGGTGAAACAATACTCCCTACTACCAGTAGATTGACATCTTCTGTATTTGATGATTCACCTTTTAAAAACTTTGTTGACAGAAAAGCGAATTTTACTTTACCAAGTTTACCTTTTCCTTTAATCAAGTTCCCTCCCAGCCCAGATGTTTTAGCAACCAAAGACAAAAGCTCTCTATAAAAAATGTAATCTTTTCTAAAACGATAAAGTCTTCTGTTGGCTCGCCATTCTGAAGTTGCCATACCAAACTTTTCCATTCTGGCCAGCTCCCGCCTGACAGCATTAATCTCTTCGGATACCCGCCTGACAATTTCACGGACATGGAAAAGAGAGTCTTTAGGAGACGCTAAGAAAAGTTGTAATATTTTTACCCGGACACGCGATACAAAAAGTTCTTCTAACATTGCATCCTTTCAGGCAGGCAATCAGTCCCGATTTAGTCGGGATCAGTAACTAACCTTGGATCCCTCCGGGACAGTCTGGATCCAAATCTGACCTTTATTAAATTCAATCTCCTTACCCTTATTATCAACATATTTGCTTCTACTTAACCTGGATAGTTTGTTCCACTTACCTTCTGTCACATTCCCGTCTTGGAAGATAAGTGCTTTACCTGTCCCAGTTGTTTGGTAAAGCAAATGAACATTTCCTGGGTAACCATCATTGGCATTAGATTCTCTCTCAAACTGGATAACAATTGTTTTTGGATTTAGTTGAGTATTATTGTCCAAATCCATATGAGCTGACCCACCATTATTCCTTTTATAGGAATTTGAAGCAGTATCATAAGTCCATTCAACTTGGTAACCAGGTTGAGATTCCCAGAAGTTAACTTTAACCTTGTTAGTACTCCCCCCACCTTTACTCGAAGAGTCCACTGGACTCTTCTCCTCTTTAAACTTCCAAGGTGAGAAAGTTTTATCCCATCTAATACCTGCTGAATCAGTTGCTACCCAACCTCTTTTTGCTCCAACTCCCCAAAGCTTTTGAGTAGTTGAGTACATAGTATGTTCTGTTGCAACAGAATGACCTAGTCTTTGATAGTCTCTCCAAAAAACTGGGAAACCAATACTAAATTGATTTAAATCTTTTACTTCATAGCGGATAATTTGTCCTAAAGCATCAGCTGGACCTGGAGTATTGGCTCCGCCAACATGAGCATATAAAGCATCATATTCTCCCAGCCAATCTAAATAATAAGTTCTGGCTGATCTAACTGGGCCAACTTGGGTATCTGAGAGATTGCAATAAAAAAGCGCCATAAATCTGGTAATCCCCCCTTCAGCAACTGCTTCATAAACAACATCTGCAGATGATAATCCTGATTGGGGTCTGGCTTCAGAGTGATTTTCAATCATCACAGCCAAAGGACGTCTTTTCTCCCAAGCATCCTTGGCTTTTTTAGTATGCATTCTTCCATTAATAGGACAGCTTTCTGATCTTGGTTCAGAGGAATCTTCCTCTATTGCACTTGTAGCCGAAGGGACAGATGATTTAGAATCTGTTTTCCCTCCAGAAACCTGAACACCACCAATTTTGCCAAAAACCGAATAGGAAATGCTAGTGGAGCTACCGTACAATAAAGTGCCTAATATTATTAATACTAAAACTTTTTGGATATTTGTTAGTGTTTGAAATGTTTTAGTTATTTTATTCATAATCTCTTCATGGCTAAATTAATTACTTTCTCTTCCTCTTCAGATAAACTTTGCTTAGCTCCTCTTCCCAAAACAATTGGTTTGGCAAATATTCTTGTTCCTGATCTAGCATGTAGACTGGTTAAGACAATGCCATTCCCTTTGCTATCAAGCAAGGCAGTAGTAAAACTCTGATCCCCTCCTGTATCATCATAAGGGTTGAAACGGAAAAGTTCTACCCTCTGTAAATGCTGCAATCCCAATTTCTCAATTTCCAGCAAATGCTCTTTTATCTTATCTAAATCTCTTTTAAAGTCAGTTGTTTCTTCTACTACTTCTTCAAACTTACGTCTGATATCTCTTCCTCCATTTTTTGGAAAAAGCGATTTTAAAAAATTCTGCTGCTTCCAAATAAAGAAAGTTATTCCTCCAAGCCAAATAACCACGGTCAAAATGAGCAGCCAACCCCACTCCGAATACATAAGTTACTCTTTAAATATACATAGGGTAAAAAATTTTGTCAATCGGTCAACCACAATTGATTCAGTTGGTGCTTGACACGTTTGTAGACGTATGCTAGGCTCAAATGTGCGTAAATATGCCTATTACTGAATCTAGAAAACAATCAGATTTAGAGAAACGACTCAAGATTCTTCGTCAACAAGTATACGGTAGAAATACCCAAAAATCCGATAAATTGATGCACTCACCCACTGGCAAAATACAAGTTTCGTCTGATTTAAATTATCTTTACCATGATTTAATAAAAATTCTAACCTTATCTTCTATAGCAATTGGTATTCAGTTTATTCTATTCATTCTTCTAAAAAATCATGTTTTGAATTTAAATCTATTTTGAGAGGAGGTGATATTAGATTATGACACAAATGTATTGCGTAAAATGCCGCCAAAAAAGAGATGCTGAGAATGTACAAGAAGTTACCATGAAAAGTGGTAAAAAAGCTTCAAAAGGCACTTGTCCAACTTGTAGTACTTCAATGTTTAGAATTGGTGGATAATTTTGGTATTCTTCAGCTGAAGAATTGACCATTCCGAAAAAGGGCCGAACAGTCGGCCCTTTTTCATGCTTTAAATATTGAAATGCCTAGGAAGTTAGTAAGCCAGATTCTGTTATAAGATGATAATTTATCTATGCTCCTGACTTCGACACTTAAACGAGCAGCTTTGTCGGTTCTAGGATTGCAGCAGGGAGGATTGCCACGTTTCACCCGAGCTTAACCCCGGTTCGTCACTGTTGCTCTCCAGCCAAAGGCTGGTCGTCCTCTGGACGAAACTGGATCTTACGACCCCCCGCTTACGCGGGGCACCTTGCTCTATGCTGTCTGGACTTTCCTGGGCGTACCGTATGGTGCACCCTAATCATCCTTCTTCCTAGGCTGGTATTATTATACCTTTAAAGCTTTTTCTCTTCAATTATTTCAGTCACGATGATTTGTAAAACAACAGCAATAGGTACTGCTAAAAGAGCACCGGCAAATCCTAGCAGTCTTGAACCAATAGCAATTGCCAGTATCACAACCAAAGGATTTAACCCAACTGCCCGTTTCATAACTTGTGGCACAATCAAATGGTTCTCTAACTGTTGAATAACAAAATACATAACAGCTACTCCTATACTTAAAACAGGAGAAATAGTTAGAGTTATTAAAATAGCAGGTATTGCAGATATAATTGGCCCAATTACAGGCACTATTTCTAAAATCCCTGCTACAACAGCTAGTGGTAAAGCATAAGGAATTCCTAAAATAATCAATCCAATGTATGTTAGGATACCGATGACTAAACTTAAGAAAAGTTGTCCTCTAAACCAACCGCCTAATTTGTCTTCAATCTTGATCATAAGTTTTTTCATCCTTTCTTCTCTTCCCACAAAAAGTGTAGCAGATCTACTTTCTAAATTATCTCGTTCTAATATTAAGTAGAATGTCAAAACAAGAAGAAAGATAATGGTTAAGAAATTATCAAAGATAGAAAGGGTTATTGAAAAAGCATTTCTTGATAAATTAGTAAGTTGTGTATCCAAAACTGATCTATCTATTGCTACCACCTGAAACAGATGATCAAGATAAGGAGGAAGTATCAAAAATAGTCTCCTAGTTTCTTCCAGAAGAGGAGGTATTACTAGTGCAACCAAACTGGCTACAATGGCTATAATAAGAATGTAGGTTATAGCAATACTCAAAGCTTTGGGAATCTTGAATCTAGATAATAATCCAACAAATGGTGAAAGAGCAGACATTAAAATAACTGCTACAAATAATAATAGGAGTAAATCCCTGATTAAAAAAATCAACCATATTCCTAAAATAAATACAGCAATAAAGATAATTGTTCTGTGAGAAACATCAATTTTTTTTGGCATCGGAGTGATGATACCATTTACCTATCTGTTTTTCCACCTCATCCACAAAATTTTTCTTAGTTATGTCAAACCATTTTATATTTTTTTCCTTTTTAAACCAGGTGAGTTGACGTTTTATATAGTTATGAATTTTCCCCTGCAAAATTTTAATAAAATTTTCCTCATCTTTTATTTCTCCTTGTAAATAATCTGCCAAGATTCCATATTCTAACCCTAACTGTTTCATCCTCTTTAAACTAAGCCCCTTTTTGTTAAGCCTCTTTGCTTCTTCTATCATTCCCTGCTTTATTCTACTAATTACTCGTTCATCTGATCTTTGATATAAAGTTTCTCTATCCGCAGTTAAACCAATTTTTAAAATATCAAATTCTTTTACTAAACCCGCACCCTCTAAATTATCTTCATTCTTGTTTCTACTTAATTCAATTGCCCTGACTAATCTTCTAGGATTTTGACGATCAGAGTAATTCATATGTCCCCACTTTTTAACTGCTAGTTTCTGAAACATCTCTTGTAAATTATTTAAAGATAGCTGCTCCAATCCTTGACGTAATTTTTGATCAATAAGCATTGATAAATTCGGAAGCCCATATATTAACGATTTAATATAAAAACCAGTTCCACCAACTAGAATAGGCAGTTTTCCCCTTTTTTGAATATCTTCAATTACCTTTTTGGCATCCTTTATATAATCAGCTACAGAATATTGGGTCTTAAAATCTACCACATCATACATCCATACTTTAATCTTGTTTATTTCCCACCAACCTTCTCCTTTTCTGACTTCTAATTCCTCACTCGGCATCTTGCCAGTACCAATATCTAAATTTTTATAAACTTGTCTTGAGTCAACTGAGACAAGTTCTCCCTGAAACTTGTCTGCAAATTGAAGGGCCAAATCTGTTTTTCCAGTAGCCGTAGGACCTAATATCACCAATAGTTTATCCCCTAATTTTTGCATGAAATTAAATTGTAAAAATACTAAACTTATTTATCAGTATTGTTCCCCAAGCGTTCATAACTACACTTAAAATAATTAAGAAATAGACAACTCTGTTTGGCTTATTTCCAATACCATTAGCTACTAAGATTAATAAAAAAGGCATAATATCTTGAGCAAAACGGTAACCAAATTGAGCATAACCGACTCCAGCCCATAACATAATTACAGAAAAGGTGACTAAGATTGCTGTTCCACAAGATAAGGTTAATAATGATCTTTTGACTTTAAAAATGAAGAGTAAAGCAGGAGAAGTAAACCAGATTGCAGTGCTGTAAAGTGAAGGAACTAAATAGGGAAAGTTTTCTTGCATCTTAGGAAGCCTTAGGAAGATTGCATCTAAATGACGGGATATAAACTTTAAATTCATAAAGCCATCCGCAAAAACAGGGTCGCTATTAATATTGGGGATTAAATAATAAGGGATGAATGGACTAAAGTTACCAAATCTTAAAAAATTATATGTTGCATCCAGTAATATAAAAAGTAGTATACCCAAGTTAAAGATTAAGAAGTTATAGATATTTTTTTGATTAATTGGCCAGAATTTTTTCCAGAAATAAATATAGAAAAAAAGTGTAGTAAAAATTATCGGTGTTCTTGCCCAAAAGCTTGCTCCTACTGATAAACCTATCAATAATAATCTTTGTTTACTAAATGTTTCAATCAAAGCAAGTAGCAAGAAAAATAGCGCTACAATATGTGCTAAAAACCAAGCTGATCCAATACTTGATAAATACCAATGATTAGTACCAAATCCAAAAAAAACAGTTACCAACAAAGAGGTTATATTGGAAAAAGCTAGTCTTTTTAAGAGTAAGTAAGCTAATACTACATTTAAACTTCCTAAAAAAATTGAAAATAAAGTTTGAGAAAAACTTTCACCAAACCATAGAATAAAAGGCATCATTAAAATAGCCGGCATTGGCGGATAAACCACATAATATTTATTACTAACTGGTACTAATTCGTTTAACCATGATGGATTTTGAGTAAGATATAACTTTCCATTAGTAAAACTTTCTGAAAGTCGGGTAAAATAATTATAAGGAGTCTCTCCCGGAGAAGAAAAAAAATATATTATCAAGGTAAATGAGAAAATGAAAAACAGAATTCGCATACTCATACTTATTATTCTACTTGGTTTAGCAATAAGATTAATACTAATTCCTTTACCTGGTTTTAAATTTGATATGGATGCCTGGTTTGCTTGGGCTTTAAGGTTAAACCAATTTGGTTTTTCAAACTTTTATTCTGATCAAATCTGGACTAATTACCCACCGGGATTTTTGTATCTTCTTTATTTTCTTGGAGCCTTAAGGAATTTATTTCATCTTAGTGATACAGTTTTGTATTTACTAATAAAAATCCCTTCTATCCTGGCTGAGGTTTTGCTGGGAATATTTGTTTATACTGAGCTTTCAAAAAAATCAGTTAAATGGGGCATTATTGCAGCATTAGCTATCTTGCTTAATCCAGCTTTTATTTTCAATAGTTCTATCTGGGGTCAGATTGATGGATTATTAAGTCTATTAATTGTGTTATCAGTTTATTTTTTAAATAAGAACAAGATAGTATTTGCTTCTATTTTTTTTAGTTTAGCTTTCCTGGTTAAACCTCAGGCAGTTGCTGTATTACCCTTATTCATTCTCTATCTGATCAAACACCTATCATTAAAAAATATTTCTATGTTCATTCTCCCTGCTTTTTTGACCACTTTTATTTTGTCTTTAACTTTTTTTATAAATCAACCTCTAACAGGGCTTGCTCAATTATTTTTTAAAATGTTTTCTGATTATTCTTATACTTCACTTTATGCTTATAACTTCTGGGGAGTAGTCGGTTTTTGGATTAACGATAGTCAGACCTGGCAGATTCTCTCCTATCAACACTGGGGACAAATTATGCTGACAATTTACTGGGGAATTTTGTTATATCAATATTTTAAAGGTAAATTATCAGTATATTCTACTGCTGCTTTGGCAACGCTGGCTTTCTTTTTCTTACCAACCAGGATTCATGAAAGATATCTATATCCTGGTCTTGTTTTCTTAATAATTGCCGCTTCACAATTTAAATCCCGTCTGATAATTCTACTGACAATCATATTAAATCTTTTCCATTTCTTAAATCTTTATTATGTTTATATTTTCTACAATGAAATATATTTAAAACTACCAAAAACACTTTATATCCAATTTATTTATAATTTCCTGGACAATAAAGCTAAATTTTTATCCTTAATCACTACTATAATATTTGCCCTAATTAGTATTATTATAATAAAAACCAATGCACGTCTTAGGAAAAATTAGTTTTCGTCAAATTTTAATACTTATTTTGTTGCTGACAGCTTTTCTGCGGTTATATAGACTGGATTTTCCTAATAAATATGTCTTTGATGAAGTTTACCATGCTTTCACCGCCAAGGAATTATTAGCAGGACACAAAGAGGCCTGGGAATGGTGGACTACTCCGCCTCCGGGGGTAGCATATGAATGGACTCATCCACCTTTGGCAAAAGAAATTATGGCTGTCTCAATGTTGATACTCCACACGCAGGATAGTTGGGCTTATCGGTTACCAGGTGTGATTTTGGGGATATTATCTGTTTACCTGGTATATTTACTTGGTCTTAAGTTACTCAAAACCCAGATTGCCTCACTGATAGCAGCATTTGTATTTTCCATTGATGGATTAAATTTTGTTCAATCGAGAACCGGCATGAATGATATCTACTATATAACATTCGTACTATTTAGTATGCTTCTTTTATTAAACAAAAGGTATTTTTTTTCAGCCATAGTTCTTGGTTTAGCCTTCGCCAGTAAATGGGCTAGTGTATATTTTTTGTTACTGGTTTTTTTCATATTATTTAAGGACCGTAAATTTAAACAGGTAATCTATTTTATAGTTATCCCACCACTGGTTTATTTGCTCTCTTATCTGCCTTTTTTCCTGCTGGGACATAGTTTTGATCAGCTAATCCAACTGCAAAAACAGATGTGGTGGTATCATACCGGGCTTAAAGCAACTCATGGTTATTCTTCTCCCTGGTGGTCCTGGCCTTTAAACTTATATCCTGTCTGGTATTTTGTTGATTATCAAAAAGAGACTATGGCCAATATCTTTGCTTCAGGAAATCCGATTGTTTTTTGGTTAGGCAGTGCTACAGTTATTCTAACTGGGTTTCAAGCCATCAAAGAAAAATCCTCTAATTTAACTACTGTTGTTTTGGGGTTTTTAGTTTTTTGGTTGCCATGGATTCTCTCACCCCGGATCATGTTCCTGTATCACTTTAGCCCATCAGTACCTTTTTTAAGCCTGGCTTTGGGATATCAGTTAGGATTGGAGTTTAGAGATAGCAGGAGAAAAAATGCAGTTTATATTCTCTTACTACTTATGACTTTAGGTTTTATTGTAATTTTTCCCCTTTTAACAGGGCTGCCTATTTATAAAAGTCTTGTTAATATATTTTTTCTAACTAATCTTTCCACGAATCCTTTTATTTGATTAATCTTTTGAGAGTTTTACCTGCAGCAAAACCTGGAGTTTTTTTGTTAGGTATTTGGATAGTTTCTCCTGTTTGAGGGTTTCTGCCTCGCCTGGCAGCTCTTGATCTAATAAGAAAAGTTCCGAAACCAGTAATTACTACTTTTTCACCCCTGACCAAACCATCTTTGATTAAATTAAATGTTTGATTAACCGAGTCAGCTGCAGCTCTTTTTGTCAAGTTAGCTTTTTTAGCGACTTTTTCAATCAATTGATTCTTTGTCATTTTTGTATGGCCTTAAATTAACAAAAGTTTTATCTTTTAGCAAGTCCCAGATTACTGGGGTACTGTGGTTGTTGTTTCTGTAACCCGGGTTTCTCTTATTGATGTAATTCTCACTGCCCCTGGTACCATTACTTCTTTGGAGATCCGCTGCGCTATATCGTGAGTAAGCTTTGGCAACTCTTCATCGGAAATTTTATCTGGCATCACAATCACTCTCACTTCTCTCCCTGCCTGAACTGCAAAACATTTATCAACCCCATCAAAAGATAAGGCAATCTTTTCAATATCTGAAAGTCTTTTTATATAGTCCTGAACATTTTCATGTCTGGCACCTGGTCTTCCTCCGGAAATTGAATCTGAGATATAGACAATAATTGATTCTATTGAGGAAAATGGCTTATCTTCATGATGCTCTGCAATACAATTTATCACCTTTTCCGGTAAACCAAATTTTTTGGCTAAAGCAACTCCTTTATCAACATGTGAACCTTCATCATCGGCAATAATTTTTCCAATATCATGAAATAAACACCCCAGTCTGACAGTATTTACATCTGCTCCTAACATATGAGCTAGTGCCACTCCAATTTGAGTTTCTTCTTGGGTGTGTAAAATTAAATTTTGGCCATAAGAATATCTATATTTAAATCTACCAATCAAATCCACCAACTCTACTGGTAAATTATAAACACTCACATCATGACACAATTTCTCTCCAGCTTGACGCATCAGTTTGTTAATATCTTCCTCAGTTTTAGCTACTATTTCTTCAATTCTTTGGGGTTGAATTCTTCCATCCATAATTAACCTTTCTAAAGCCACTTTGGCAATCTCCCGTCTGACAGGATCAAATGAAGACAAGACTAAAGTATCTGGAATCTCATCATCCATTACTACATCAACTCCAGTAACTTGCTCGAAAGTTCTAACATTTCTTCCTTCTTTTCCAATAATTTTTCCTTTCATATCTTCATCTGGTAATTTAACTTTGGAAGTAGTGAATTCAGAGATATAATCTGTTACACCGTGCAGTAGAGCATCTGCCAGAATTTCTTTTGCTAATTTCTCTGACTGAAGTTTTATTTCATTTTCTGCTTCTCTAATCCTCTTGGAAATTTCAGCACTTAAATCTTTTTCAATATTTTCCAGAAGAATTTTTTTAGCCTCATCTGCTGACATGGAGGAGGATTTTTCCAATTTTGCTACCAAATCCTTGCGTACATTTTCAAGCTGTTCTATCCTTTCTGAAACAATTTTTTGTTTTTCAGCAATCTGTCTTTCTCTTTCCTCAAGAATACCTTCTCTCTTAGCCAATCCCGCTTCACCAGAACTGAGATCTCCTCCAGAGGTTGCTGGATTAGATTGTGATGTAAAGTTTTTAGGACCAAATGTGCGTTGCATTTTTTGGAGTTTGAATATTTTACTCTTTTTTAATCATTTTTTCAACGATTCCAGAAACTATCTCATAATCAAATCCGCGTCTTAGTAAAAAATCATAAGATTTCTTTTTCTTTTCTAAGAATGGCAAATTTTTAAATCTTGGTAATCTTTTAAGAAGCAATTGTTTTGCAGTAACTTGTTGTCTAACTCCTAGATCCTCTGTCTCTGTTACTCTCTCTATTGTTTCCCTATCAATCCCCTTTTTAAAAAGCTCTGCCTTTAAAGCTCTTATTCCTTTTTTCTTGCTCCTTGATTCAACCCAGGCTTTAGCAAAGTCTTCATCATTAAGAAGTCTTTTTTGTTTTAGTTTTTCTATCAATAAATCTATAGCAATATCTGAAATCTCATCAAAACCTTTAACTTTTCTTTTAAAAGATAGGTTTTTTAAGTAATCTTTAACTTCTTTTTCTGAACGCTGTCTGATGTTAAATAGCTGGTACATTCTCTCCATCAGTTTTCCAACTTCTGCTTCAAAAAGGAGTCTTTCTAAATCCTGAGAGTCAATTACTTTACCAACAATTAACCTGTGTTCTACAACTAAATCTTCATCCGCTCCAAAAGCAAAAATGCCATCCAAAAAGATATTAAATCTGCGCGGGACCTGCCTGCCGGCAGGCAGGTTTTTCTTTTGAGGTTCAACTGAAGTGATTTTGGGCATCTTACAGAATCAAGGTAAATTATTTCGCTTCTTCAACTACACCAGCATCTTCTTCTTGACCTACTACAATTTTTTCCTTACCCTCTTTTTGTTTACCCCAGGCATCTCTAATTTCTTTCTCTAATTTTTCTGCATCTTTTTTATTCTCTTTAAGGTAAGCGCTGCTGACAGCTCTTCCTTGGCCTAATAATTTTTCACCCCATTTTATAAAAGCCCCTGATTTGTTTAAAATTTCAAGTTCAATTCCTATATCTAACAATTCTCCTTCATGAGATATTCCATCCTCATCCATATCAAATTCTGCAATTCTAAATGGGGGAGCCACTTTATTTTTAACAACCTTAACTCTGTGACGGGAACCAACTACTAAATCTCCTTGTTTAATATTTTCAATCTTTCTGATATCTAAACGGATTGAAGCATAAAACTTTAGTGCAAGACCCCCCGGAGTTGTTTCAGGATTGCCAAACATCACTCCAATTTTTTGACGGAGCTGGTTAGTAAAAATAATAATGGTATTAGTATTGGCAACAGCCCCGGTTAATTTTCTTAAGGCTTGTGACATCAGCCTGGCCTGCATACCCATTACTGCATCACCCATTTCACCCTCCAGTTCTGCCCTTGGCACGAGCGCCGCCACTGAATCAATAACCACTACATCAATCCCCCCAGATCTGATTAATGCCTCTGCAATTTCTAAAGCCTGTTCACCAGTGTCTGGTTGAGAAATCAATAAATCATCCAGATTAATACCAATCTTTTGAGCTCTTTGAGGATCCAGGGCATGTTCAGCATCTATAAAAGCAGCCACTCCGCCTTTTTTTTGTGCTTCAGCAATCACATGTAGTGTAACTGTGGTTTTCCCGCCTGCCTCAGGACCAAAAATTTCAACAATCCTACCTTTAGGCAAACCACCAACTCCCAAAGCTAAATCCAAAGCTATAGAACCAGTAGGGATTACTTGTGTAGTTAATTTTTCTGCTCTTTCACCCAAGCGCATAATAGAACCAGTACCATACTGTTTTTGAATTTGGGCCATGGCAGCGGAGATTGCTGCTTTGCGGGCGTCGTTGTTTTGTGACATAGATTCAATATACCAAACATTTCCCAAACTTCAATACCCCAAAATAATCTACTCTGGGCTAGTATCTTATAGTTGTCGGGGATAAGAGAATTGGACTCTTTGCTTCTCGACCCCCAGCCGAGCGTTCTACCGATGAACTAATCCCCGAAACTTATTGTATTTTATCATCCAGCCATCTAGAATACCAAACATATAATCTATGAAATTAATATCTCTTAATACTTGGGGTGGAAAAATATATAGGCCCTTGATGGGTTTTGTTAAAGAGAATTCAAGTACTACTGATATTTTTTGTTTTCAGGAAGTCTTTAATACAACTTCAAATGTCAGGATAAGTCATGAACGTAGAATGAATTTACATGATGAACTCTCTAAAATTCTTACAAATCACCAAGGATATTTTTCTTCTTCTTTAGCAAATTGGGTAATATTCAGTCGTACCAAGAATTTTAAAACAGATTTTAATCTTGAATTTGGATTATCAGTATTTATCAAAAAAAATACAACCATTAATTCCTATGGAGATTTTTTTGTTTATGGAGAAAGAGATATATTTAATCCTAATGATTTAAATACCATTCCTAGAAATGCTCAGTACATAACTTTTACAAATTCAGGTAAAAAATTTACTGTTTGTAACTTACATGGCATTTGGCTTAAAGGAGGTAAAAATGATGCGCCTGTAAGACTTGAGCAATCAAGAAAAATTAATAGGTTTTTAGATAAACAGAAAGGTGAAAAGATTTTATGCGGAGATTTTAATCTGAATATTGATACAAAAAGTGTAAAAATTTTAGAAGAAAACTTAAGAAACCTAATTAAAGAATACAATATTCAAACAACCAGAAACAAACTCTTTCCAGGTAATGAGAAATTTGCTGACTATACTTTTGTATCCAAGGGTATCAAAGTTACAAGTTTTCAAGTCCCTAATATAGAGGTATCCGACCATCTACCAATGATTTTGGAATTTGAATAAATTTAAAGTTTTAAACTATTCTTTCCCAGGGGAATTCTTCGCGCCCAAAATGACCATAAGCAGCCGTTGGTAAATAAATTGGTCTTTGTAAATCCAATCCTTCTAAAATTCCAGAAACAGAGGTATCCAAAATTTTCTCCATAAAAGACAGGATAACTTTATGAGATTTTTTATTAGTTCCAAAAGTCTCCACATCCTGCATAGATGGTTTTTTAGCTCCGATAAAATAAGCCAACCTTACTTCTGCTCTATCTGCAAGTTTATGTGCCACAATATTTTTAGCTAAAAATCTGGCAGCATAAGCGCCTGATCTATCTACCTTTGTTGGATCCTTACCACTGAAGCAGCCTCCACCCACCCTGGCATAACCTCCATACCCGTCAACTACAATTTTCCTACCAGTTAATCCACAATCCGCAGCTGGCCCGCCATGATGCCAAACTCCAGTACCATTAACAATTAGATCTTTGATGTTTATTTTAAAGCCATACTGACCTAAAACAGGCACCACTACTACATCATAAACATCTTTCTTAACTTTATTAAGCTTAACTGTTTCCTCATGAGGAATAGCAATAACTACCTGTAAAACTTTTGTTGGTTTGCCATTTTTGTATTCTATCGTTACCTGACTTTTCCCATCTGGTCTAAGATATGGAATTAATCCTTCTTCTCTAACCTGATCCATTCTTTTGGTTAACCCATGGGCTATCATAATTGCCATTGGCATAAGTTCCTTGGTTTCCTTACAAGCGTAACCGAACATTGAGTTATGAACATAGATGCCATTGCCAGAAAACATATGAGCATCTTCAACCTCAAGATCATAAACCTCAGCAATTTCATTTTTGTCCACTCTCTCTTTAAAAATTCCTATTGAATAAGGTAACTCTAGCCCAAGCCTAGTCTCATCAATTAATTCCTTTTTTCTAGGATGGGGTACAAGAAAAATTCCGCGTGAATTTTGGGGTTTGCTGGAATTATTTTTAACATAATTTATCAATTTTAGCTGTTTTCGCTCATCTAAAAATCCAACTTCTCTATAAAAATTCAAATAACTTTCAAAACCCACCAAACTTAGGACAAAGTGGTTATATTTAGATTTATAAATCTTTCCATCTCTTCCTTTTTTACCGACTGGTTTTCCTGCTGGAGCATTGAAAAGAATAGAAGATTTTACTCTGAAGTCATTTAGAAGAAGTTGAACTTCTCTCAATAATTTAGGTGACGCTGATCCAAGCCTGATCCGGATATTATTACCGTTTCTACCTGTGTTAACAACAATTGTCCCATCACTGTCAAATAATCCTTGAAGATAATTCCTAATTACTTCTTTTGGTGAAAGGTAAATTCCGTCAGGTGTTTCTTTACTTGAAGCTTTATTGAAGGTTAATCCAAAATTCTGGAAGTGTTTTCTAACAAGGATAGAATCAATTTTCAAACTAACATGATTATTATTTGTTATTAATCTCCATTGAGACGGCATTTGATAACTTGTCATGCCTTGGACAGTTTTTGCATGAGAATAATTTGTTCCAAATGCAAGTTCCATTAATTTAGGATTGGCTACATAACCATCTCCAACTAACTCTCCTGTAATATATCCTAAATTCTCATCAAATACTAGTTTCTCTGACCCATAAATCTTGTGATTATATTTACTATAAAAGGTGCTTTTTGGAATATAAGATTCCCGTAATGTATTACTAAAACTTTGTTGAGGTTTCAGAGTACAAATAAATTCTCCTTGTTGTAAATCAGCTGCAGCTTTCCAATAATTGTTACCGTCTTTATCAAAACATAAGACTCTGTGATCATTTGTGCATGCGAGTGACATTCCATTGGTAAGGGTAATATTCAAGACTGGTTTAACTCCAGTTTTCATTGACTTTAAAACTCGCTTCCAACCATATGGGGTAGTAACATAATCCCCACTCTTAACATTTTCTATTGAGACAAAGCCTTTTTTAGTTCTAACTAAAGTACCTTTTTTTAGACAACCTTGATCTCCTGCCCCTCTTTTTTTAACTCCAACAGCAATCTCTGGAGACTGTTCATGCAAGTAAAGTTCAATGGGAGATTTATCAGAAAAGTTTAAACTGGAATTTGTGTAACCTAATCTTTTAATTTGATCCTGAGCTACTTTTTTATAATCTACCTTAGAATTAGCAGTTATCTCACCAGAGATAATTAATCTATTAAATCCAGCCAAAGTCTCACAAGCTACTCTGCCAAATCTATCCTGAGTTAAAACTGCATCTAAAATTGCATCAGAAATTTGATCACAAATTTTGTCCGGGTGACCAGCGCAAACTGATTCAGATGTAAATGTTGTTATACCGTTTGTTGCCATATATTTTAAAAAAACCTCTCGCAATTGAGAGGTTAAAAGTTTCCTCGCCACTCGGCGGGCACATTATCCTCCCGGATCTGGCACCGTAACTTTCCGGTTGCCGCCACGTACCAGATGGTACATGGACTCCTAATGCAGTATTAGTAAACCATAAGAATATAGATTTTGCAATAGATAAAAAGGGCACATATACCTTCAAAACAAGTAAACCTTTTTAAGGTTCATATTTGATATACTGTTGCTATGGGCGAACAAGATAAGGGTTTTCCTCCTACTGAACGTCAGAAACTGGTTGATAGCCTTACTCCGCGTGAATTGGCAG
>CAYMUB010000070.1:0-12867 GCA_964393545.1 uncultured Gammaproteobacteria bacterium | reverse complement strand
TTGACTTTATTTTTAAATCAATATAGTATAAGCCACTATAATGTCAGTTGAATCTGTGTCTTCTCCTGCTGATGTTGCTAAAACAATAACAATTCTTCCTACAGATAGTGTTTCTGGACGTATCAAGAAAAGAGATAGGGGTTTTGTAGTTGAAGGTGACCCGGAAAATATCAGGTTTGGCTTGGAAAAACGTCTCCAAACTAGAACACCAAACCAAGTCAGAACAGATTTATTAGAACCCCGAAACTTTAGGAAACTTCTTCTGCTTACTGCTACCAATCATCCTATACTAGAAACATTAGGACTTGCGGAAGAACAACCATTAAGAACAGCCTTACATGCGGGAGCAGAAGCTATACTAACAACTACAAGAGAAGGATATATTCACCTTTCCCAAGCTGGCAGGAGAGAAAAGATGGAAAGATTGGGAACTGCCATTTTGGTACTGCAGCAATTTCAAGAGAAAATCCACCCAAGACCCTTTCTTACTTAAGTTTATTAAAACTGTAATCAAGTAACTCTTTTGCCTCATCTCTCCTGTCACCTGATCCAAGTAATACTCCAATTACTTCATGTCCATTAATTCTAGCTAAGGTAATTAAAGTTAATCCTGCCTCAGGAGTGTAGCCTGTTTTAAATCCAACTACTCCAGGATAGGTAGTTAGCAAATTAATCCCTGAGTACATATCATAATCTTGATGAGATTCAGTTTGAGGTAAAAAAATATGTTCTGTTTTGGAAATATCTACTACCTCCGGGTAATTCCTGATTAAATATCTTGTTAGCAAAGCTAAATCATAAGCTGAAGAATAAGAGTTATTAACATCTTCATCTAAACCTGTGGGGTTGACATAAAAAGTGTCTTTCATCCCCAGTTGTGAAGCTTTGGAATTCATTAAACGGATAAATTCTTCTCTGCTGCCTGTTGACCTTTCTGCTAAAACCTCTGCCGCATCATTAGCTGAAACTAAAAATATTCCATCTAATAACTCTTTCAAGTTTAGCTTTTCTCCTGCAATCAAAAGCATCTTATCTGGCTCCATCTCAGCAGCTTTTTGAGATACTACAAATTGGTCATCCATTTTTTTGTATTCTAAAGCAATCAAAACAGTCATAACTTTCACCAAAGAGGCAATTGGTAATCTTTCATGAGCATTTTTTAAGTAAAGTATTTGACCACTACTTGTATCTATAAAAAGCCCTGCTTTGCTAGATACTTGAGGAGCATTAACTTGACTACCCAAAACTTGTTGGGGCAGCCATTGATTAATCCCTAACACCTTTTCTCTATTTAAAATAGGAGAGGTCAATTCTTTTGGATTCTTGCCTGAAGTCAGATTAAGTACTAAAAAAGACAGCAAAATAATGAAAACAACAGATAGGATTACTAACTTTTTCATTAATTAACTATATTACCCAAAACTCCCTCTTGACGTCTATATTGAAATTACTTCACAATGGAATTAGTGCTAAGACGGAGCGCTAAAAAACTATATGCTGCACCGTTTACTGCCTATTTTTTTAATAGTTGCTGCCATATTTTATGCAACTTTTAATTTCCAATCAATCAAAAGAGACCTAGCCTATAAATTTCATCTATCAGGAGACAATACTGCTTCCTGCTGCAGTGTGGAGCAAGCTTTAAGATCAAATGGCAGTTTTGATGAAAATGCTTCTATGGCTATTTTTAACAGCCAAGTGGTTGATTATCCCAAAACATCTTTAGTTTATGCTTATTCTCAATCTTTGGCTGAAAATACAAATACTGATCAAGCTGTTTTAGGAACTACAAATAGCGCAGGGGAAGAAAAATGGATTGAGGTAAATCTAGGTGAACAAAAAACTAGAGCCTGGGAGGGCAACAGATTAGTAATGGAGTTTCCTATTTCTTCAGGTAAATGGTCACCTACTCCTAAAGGCACTTTTAATATTTGGTATAAAACCAGAAATCAAAGCATGATTGGCGGCTCCCAGGCTTTGGGTACTTACTATAATTTACCTAATGTCCCTAGTAATATGTTTTTCTATCAAGGATATGCTTTACATGGAGCTTACTGGCATAATAATTTTGGTCAACCAATGAGTCATGGCTGTGTCAATGAACCTTTAGCCAGTGCTGCTCAAATTTTTGAATGGGCAGGACCAGTAGTACCTGCAGGCCAAGGATCAGTTAAAGCCACAACAGAAAATCCAGGCACCAGAGTTTTAGTCCATTAACCTTCGTGAATATTAGATGTTATTTGATGAGGCACTTTGGAAATATGTTCAGCCACTCTTAAACCAGTCTTAGCTCCCTCACCTGCAGCAATCACAATTTGTTCTCCCCAGGTATCATTAACATCCCCTGCTGCATAAATTCCAGGAATTGATGTGGCTCCATATTCATCCACCTCAATCTCTCCTTTATCATTTTTATTAGTTAACTTATCAAAACTGGTTGATGGTGTCCAGCCAATCTCTATAAATACTCCTGAAACAGTCAAAATTTGCTCTTGTCCGCTCTGATTATCTTTTATTTTTATTCCCCCTACTGCCTGATCACCCAGAATTTCTAAAGCCTGGTGGCTATTTAAAACTTTAACTTTAGGGGATTGAGTCACATTTTTTAATAAGATTTCATCACCTCTTAAAGCCTCAGTGTTATTAATCAAGGTTACAGATCTGGCCACTTTAATTAAAGAAAAAGCTGCATCTAAAGCAGAGTTGCCCCCTCCTATAACAGCCACATCTTTATTTTTAAAAAATGGTGCATCACAGGTGGCACAAGTAGCCACCCCTTTTCCCAAAAGTTCCTTTTCTCCTGGTATACCCAGCATCTTGGGATTTCTGCCAGAGGCTATAATCACTGTTTTGCCATGATAAGAATTGTTACTATCTGATGTTTTAACTGAAAAATCAGGATCTGATCCCCCTAAATCTATTACTTCAACTCCTTCTTTAACCCACAGCCCTTGGTTTTCAAAAGTCATCAGCTCCTCTCTAAATTTTTTAGCCAAATCTGCCCCGGTAATCATGGTAAACCCAGGATAGTTTTCCACATCTCCGGATAAAGCTGCCTGCCCGCCTATATTTTTAGTCACCATCAACACTTTTAAATTTTTCCTCACAGTATAAATAGCTGCAGCAATCCCAGCAGCTCCTCCTCCAATAATAATGGTGTCAAAAATCTCAGGCAGTTGTGAGTCCACATATTTATGTTAACATAAATTTATGCCCTTAAAAGATGACTTACAAAAAATTATCCAGGGTGATATCTTAGATAATGATCAAACCCTAACTGCTTATTCAAAAGATGCTTCTATTTTTCAAATTCAACCTCAAATAGTAGTTTTTCCTAAAAACTCTCAGGATATTCAAAAAATTATCCGATATATTAATACTTATCCTCAAGAAAATCTTTCCATAACTCCTAGATCAGCAGGCACAGATATGAGTGGCGGAGCAATTGGAGAATCTATAATTTTGGATCTTAAAAAATATATTAACAAGCTAACTTCTATAAGCGAACAATCAACTACGGTTGAACCTGGAATATTGTATAAAGATTTTGAAGCAGAAACTTTAAAACAAAACCTGCTTTTACCCACCTTTCCAGCCTCCAGAGAAATTTGTACTGTTGGGGGAATGGTTGCCAACAATGCTGGAGGAGAACTTGAACTTACCTATGGTCCTATAAATAAGTACTTAAAAAGTATGAAAGTAATACTTAGCGATGGGAATGAATATACTTTTCAGACTCTTACAAAGAACCAATTGAACAAAAAATTAGCCCAGAAGGATTTTGAGGGAAAAATATATTCAGAAATTTATGATTTAATTTCTGAGAATGAAGAATTAATAAAAAAGGCTGAACCTATAACTTCTAAGAATTCCACTGGTTTTGATTTATGGGAAGTCTGGGACTCACAAAACTTTGATTTAACTAAACTAATTATTGGTTCACAAGGCACTTTAGGCATTATTACTGAAATGGAATTTAGATTAATCAAGCCTAAAACAAATCATATTCTACTAGTTATCTCTTTACCTAATTTAAACCAACTGGATAAAGTAGTTGAAACAGTTTTACAGTTTAAACCGGAAGCTTTTGAGTGTTTTGATGATCAAACTTTAAAACTAGCTACAACTCATGCTTGGGATTTAACTAAAAACTTTAAACACAGTAATAGAATATCAGCCTATTTTCAGTTTTTACCTGAAAAACTAACCAATCACTTACCCAAACTAATACTCCTGGCAAACTTTGCCTCAGACTCTAAAGATGAAGCTTTAAAGCAAGCTGAAAGTACCAAAAATGCTCTAAAAGAATTATCCGCCAAAGGCGGACCAGCCTCTGGCTGGAAAGCAGAAATTAAAAAAGAGGAGAAAGATCAGGAAAAATACTGGTTAATCAGGCATAAAAGTTTTGGGTTACTGATGAAATATTCTCAGGGCAAAAAAGCTTCTCCTTTTATTGATGATATTATTGTTAAACCTGAATATTTACCCCAATTTCTGCCTAAATTAGATGCCTTAATAGAACCCTACAAAGATAAAATGGTGTATACCTTAGCAGGCCATATAGGTGATGGAAATTTTCATATTATTCCTTTGATGGATTTAACTAGGGAAGATGTGAGAGCTGTAATTCCAGAACTGATGGAAAAAGTTTTCAAATTAGTTTTTGAATACCAAGGTTCTATGTCTGCAGAACACAATGATGGTTTAATCAGAGGCCCATATTTACCCCAAATGTATGGTAGGGATGTTTATCAATTATTTAAAAAAGTGAAAGAAATCTTTGATCCCAAAAATATCTTCAACCCCAACAAAAAGGTTGACGCCACTTTTAAGTATTCTTTGAGGCATATGATTAAAAGCTAAGTATGATAACATAGATTTTATATGATCTCTGGAAGCAACATACCAAATCAGTCAAGGATTGTTTTTGGGTATTTCTCAGATCCAAAAATTCCAACTAAGCGTAAGGTCATTGTGGCTTTAACAGGGGTAATAAGCTTTCTCCTACTTCTAACACTTTTCACTTGGTTAATAGATTACACGGTAAATTATCCAAATTCTAAATTCCCTTGGCAAAAATTTTGATATTTTGCTTTAAATTCTCCTGTTTCACTCTTCCAAAATAATTTTTCTACCATGATCTAGAGTGACTTTAAAATGTTTCATCACTTCCCGTCCGATAATTGGTTCATCTCCCATAATAAGCACAGTTATATCATTTAACTTTTTACTACCTAATCTAACAGAACCTAGATAGGCTGAAACTTCTACAATTGAGTTATCTGCAAGTTTACAATCTACCAACCACTTAGATACTTCACCGTTTGTGATAAGTTTAGGAGGGACAATAACTCCACCATCATAGCCTGTATCAAGTAACGCTTCCAATTCAAAATCTTTTTTTGCTGTTGAAACCTTAATAGGTAAATAAGGAAAACGGGATGAAGTTACGATCTTATTTTTCGCCATTTAAAGACTGCCTTTTCGCCTACCTTAAAAACATGGCTGCCTGGCCCAAAGTCTGCTAAAGATTTTTTCATCACCTTTATCAAATCATTATCTAAGACTGTCTTTCCGTCCTTAGAAATAGCAATAAACTCTCCCCAATGATCTTTCTCTAATGGTTTGCCATATTTTTGATATAACTGATCCCCAATCTTTCCTTTCTTCATAGTTATTCAAATTATATCATGAATTAAATCTCTCTAGCCATAATCTTGGAATTGGCTTTTAATTTTTCCTGCATTTTTTGGTAGGTTAATAATCCTCCTTGAGGACCAATTTGTTCAACTACAGAGGCTGAATTAGCTGCTCCCCATCTCATAGCTTCTTTTAAATCTTTCCCATAAAACAAACCAGCCAAAACACCTGTAGCATAAGCATCACCTGCCCCAGTTGCTTCCACCAAATTTGCTGGAAAAACCCCTAAATGATAGAAATTCTCCCCATCAAACCCATAAGAACCTTTGTTACTATCTGTGATAACAACAAATCTTGGACCTAAATCAGCCAGTCCTTTAAGTAATTTCTTAACAGCTATATCCTTTGTATCCTCATATCCTAATATTCTCTTACTCTCTTCAATATTTACT
Organism: uncultured Gammaproteobacteria bacterium; assembly: GCA_964393545.1. Lineage (GTDB taxonomy): Bacteria > Patescibacteriota > Microgenomatia > Daviesbacterales > UBA10151 > CAYMUB01. The sequence goes on along the minus strand of CAYMUB010000070.1, from coordinate 6,775 downwards.
ATAAAAATTTGAGTTAGAGAGAGTAATCTAGGGTATTTTTTAACCCCATATTGGATTTGATAAGTGCCTGGGTTATATAAAAGATTTGCTCCTGTTCTTTCTAAATATAAGCCTAACTCATTTATTAAATTAGACTCTGTAAAAGATTTGGACAAAGAGGTAAAATATACCCATTTTGCAAAGTCTAAATCTGGTAAACTATATTCCCAATCCTGGTGATAAGCAAGAATGGTTCTTTCACCTTTAAAAGTCAAAACTGTTGACAGATTTGATTCCATTCCTTCATTTACTGCCAAATATTTAGTATCAATTTCTTCTGCTGTTAATTTCTCAATTATTTGTTTACCAGCTGGATCAGAACCCACATTAGCATAGATTGCTGTTTTTAACTTTAACCTTGCCCCACCTATTGCGCTGTGAGCAGCATTTCCTCCAACAGAATGAGTAAACTTATCAACCTCAATTTTGCTGCCATATTCTAAACAAAGTAAACATTTGGCTTTATCTATACTGCAGGAAACTTCTGCATCATGAATTTTAATAAAATTATCAATGGTAACATCACCAATGGAGATTAAATCAAACATCTGATACTCCTACTTTTAAAATACTATGGTCATCATTAATAATGACTACCTGGTCAGTATTTTTATCTTCTGCTAAGTTTTTAATATGAATTGCTGGATGAACAGATCTCCAGAAGTAATAAATAAATTCTCTAATTTGCTCATGGCTCATTCCCTCTTCTTTAGCTCTTAATACTTCTTCAGCTTGGTCTCTCCATTTTAAAGAAATCTGGTAATTTGGCACATATAACACATTCATAAAATCAATTAAATCCCAAAGAAGAGTATATTCATCTAATTTTTTATTAATATCTTTGGCAAATTGAATATGTTCAGGGGAATCCAAAGCTGGAAGCCCGCTTGCAAATATAGACTCATCTGAAACTTTCCTTGCTCCTAACATCCAGCCATCATAAAAAATAAAATCTGGTTTCTTATTGACAGTTTTAAAACCAACTCTATCTCCGTCACCATTTTCAACTCCTTTATCATAGATGGGTATTTGAACTCCCATTCCATCTGCCATAGTTTTTAAATCTGTAAGATTTTTTATAGCTAAAGGAATATCATGAGTTACCCCGCGTCTGATATACCTGGGGTCTTTTTGTCTTAATTCATTCAACTCTTGGTGAGTTAGATAATGGTCATCAATAGATAAATGAATAGAGGTATAACCTAAATGTTTTAAAAGAATTTCTAAGATCTCACCTTGAGTAGTTTTCCCAGCTCCTTGTATAGCAGAAACTCCAACAATAATTCCATCATCGCTATTTTTTTGCTGTTTTAAATTAATAAGTTTTTCAACAAAAGTCAGATAATAGTTTTGCAGATCATGTTTTAAATTTGCAGGATCTATTTCGGGACGTTTTTTTAAAATTTCTTCAAAAATAACAAAATCTTTCTCTACATTAAAATCCATAGACTTAGTATCAACTATGATGGATCAAGTTTCAAGAGGAATAGCACTATAGCCTGATTTTTTGATAGTTTCCACAATAGTTTTATCTGTCAGTTTATCCTGCTCAAATTCTATTTCACACTCTTGCTTTGCATAACTGGTTCTGACAGACTTAACCCCCTCTAACTCTTCTAGATCAAAGTCTATATTCATAGAACAAGAAGTACAATGCATGCCTTCAATTTTTAATTTTTTCTTAATTATTTTACTCATATTATATTACCTCAATCACCCCTCTATACATCCCCATCGCACAGGTCCAGGTTATTTTTCCAGGTGTTTGTGGGGTAAATTCAACCGAGTCTGTTCCAGTTCCAGGTAGGGTTTTAGTAATACCTAATGCAGGAATCCTAAATACAGAAGTGCAGGCGTAATTACCCTTGGTAGTTAAATTTAATTTAACTGGTGTACCAGCTTTTACCTTAATATTATTTGGATTGTAGCCTGTAGGGTTAACAGCAATATCAAATTCTTGAATGCCTGCTATAATTCTTGCTTGAGCTGTAGTAGGGCCCGAATTCTGTCCACCGGATAAATCAATGGTGATTGGAATATTATCTCTTAGAGTCTCTAAAGTTAGGGTTGAACCTGCTAAATTTAATCCTGCATTAACTGTAGTTACTCCAAGATAAATCAAAAGCACTGCTGCTATTTTAAAGAAATTTCTCTTAAAAGAATCACCTAAGGTGGTTGTTAAAAATCCTACCCCAAAAAATAAAGGGAAAGTACCAAGTGTAAATGCTGCCATAGTTGATGCACCTAAAATTGGATTTCCTGAAGAGATAGCTAAGGTCTCTATTGCCAGTGTTGTACCGCAGGGAATAAAAATAGTCATGAAACCAAGAAGAGCCGGTGCAAACAAATCCTTTGACTTTGATTGATTTCTAACCATCCTTGTTAAAAATCGGGGAGGTTGTAAGATAGCATATCGAAATATAGGATGGAGATTTAGTAAATTACCAGCCACAGTCAGCATATAAATACCTGCTATAATTTGTATTATGATTCTTGCAGAATCCGAGATAGCTAACGTCTGACCAAATAATCCAAGAAGAAACCCAAGTGTAGTGTAGGCAACTAATTTAGTTACTAAGAAAGTAAGTACCGGCAAAAGATTATGTTTACCAGTTTTACCTTCTTCTATATCGTCTTCTTCTCTTGCAGCTATTACAGAGGTCAGTAATCCTCCTTGGACTGCAAGACAAGTCAAACCTCCAACAGTCAAACCGGTAATAAAGATGGCCCAAAGATTCATAGTATTTTTTTATGGTACATTAACAGTAAAATCTTTTGATTCGCTGCTTCCGTCTGACATTTTAACGGTCGTACTCACTCGCCAAGGTCCACGCATTGACATCCTTCCGCTCGCTGAGTATCTTCCGTTGCCTTGAGATGTTGCAGTACCTTGTTGAGTACCCATATTCATTGTAGTCATATTCAAATCAAAATAGACAGTCGCGTTATCAACTGGTTTACCGTTTTTATCCTTTACATCAATCATGAATGTTGCTGGTCCGGGTCGAAGCGGATCTGGATCAGTTGAAAGACTAATCGCTATTCCTCCACGACTAGTTTCAGTCATAGAATTATTATTACCAAATGACATAACTTTAAATCCGAGTATGGCAATTGCTCCAACTATTACTGCCAGAACAATTAATAAAGTTTTGTTATTCATAAAATTCACCTTCTATCATTTTAAGTTACGTTAATCATCATCATTAAACCGCCTGGATCTTTGTGATCATTTGTTGTGTGGTGTGAAATATGACAGTGAAGCATCCATTTTCCTGGTCTGTCCGGCGTAAATTCAATATCATAGCGCTCACCAGGAGCGACAGAAATAACGTCTTTTGTCCACTGGGCGCTCTCAGGTACATCATTTCCATCGGTTGCGACAATTTTGAAGGGGAATCCATGTAAATGCATTGGGTGAATTTGTTGTCCGGTCCCTACAAAGCGAAGTCTAATTTTTTGCCCTACCTTTACATTTAAATCTTGCGTATCAGGAAAGGCTTTTCCATTAATAGTAAAGAAATTCCCGTCCATACCGGTTGCAGGCATGGCAGCATAGGTTTGTCCGTCAATCACTCGCCATTCATTTAGCATCAAAACTTTATCAATATCGGGTTTTGAAGCAAGACCACCTTGTGGCTCAATAATAAATGCGCCTGAAAGCCCAACTGATATTTGTTTATCCGGCTGAGAATGTGAGTGATACCAAAATGTTCCTGCAGGCTTTGCAACAAATTCGTAGGTAAATGTTTCACCTGGCTTAATTGCTTTTTGCGTAACATCCGGAATTCCATCCATGCTATTAGGTACTTGAATACCATGCCAATGAATTGATGTCTCATCAGGAAGCGAGTTTTTGACAATGATTTTTATTTTATCGCCATCTGTTACCCGAATCAGTGGACCAGGAACCATACCGTTATATGTCCAGGCTGTTACAGTTGTGTCTTTCAAAATAGGCCACCTGATAGGTTCTGCTGTCAGATTAAAAACTTTCTCGCCATTTTCTAGTTTAAAGGCAAGCTCCTGAAGTCCTGTTTTTTCTTTTGCCATAGCAACACCTGTTTGCGGGATAGCTTCCATTGCTTTTTCTGCTTCAGGGTTGGAATTAATCGTACTCAGCTTTGCCGGATTATTCGTGGGCTGTATAAAAGTTTTCTGCAGAAGAAATATCAATACAATTGATGCTACGACAATAAAGGCAATAATGGTCTTTCTGTTCATTTTTTCCATACCGATTTGTGATGTATTATTTTCTTTTTTTAACATATTGAACTGCACATGCTTGGTTTCTGCTTTTTATTAGTAAATAAAAGGAAATTCCTAAAAGCGTAATAGATATGTAGGATAGCTCTGTTCCACGGTAGGGCAGATACATAATACTGCCGCTTAACCCCAGAAGTGACAGGATTGGTAGTCCGCAGGCTGCACAACCGCTGCCAACAATTCCCAGAAAAGAACTGCCTCCAACAACTAAATGTACACTCCCAGAAGACCTTAAAGCTGCAACTTTTTGGATAACCAAAGTCCAGTTAGCTCCTGTTAGCAGAGCCGTAATGATTAGAATAACAAGCCCTGAACCACTCATTGCCGTCCACATACCTCCAAGTAAAGCAAATAATAACTTAAGCTTGTATTCCAGAGGGAATACACCAGTCACAGTGTTAAAAACAAGCCTGTTGTTCATTAAATAGGTAATCAGTATGGTGTAGATGCTAGCAATAAGAAGCGTAGGAATTAGAAATTTTGAAGACCTTATGATATCTATCATACATAACTTTCATTTTAGCTTTTGATCAATAATGGTTTGAAAAGCAGAGTATGGCTGGGCACCTACTACAATTTCCCCATCAATTTCATTTCCTAAGCTAGATTTTCCCACAAAGAAAGCTGGTGTACCACTAACACCTACTTTAGTACCCTCAGCGATATCTTGATCCACTTTTGCCTTATACCTTTCTTCAGTCAAGCAACTCTGTAATTTATTGCCATCTAAACCTAGATCATTAGCAATTTTAGGTAACTGATCTAGAGCTAAACCAGTTCCATTAGAGGTGGTTCTTTTAAATATCTCATCATGGTATTTAAAGTAAACTGCATCTCCTCCCTGATCTCTTGCACAAAGAGCAGCTTGTGATTCTTTGTGAGCGTTTTGATGAAAAGAAAGAGGGAAATTCCTCATGACCAGCTTTACTTTTCCAGTATCTATGTAAGTCTTTTTAATATCGGCAAATGTCTGATCAATGAATCTTTTGCAGAACGGGCATTCATAGTCTACAAACTCAACCAAAGTGACTGGGGCATTTTTATTGCCTAAAACAGGTTCGTCTGCTACAGAAACTTTCACTGGCCCGGAAGGAGCTTGTGGAGCAGCAGCTTGAGGAGCTGCAGCAGCAGGGGCTTGAGCTACTGGCTGGGTTTTGGCTGTACCTACTATATTTTGTCCACCAACTTTAATAATCCCCCCATGCATTAGGATGGAAATAGAGATAATAATTGCACCTATTAAAATTGCTTTTGGTTCAGTCATACTACCTACTACTTAGTGTAGTAAATAAATTACGGCTTTGTCAATAGTCAATTACTAGGAGAATAGTTTGCCGGAGTAAAGGTTTGATCTTTACTGAATGGCATTTCTGTCATTATGCCTTGTTTAGCGCAGGAAAGCATACAATCCCCACCATAAGGACAAATAAAGTAAGAGTGAGTCTCGTGATTGTCTTCTATTGCATAGACAGGCATATTTAAGACAGTTAAAGCAGCTACCAAGACTAGGAGCGACATTGTTAGTCTCGCAAAAGATATTCTTAGAGATAACTTCTCAGCATTGGTCAGTATATTTATTCTTTGTTCTAAATCATTATCGGCAGCAAATGAAGCAACCCCACTTAATGAAGGTGATGGACCAAGCAGTAGTTTAGATAAAGCAGATCTTAAATCCTTAGTATATTTAATGGCTAACTCATCGGCTGCTACCTCTTTAGAGAGAGTGTAATATTTGTGAATATCTTTTAATGTAGGTACAAAGAAAAACATTGATGTGGCAATCTGGCTAAATAGAATTTTTAAAGGATCTCTATTTTTAAGATGGTAACTTTCATGAGTCAAAACCGCTCTTAGTTCTCCCTCATTTAAGTCTCTAGTTAATTTTAAAGTTATACAGATACGGGGTCTAATAAATCCATAGCAAAAAGATGAAAAAGAACCACTTTTGACAACATCAATTCTATCAACTAATCCCAATTCTCTGGTAATTTTATTTACTTTTTGAGGAGTCATTACTTTGTTTTTTAGTGTCTTCTTAATAAAAAGATAGCTTTTAGATAGCTGAACAGCTAATAGTAATATTCCTATTAGGATAATAAAAATAAGCAATAAAGCAACTAGTGGTGGAGCTAAGTGAGGTAATGTAAATAAAATATTTGATAAGACCTTTTGGCAATAGTAGATGGTGTGACTAACTGTCAGAGGAGCAATCTTGTTTATCAAACTAAAGAGAATATACGCACCAAGAGCAAAAAATCCAAAAAGAATATAGAATGCCTTGTTGGCACTTATGCTACTTAGCACTTGTTTCCTTAAGTAATTTGAGTAATTTACGCTTTTTATCTGCTGGGATTTTGTCAATTTCTTGGACAAAGCTGGCAATAGCAGTCTCACCAAAGCTTGAAACAAAGTTTTTAATTATTTGCTTAGACATTCTAGTTAAAAATTTATCTTTTGAATATGCAGCCTG
>CAYMUB010000069.1:0-12408 GCA_964393545.1 uncultured Gammaproteobacteria bacterium | reverse complement strand
CAATATAAAGCTCTAAGTCTGGTTAAACTAAAAGAGCAAATTGATGAGGATTTAGAAAGACTAAAACCAACGAAACTAGGGTAGGATTTTGATATGAGGCAATGAATCGTTTTCGGTAGGAATTACTCATGAGTCAATACGCATGTACCAATTTAATGATTCTTAATTTCTTTAACGCCTAAGAGTCGTTGCTACTGATCTGAAGTAGTGTTACTTCTTTCATAGGGTAATCTTTGGTATTGCTTGTTACTAGGGTAGCTTCTTCCTGTACGGCAGTTGCCGCCACTAAAGTATCAGTTGTTGTTAAAGGTTGGCCCTTTTTTGCAAAGTCAGACCGAAAACAACCTGCCAGTTTTGCAGTTTCCAAATTTATATTCCAATATAAAAGGGAGTTGAAAAACTCTTCCCAAACTTTTCTTTTATCCAAAGGTAAACCAGTATAGAATTCAGCCACATTAATCGCACATACCCCTACTTCTGAAGATTCAATCATTTCCAGAACCTTAGATTTGGCAGGCTCCCTGCCTTTGGAAAAATCAATAAGCGCTGTGGTATCAAGTAGAAATTTACCTATTTGAATACCTCTCATCTCTTACACGGGAATTGTGTACCCACTCAGCTGCTTTTTTACTTGTTTCCCATCCGGAGATTGCAGTGTTAGCAAGAGACCCAACTAGTCTCTTAGCTATTTTGGCACGTCTAATCCTGATGAGTTTTTCTGTTGCGGCTTCAACAAAGAACTTACTTCTGCTTCGGGGTCCTACTAATCTATCCACCGAGTTTATTAATTCTTCAGTAACAATGATGTGTGCTCTCATATGTGACTATTATATCACACTTAAGAGTTGATATCAAAATCTAAGTTCCTTCATTCCAGTGAAATTATTTGAAAAATCTGCTACATTAAAAATGGACTCAACATTTTACGAATTGTGTTTTTTAATGGCGCAATCGGACAGAAAGGATACAATCCTAACTGAATCCACCAGTTATATCTTTTAAGTTAAAAAACTTTAGAGATATTTATGCTAGAGTGAGTAATAAATAATATGGACAATAAAGATTTAATTCAACGGGTTAGCTTAAAAGATATAAGAGGACAAAAAAGAAGAGTGGGGTCTTATATTAATTATAGAGCGGGAATAGATGCACATAAACCAGAACCTTCTCCGGGCGCCTGGTTTGAGAGAAGATCGTCAATCGAATATGAAGAAAAACTTCCTCATTTTCACGGTTTATCTTTCCAAGACTATATTCAGAGATTGTCTCCTGGTTCGATCTGGCTTGATTATGGGTGCGGAGATGCAGCAGTAGCTTTACAAGAAATAAAACAAGATAATTTTGAGATTGTTTGTGAAGGTGTTACTTATCCTATTGAACGGCAACAAATTCCTCTTTTTACTGATATTAAAGTTTATAGGGAAGATGGCGATGATTTTTTGAATCATCATATTGGATGTTACGATTTAATAACTGCAGTAGAATCAATACGGTATCATCCAGATCAGTTAGCCACAATAAAAAGAGCCTACCGAGCACTAAAGGAAGATGGAGTTTTATTGGTAGATATAATTCCAAATGCGAGTATGCCTCTTGTTGGAAAAGACGGAAAAATGATTCATCCTCAATTGTTAGAAACAGCATTAAAAAATAAAGGTTATGATATTGAAATACAAATGAAAGAAGACCCTAGTACTAAGTATAATGCCTACTCTGTCGCGATAAGAAAATCCAAAGGACAACCTTTACTAAAGATTCCAGTTAGGCTTATAAGAATTCGTGAGTTGGACATGGATTTTTTTAAAAGATTTGATACAGACTTTGGAACTTTGGGACTAAATTTACCAGGCATTAATTACGTATACCAACTTATTTAAAAGTTACAAATTAGTTATATTCAATAAATTCCAGGCTAAATTTTGCGGATTCATTTTCGGTCGAACAGGAGCGATAAATCTTGAACGCGATGCCTACCTCTTGCAGATTCTATCATAGAACATTAGTATTTGAGCAGTAGGACAAATTTTTGCTCTTTTGTTAATTGATCAATAAGAATCCAAAAAACAGTATAATATCCATCTATGGAAAAGACTGATCTATTCCGTTCAATTGAGGCATATGGAGATCCTGAAAAAAATCGACAGGATAAAGTTGGAATCATTGGAAAAGCTGAAGACATACTCGGTTACCTTGGCGTAAATTCAAAACTTGTTGTAGAAGTAGCAGCATTGAGAAGACAAACAGAACCGTTAAGCACCCTAATTTTAGCAAGGAAACCTGAAGCTGTAGAACGAGTGGGATTGGAAGGACGGGGAGCGTATCACGATAATATTCCAGTGGGCGACAGAAAAGCTGTCGTTTATGTAAAAGGAATTGGTAATGAACGTACATTTGACGAGGAGGTAGAACATCCTTTTCCTGGCTTTCCTTCAGAACAAGGGAAATTATTTTTTGATGAAACATTTATCAATCCTCATCCTCGAATGGTTGGTACAGAGACATTAACGTGGGCTCTGCTTGAATTAATTAATTCTTCTGTTATATTTACCCAACTGGCAAAAAAATATGGATGGCAATCGTTAGAAGAAGCTATTGATGCAGGTGTTACAACTCCTTTGCAAGTAACGCACTATAAAGAGCTCTCAGAATATTTACAAAATCTTATCAGGAAAGAAATTGACAAAACAGAAGATATGTTAGTGCGTGATTCACTAGAATGGCGGGGAAATTTTATTGGTATCGGCTCAGTTGCCGAAGTTGTTCCATCGAAAAAACGCGTAGAAGGAGGGCTTCGGGAAGCGGAGACTGGCGATGAAAAAATAGCAAGGCTGACTGATCCAGAAATTGCAGCAACAACTGGAAGGACGTTACGGGAATTATTTGATGTAGGATTCGTATATAGCGAGTCTAGCGCTCATGGTCAGAACCTCTATGATCGAGGCTTAGTCGCGCAAGCGGATAATTCTGACTTAGTATATTTAGGAGACTTTCAAGGAGTAAAAGATTATCAATGGAATTCTACACTCACCCTGGATATCCCGCCACAAATACAACAAATATGCTTAACATTTAAACAATTTGAAAGAGATTCTTTCTTAACACCACTTCATTATCCAGTACCTGAAACAAATACTTCATGGGATAAAATTGTTGCACTTCAAAAACGGTTTTGGGGAGAAATGTTAAAAGGGCTCGCACATCCAGATGCAGTTCCAATTCTTGCACGATTAGTACCTTATCTCCGGTCAGAAATTGGGTTAGCTGCAGCAGTGACATTGGTAGAAAGTGCAGATCAACAACGATGGAAAGAGTTAGCAGATAAAAAGCAACAACTTATTGATCAATACGATGCATTTGGTGTTCCAGAAGAATATGAAAAGAAAAAGAAGAATAATTTGCCTGAGCATATTCTCTACCCAATAATGAATATTATTCAAATAGATAAAGTTCCAGCCAGAGGATTGCAGTCATTCATTATAAGTGGAGACGTGCAAGATCTGTTACAAGACAAACGTATCAGAGATATTTTTACATTGATGCGTACTGTTGAAGGGATTGAAGATACAGTGGCAAAAGAAAAAATTATTCAGCGGTGCGGTCATTATTACGGTAGACGTAATATAGAAGATAACTTCGGAAAACCTGATCAAATTGCTTCATTTGAAGGAGCCCATGTGAGAATGATAACAAAGCTGATTAGTGAAGGCAGGTATGAAGATGTTGTTAAAGTAATTGAAACGCTTAATCTGTCTAATACATTTAATTTTAGAGGTATTCTGGATAATCCTGAAGCTCCTGAAGATCGCTACCCTCGCATGCTTTTAGAAACAAACGATATACAAGATATATACGAACATTGTCGCTTTGATTTCTCCCTGTCTAATTTTGCCCGATCTACACAACCTTTCTCGTTGAGAAAAATAGTTAGTGAGGTTGTTAATAAAGGAGAAATACAAAAAGAATCATTTAGTATTTCTGATTTTGCCAAAGATCATACATTTCCTTTACCGCTATTAGTTATTGAAAGATTGTTGGGACAGTATGAATATGACATAAGCCAAAGGCAAGGGATTACTGAATGGATATTGTCATATATAGAAAAAGCAGCGACATTACAACAAGAACATGATAACTCTACATTTAATTCACAAGCTGTAGTTGATGAACTTGATGCAATGGCTGCAACCGTAAAACTTGAATACCCTGAGCTTGCATTCGGTCATGCAATTTTCATGACAGCTAGATACCGGACAATTGATGAACAAAAAGCAGCAAAGTATTATGAATCAGCGGTTGATTATTATAGAAATACTTTTCCTCAACGGCAAAGAGAATTAGATGTGAATGTAGCTGCAAAAGATACAATGCATACACGAATTGCTAAATCATCTAAACTAAGTCAAATAGCAAAACTATATCATGACTTAGGTTTCCCTTATATTGCAAAGAAGTATGACTCTCGTGCTCGACAGAGCTTTATGGAAGATTTATGGTAAATATTAATGTTGGTCACAATAGTAGCAAACGCTCCACTGGTTGGACCAATATTTGAAACAAGAGTCCTTTTGCCATAATTCTTATGTTCCTTCATTCCAGGAAGATAAATATAATCAAGATTATGAGAATAGGTTAGATACTAATTTAAAACCTAACTTTGGATACCAATCGTCAAAAGAAAAAATAGCATTGGCATGATGTTTTTTTGCCACAGTCGCCACAATACAATCAAAAAAAGTGTTATGTTTGCTTGCATTGGGATCAAACAGCTTTTTTGCTTCCCTGATGATTTCATCATCAATATTTTCTATATCAATACCAGGTTCTGTTAAAAGGTTGAGAGTTGAGGCAGCTAAGTGTGGATTTGAGAATTTTCTTTGTAGAGTTGTCACGGCTTCTGAGATTGCAGTTGAAGGAAAAAGAATATGTGCACCTGATTCTTCAAGCTTTTGACTTAAACTCAAAACTTGTTTGTGGTTTGCATCATCTGTGTAGGCTTGGGCAACAATAGAATCAGCATCAGCAATAATAAGTAATGGCTTATTCATCCCAGGTATATTTATCAAGATTTCGAGATAGATCTTTTGGACCAGTGCCCTTACCCTTAAACTGTTTGGCAATATTAGCAAGTTTTAGGAAGGTTGCTGTAGAAGCGGATTTTTGTACAGAAACGGCTTTTAAACCGTTACTGATAATCTCACGTAAAATCTCTGCTTTGGGTTTCTTGGTAATAGCAGCCCTGGTATTGATTTCTCTTTGCTGTTCTTCGGTAATGTACACATTTGTTCTTAACATATTAAGATTATACCATAATGGTGTATGTCAATAGTACATGTACCAATTTAACGATTCTTAAATTCCTTCATTCCAGGAAGATAAGTTTTTTTTCTGTTCTTCTGTTAATTAATCACGTTATTAATCACTTGATAATTCATGTGATTTGTGGTATAGTAAAATCTACTATGAAAATAACTTCTATTTCTGAAAACACAGTCTCAATCAATGATTTAAGGCGGAATTTTGGAGAGATTGAAAAAGCTCTTCCTTTTGTGAGCTATTTTGTTATAACAAAAAAAGGGAAACCTTTTGCCACCCTTTCTGCAACCCTAGTTGTGAAGAAGGAACTTATGAAAAAGACCGCAGGAGTCTTCAAGGGCAGCAAGCTTAATAGTGATGTTTTATGGAAGGAAGTTTCTAAAAAAAAGTCCCGCAAACAAAGTATTAGATTATGATCTCTTATCTTCTTGATACCTCAGTAATTATTGATTATTTAAGAGGTAAAGAAACAGCAGTCCAATTATTAGATAATCTGGAAGAAGAGTTTTCCTCAAGTTATATTTGTATGTCAGAAATTTATGAAGGAGTATATAGAGTTAATAATCCTAAGGAAATAGTGAAAGAAGTCACAAAGTTTTTTACTTCACTTTCCGGTATATATGGGGTTGATGAAGGTATTGCCAAAAAGTTTGGAGAGATTCGTGCTGATTTAAAAAGAAAAGGGACTTTAATAGAAGATTTAGATCTGCTAATTGCAGCAACATGTTTGGTCTACGATCTAACACTGATAACTTTTAATCAAAAACACTTTTCGAGAATTGCTAACTTGAAATTGTACTAATCTTTTAAGAAGCCTTAAGTTCCTTCGTTCCAGGAGGATAAGTATTTTTTTTGTTCTTCTGTTAATTGATCAATTTTAATACCCAATGATTCTAGTTTAAGTTGTGCAATCATGTTATCCAGCTCTGCTGGAACAGTATAAACACCTACTTTTAATTTACCTTTGTTTTGGACTAAAAATTCTGCTGCCAAGGCTTGATTGGCAAAAGACATATCCATTACATCAGGTGGATGACCTTCTGCTGAAGCTAGATTTATAAGTCTACCTTCTCCCAGAACAAATACTTTTTTACCTTCTGACAGAGTAACCTCTTCTAAATTATCTCTAAGCTGTCTTTTACTTTTAGCAATTTTAACTAAACCTTCATAATCAAATTCCACATTAAAATGTCCGGTGTTAGCTACAATTATACCTTCCTTCATTTTTTTAAAATGCTCAACTGATAAAACCGTTTTATTACCTGTGGCTGTACAGATAATATCAGCTATCTTTATAGCCTCATTTATAGGCATCACATCAAATCCATCCATAGAAGCTTCCAATGCTTTTAATGGGTCAACCTCTGTAACTATGACTAAAGATCCCATACCTCTGGCTCTTTGGGCCAAACCTCTGCCACACCAGCCATACCCAACTACCACAAACTTTTTACCAGCCAAAAGTACATTTGTGGCTCGGATTATTCCATCAATTGTTGACTGACCAGTACCATATCTATTATCAAATAAATGTTTTGTTAAACTATCATTTACTGCCATCACCGGGATTTTTAAAGTTCCATCTTCCAGCATTGCTCTTAGTCTTATGACACCTGTTGTGGTTTCTTCAGCTGAACCAATTACATCTTTCAGTTGAGATTTTCTTTCTGTATGAAGTAAAGTAACTAAATCTGCTCCATCATCCATGGTAATTTGAGGTTTAAAATCCATTACAGTATTTAAGTGTTTATAATAAGTGCCTTTATCTTCACCTTTGATGGCAAAGGTAGGAATCCCGTAATCTTGAACCAAGGATGCAGCTACATCATCTTGAGTAGATAAAGGATTGGAAGCACACAAAGCTAAATTTGCTCCTCCTTCTTTGAGAGCAATCATTAAATTTGCAGTTTCAGCTGTAACATGCAGACAGGCCCCCAGAGTAATTCCTTTAAGCGGTTTTTCTTTAGCAAATCTTTGCTTGATAAGCTCCAATACTTTCATCTGAGATCCAGCCCATTCAATTCTAAGTTTGCCTTTAGGTGCTAAATTTTTATCTTTTATATCTGATTTCATAATTTTAGTTCATCACCAAAATTCTGCTTGTATCTCTGACAAAATTCGGCAACTGTAAATGTGTGATTACTTGTACCATATTTTTCTATGGCAAACATAGCAGCAACAGAACCCATTTGCCCACAAATTTTTAGGTCCATTTTTTTCATATATCCTGCCAAAAATCCTGCTCTATATGCATCTCCAGCACCTGTTGGATCAATTATTTTTTCTATTTTAGCAGCTTTAATTTCAATACTTTGATTTTTAGTTTTAATAACTGAACCCTTATTCCCAAAAGTTGTAATTAAAATTTCTGCATTTTCCAGTAACTTGTCACTTGTAACTTGTAACTTATCACACAGTAATGCCATTTCATAATCATTACCAATTAAAATTTCAGCTCCTTTAATACCTTGAATTAGTTGTTCATCTGAAAGAGTAGGTAGTTGCATGCCCGGATCAAACAAATAGGGAATATTAAGCTGCTGACATTCATGGCAAAAAATAATCATAGAATCAGGATTATCTGGAGAAATAACCATCAAATCAGGTTTAGGATTTAGAGATTTAACAGACAAAGTATTTGTTTGTTTAATAGCACCAGGATAAAACCCAGAGATCTGATTGTCATTTTTATCAGTCATCATAAAAGCAGAAGCTGTTGGTTCATTTTCTATTATCTTAATATAAGAAGTAATCACTCCAGCATCTTTTAGAAACTTGGCGTATTCTGCAAAATCTTTGCCAGCTGCACTTAAGATGGATACAGGTTGTTTTAACAATGATAAAGTATATGAGATATTTCCAGCATTGCCGCCTCTTTGTTTGTTTAAAGTTTCAAGATAGAAAGACAAGTTTAGTTTATGAATTTTATCAGGCATAATATGATCTGCAAAAATGCCGTTAAAATCCATAATATAATCAAAAGCCAAAGATCCAGTTACAGTAATCATCCATGGATGATTCTATCATATGTTTCTAGAATATCTTTACTTAAATTTACCGGAAATTTCGGTATTAGATTGACTTGTTCTTTGAAGGAATTCTTGATTATTAGGACAGACTGAGCTTAATCTACATGCTGAATGGGGTAAGATGTTAAGCCACCAGGCGTCAATCTTCACCCCTTTTTCTCTTAATTCTTTAATCCGGTCAATAACAGAACAACCCGGTGTATCACAAGGAGTATTTCCAGCTTGTTTAAAGCATGGAGTAGGTTCCAAGAGATTTTCTAACTGCCAGCATTCTTTATTCATAATAATGTCCTATTATTGTGTTCCTGACTTAAGTATACAGTTTACCAGGGTGTATAATTAAGCCATGAAAAAAACAGCGAAAAAAACAGCTCAACAAATCCAGGACGACATTTTTAGAAAGATGTCTGCTAATAGAAAAGTTAAGTTAGGTTCAGATATGTGGAGATTAGCTAAAGCTTTGAATGGTGAGAAAATAGATTTTAGAGTGAATGGATCCACAAAACTTGCTGGTAAAAATAGTTAAAATTTTAAACTCGCTTAAAATTCCATATCTTGTCACAGGAGGAATGGCCATTTATGTTTGGGGTAGGCCACGTTTCACAGCTGATATTGATGTAGTGATCGAATTAAAAAGAGAAAAGGTTAAGGAGTTGGTTAAGGTTTTAATAAAGATGGGGTATATAGATGAAGATGCAGTGAATGAGGCATTAGAATATAAAAGTGAATTCAATTTTATTGACCAACAAGCAGGTATTAAGGTAGATTTTTGGGTTTTAAAAGATGATGAATTTGATAAATTTAGATTAAAAAGAAGAAAAATTAGGAAAATATTAGAACAAAAAGTATATTTTATTTCACCAGAAGATTTAATTTTAACTAAACTACTTTGGTTTGAGGAATCTAAATCAACCAGGCATTTAGAAGATATCCAATCAATCATGAGTATTAAAAAAAATGAGCTAGATTTTAAGTATTTAAAAAGCTGGGCCAAAAAGCAAAAAACTTCAAAACTTTTAGAAGAAATGATTTGAAGCTGTACTCCATGATCAACTAAAGATTTATCTCCAACCCATGGATGTATTCAGTTCTTCCCTGTGGGTTGTCATTCCGAAGGTAGTGAGGAATCTCAAGATTAATCTAGAGATTTTTCGCTACGCTCAAGATGACAGTTTACTGGGAAATACTGAATAGTTACGATTTTTTGATAAATTCATAATCAAAATTGATCTGCAAAAGGTGGAAATAAAATCCAGATAATAAAGTGCTAAAATAATACTTGTTATCATAAATCTATGAATAAAGAGAATTTAAAGTTTGAGATTGATCAATTGAGAAAAGATAAAATCATCTACGCCACAGAAGCTTGCGCCACTATTTTAGTTTGCATCTTGGGGTTCATGTTTTCAAATTTATACTTCCAAAATGGTTTTAAGGATTTAGTAAACGTATTACTTTTATCAGTAGGAGTGGGGTATACAATATTTATGGGAGTAGGCAACTTTTACCGTTTACAAAAGATCATAAAACTTCAGAACCAACTTATGAAATAGGCTTATTGTGTCCCTACTAAGTATACAGCCTGCCAGGGTTTGTAGTTAGAGATCCAATTCTCTGATGCTAAGGTTTCTCCTGCTCTGGTAACAATTCTTTTAAAAGTAACTTTGGCTCCTCTGGCAGCAAAGTCCACCTGTTTAACAGTACCCTTAGGTAAACTAGGATCATCTTGTCTTAATTCTGGAGGTGCTGGAGTGATATTTGTCACCACAGGAGTTGTTTGAGAAACTGTTCTGCCATCAGATGTGCCATACAAATCAACATATAAAGTTAATCCTGAAGTATAAGCCTGAATCAAAATATGAGTAGAAGTATCATTTTTAAATTGGAAATCAACTGAAGGGTAAAAAACTGTAGCATCTAAACCAGGTGGAAATCCTTGTTCATAATAACCTACTCTGTAAGCATGAGCTGTTCTTTTTATAACAGGCAAGCCGGCATTTAAAACAGCCCTAAAAAGAGTAGTTGAATCCTGACAAACCCCGCCCCCATCATCTAAGACAGTCCTGCCCTCTTTAATAACATAGGCTTGTTTAAAACCAGTAGCTGCAGAAATGTCCCCAACTGTTTGGTTGAAAGAGAAAATTTGCCCAGGAGGAACTAAAACTCCATTTATCTTCGAAGCAGTTAAATTAACATTGTAGATCCTATTAGGGATAGAGCCAGCAAAATTAGAAACACCTTTACCTATTAGTTCCTTAATTCCTAAAGAATTAACATCTGAGGTTTGAATTTTTGGTTTAACGATATCAACAGGTAGATTAATAGTTTTTATCTCATTGCTAACCAGGGCATCAGCAAACAACTGATAGGTTTTATCTAAATCTAATTTTCTACCTTCAACAGAAGGTTTAAAAGCTGCCACCCTTTTGGTATTAGGATTAATTTCAAATAAACCTTCCTGCACTTCCTGATTAATTTCAGAAGCAATTTTCCCTAGATAAAATTGGGTTTTTTCTTTATCCAATAACCCCTCTCCATTTGTTAAATCCAGTAAAGTCAACAGTTGTTTAGTATCAAGAGTCCAACTAAAATTTTCAAAATCAAGTTTTATTGGGGATTTAATATTTTTTTCCAGGATCTCTTTAGATTTAAGTGCATGTTCTGTGGTGACTTTTGGAGGAATAGATTTTAAGGGCAAATTGGATTGATATTTACCAGTCAGAATAAAATTAATAACTTGTTGATTTAATTCTTCTTTATCTAAACTTAAACCATTAGTACCTTCTTTAACCTGTATTCTGGCTGACGGAGTACCTTCAACAGTAGTGATTTCATCAAATGTTAGTTGAGCATTTCTAAAAGGTACCTCAATCGCAGTTTGGATAGTGCTGATCTGTTTTTCTAAATTAAGATTGATTTTTGGGGTCAATTGGTAGGTTAGGAAAAGGGTTTGCAACTGTTTTTGTAACCGGTCAAAAAAAGAACCTTGTTTGGCATAATTTAAGCTTGAATCAAGAATTGAGTAGTCTAAAGTTGCTGAAGCAGTTGCAATATCGATATTAAATACTCCCTGGGAATAGGTAAAATTTAGCTGACGGGTGGTTCTGTTGTTAAAACTTGCTTGAAGCTTTCTGATTGCCTGGCCCTGGGTTAGAAAAGAAAGATTAGTATCACCAACATAGGTAAGCGGGTAATATTTATCTGATAAAACCACCTGGTAAGTTAACACCAGAAGTATCAGCAGAATAATAGACAGTATAGTAGGCACTAGATAGCTGACAATTTTTTTAAAAGTTTTCTTTATTTGTTTCTTTATTTTTATCACGCTGCTATTTTACTAAGTTAGAGTATAATTTAATAGTGAAGAAAATTATCATCATTGCTTTAAGTTTAGCAATTGTACTGGGATTTGTTTTTTGGAGATTTGGTCCCAGCATTTCTTTATTTGGTGGATCAAAACCTAGTGGCCCCATCACCTTAACCTACTGGGGGCTTTGGGAAGAAGATAGTTTAATAAAACCTTTAATCGAACAATACACAAAGCAAAATCCAAATATTGTTATAAACTATGTTAAGCAATCTTCGATAAATTACCGGACCAGAGTTCAAACCCAAATTTTAAATAAACAGGGACCGGATATATTAATGATCCATAATTCCTGGTTGTCGATGATGCAAAAGACCCAAGCCTTGGCCGAAGCACCGGCTGATTTAATGAGTTTGGCAGACTTCTCCAAGACTTTTTATCCAATTGCCAAAGACTCCTTTGTAAAAAACGGCAAGATTTATGCCTTTCCAGTCGAGGTTGATGGACTGGCGCTTTTTTATAACGAAGATATTTTAAGATCTGCCAATGTGACGGTTCCTCAAACCTGGGATCAATTTATTACGGCAAGTGCCAAAATGACTGTTAAGGATTCTTTGGGCAATATTAAAACTGCCGGGGCTGCCATGGGTACTACTAATAATGTTGACCACTGGAGCGATATCCTGGGACTGCTTTTTTATCAGCAACCAGGTGTTAGTTTTGATAATATTGCTACCCCCCAGGCTGGTGAGATTTTGC
>CAYMUB010000068.1:0-23341 GCA_964393545.1 uncultured Gammaproteobacteria bacterium | reverse complement strand
TCTTGGGGGGAAGGCAAGTATTCCACCACACAATCAAGCATCATCTGCACCCCTTTATTACGGAGTGAGGAACCAGCCAGTACTGGAACAATCTTATTATCAATTACAGCTTGTCTTAAGGCTTTTTTTAAATCCTCAACTGAAATTTCTTCTCCACCCAAATATTTCTCCATTAATATGTCATCGGAACCTGCTATTTCTTCAACCAACTTTTCCCGATGAGTCTCAACTTCTGACACCATATCTTGAGGAATTTCCATCTCATGGAACTTGGCACCTGTTTCATCACCCTCCCAAATATAAGCTTTCTTAGTTAGTAAATCTACAACCCCTTTAAAGTCATTTTCTTTACCCATAGGTAAGTTGTAGGCAATTGCATTCGCACCTAACCTGTCTCTGGCAGATTGAATAGTACCTAAAAAGTCTGCCCCAACAACATCCATTTTGTTGGAAAAAGCAATTAAAGGCACTTTATATTTGTTTGCCTGTCTCCAGACAGTTTCTGTTTGGGATTGCACACCTGAAGATGAATCCAAAACTATCACTCCTCCATCCAAAACTCTTAAAGATCGCTCAACCTCGGCTGTAAAATCAACATGCCCTGGAGTATCAATTAAGTTAATTCTGGTTTCTAAATCCTTAAATAACCCCTGTTCCTGTTTTACAATCCAAAAAGTAGTAATGGCTGCAGAAACAATGGTAATCCCACGCTCTTTTTCCTGCTCCATCCAGTCAGTGGTAGTAGTACCTTCATCAATATCTCCAATTTTATGAGTTCTGCCAGTATAAAAAAGGATTCTCTCAGTAGTGGTTGTTTTCCCGGCATCAATGTGAGCAATAATACCAATGTTTCTAATTCTATCTAATGGAAAATCGCGCTTGGTTTTTTGAACTGCCATGATTTAGGCTTTCTGCAAATCAGCAATAATTTTTTTTACTTGTTCTATTTGAACTCTAAAAGTTTCTGCATCTTCAATTGCCATAGTATAAGCTGCATTTTCAGAAAGATCACCCTCTCTGGCAGCCTCACCTTTTTTTAGTTGAGTTGCCACCAGTTGATCCTCAAGTTTTTTGAGGTTTTCTTTCCACATTTTCAATTTTTCTTGTTTTAAGTTTTTATCCATATAATTTAAAAAACCTCCCTCGATATGGGAGGCAACATGTAGATATTAATTAATCTGATCCTAAAAGTCAATCCAGCTTTCTTTTTTGTCTTTACAGCTTTAGAATTAAGCTAACTTTATGAAAAAGATTATTTTGTTTGATTTTGATGGCACGGTTGCAGATACAATTCCCACCATCATTTCAATTCTCCGTAAAATTTCAGGAGAATTTGGATATGATCATTTAAAGGATACTGGGGTTGAGAGATTCCGAGATTATAAAATTTCAGAAAGTCTTAAAAAGCTGCATGTTCCTGTTTTTAAACTGCCTTTTATTTTAAAAAGAGCAAATAATGAATATAAAAAAATCATCCCCTTTGCCAAACCTATTCCTAAAGTAAAGGATCTTATTATTAGATTGAAAAAATTAAAATTTTCCCTAGGGATATTATCTTCTAATAAAAAAGAGAACATCAAATTATTTTTAACTCACAATAGACTTGATGTCTTTGATTATATTTATGCAGAAAAAACAATCTTTGGCAAAGCCAAAGCTTTAAACCGCTTTATGAAAAGGAATAATTTTAAATCTGATGATATAATCTACATAGGTGACGAGATCCGGGACATCGAAGCAGCGCAAAAAAATAATATCAAAATAATTGCTGTTACATGGGGTTTTAATTCAAAAAAGGCACTTTTAAAATACCAACCAGAATATATTATTGATAGCCCTGAAGAATTACTTCAAATAATTAGCTGAAAAGTTTGCCTTCTGTCCCTTTTTTTATTCTGACAATATTTGCCCGATGCGACCAAAAAATAATAAAGCAAACAACCAGGCTATAAATAAAATATGGAATTGAATGAATTAAAAAAAATAAAAGAAATGGTATTAAAACACTCAAAACCAGATTAGTCAGACTCATGACTTTTGTAAGATAAAGACAGATTAACCAGATAGTAACAATAATCAAGAATATTTTAATTCCTGTAATTACCAAAAGAGTTCCGGCAAAGGTTGCCACTCCTTTGCCTCCTCTAAATTTAAGATGCAAAGGAAATATATGACCTAAAAAAGCCGCAAAAGCTACAAATGCAATATACTGCTGGTTGTTAAATAATCCTAAGGCTATAAAGGTTGGCAACACTCCTTTGGCCATATCTAACATGGCAACAATCAACGCGTATCTTAACCCAAGCACTCTCTTAACATTAGTTGCCCCGATATTACCACTTCCTACTTTTCGAATATCTATGTTCTTTAACTTAGCTACCAGGTATCCAAATGGTATAGAACCAAAAGCGTAAGAGATTAGACTCAAAAAAATTACGTTCATTTCTGATATAGTATGCTACTATAATTGTAGCTGATTTACCAAACCATGCAATCTATTACTCTTACTAACCTTTCAAATATGCTTTTGACAGGAAGCAAGCGGGTTATTGAAAGCAAAGAAAAAATTAACGCTATAAATATTTTTCCTGTTGCTGATAATGATACTGGAAACAATTTAGCAAGCACCTTTTCAGCAATTGAAAAGATACTAAGATCTAAAGCTTTTGATGCTACAGACTACATGATAGATGCTATTTTGGATGCCGCACTCATCTCTTCTCGAGGAAATTCAGGAATGATAACAGTAAGTTATTTAGCTGGCTTTTTAACATCTTTAAAAGGGAAAAAACAATTTACTCTTAAAGATTTAGTAAGGGGTTTACAAATTGGGGCAATGAATGCTAAGAAATCCATGGAATATCCCATAAAAGGCACTATGCTTGATGTGATAAATTCTTTTTCATCTGCGATAGAAGACGGATCAAAAACAAACTTAACTTCGATAAAAGAAATATTTTATCAAGCAACCCAAAAGGTAAGAACTACTCTTATTAATACAGAAAATGAAATGGAGATTTTAGAAAAAAATCACATTGTAGACGCGGGTGCTTTGGGATTTACTTTTTTTGTATATGGTATGTATGAAGGAATAAGTGGCACAAGACTCGAACTAACTGGAATTGATTTAAAACCTGTACATAACAAAACACTAAGGCTTACTAAATTTCCCTTTGAAATAATGTTTATGTTATCTAAAACATCCTTTTCCACTCAACAATTAAAAGAGCTGTTTCATCAGTTAGGAGATTGCCTTGATATTGTAACAATTCAAGAAAAGATAAAGATTCATATTCATACCAATAAGCCAGAGGTGGTAAAAGAGATGGCACTTTTAACAGGAGAAGTTATGAAGCTGCAAGTTGTAGATATGCGTTTGGAAACTGCCTCTCATCTATTATGAAATCCATTGGACTGCTAGTAGGTGAAGATGCTGATTTACCTAAAAATATTATTAAGAAATCTCCGATAGATATTTTCACCTTTATTGTAAACTGGCCATCTTTTACTAGTAGTTTTTCATTTTATACACAGATGCGAAAACCAAATATAAAGGCTCCTACTACTTCCCAACCATCTGCAAAAACATTCAAAAATTTGTTTACAGATAATCTTAAAAAATACAAAGATATAATAGTAATAACTATTTCCGCCTCTTTTTCAGGAACATATAACAGTGCAAATCAGGCAAAAAAATTACTTTCAAACAAAGATCAAAAAAGAGTGCATATTATAGATTCAGAAAGCTCCAGTGGTGCTGAAGCACTTTTTACACTAAAAGCATTACAACTAATTTCTAAGAAACTAGGGGTGGATGTTGTTTTAAAAAAGCTAGAAGAAATTAAAACTACTATCCATCTGATTGGTGTATTTGATGATCCAACATGGCTGCAAAAAGGAGGAAGAATAAATACAGTACAAACAATGTTAGTAAAAAATATGCTGAAAGTGAGATTTAGACCAATCTTAACAATTAGAGATGGTCAAATTATTACCAAAAAGATTCTGGCAAATAGTAAAGATAAGGCCAGTGCGCTTTTTAATCAATTTAAAGAAGAGATAACTACTACCAAAGCTTTATCTAAAAAAATCACAGTTGTTATTACACACAGTGATTGTAAAAAAGATGCCACCAAGTTAAAAAATATGATTAATGATTATAATGAGACCATTAAGATTGGGTTTGTTAATATTATTTCACCTGTGATTGGAACACATTTAGGATATGATGCTCTTTTGCTTTCCTGGATGGTAGGATCATGAACATATTTTACTCCCTGGTATTTTTTATCATTGGTTATCTGATTGGATCATTTCCAACAGCTTATTTAGTGGTTAAAAAAATTACCGGCAAGGATATTTAGGAGTTTATTTGCCTCATCTTTTTTTTAGGATCACAATTCCCTTTTCTGGCACCTGAATATTTTCTGTTAACAATTCTTTGTGCTATTCCTGTTTTTGCAAAACAATGGCCGCAGGTTATTCCCATGCTCCAGGGTAAAGAACCCAAATGGTATCTTAAAAAAAGATTAGCTAAAATGTAATTTCTTTGTTTTCTTCATTCAAGAAAAAAGTCTCAACGCTACCCCCGCAATACTTTTGTACTAACTCAGCCAGTTCTTTTGTGGCTTTTTCAGCTATTTCTTGAGATATTGGTGCTAAACTTTCAATAACCAAGATGGCATTTTTAGTTTCCTTTGCAAGCTTTGTTCTATCTGCTTCTCTCCAAGGAGCAATTTGTGGATGCTGCGATACTTCCACACCTTCGAATTGTTTTCTTAAATTTGTTTCAGCTTCTCTTAAGAGTTTAGCAATTTCTGGATTATTATTTTGATTATTAATTCCACGGGCTATAACTACCCCAATAAAAGGTTTTTCAAAATCCTGAAAAATTTTCTCCTCAATCCTAAATTTCATTTAATTGATAGTTCCACCCTGGCTGCCATTTCCATGATGCAGTAACTGCATCATGCAGGGAAACTCTTTTTATCCAATGTTCTAACCCATATTGTGTAGCCCGATGTCCAATAATCATCACCTTTTTATTATCATATTTTTTCTTTAAATCTTTTAAAAAACTTTTCATTCTTATACTAGTTTGTTCATAACTTTCTCCGTTAGGAAACGGTACTTTGATTCTATCTACCCTTTAAGGTTCCACTTCATCAGATGGATGTCGTGTTAAATCTCCATAATCACACTCTCTTAACCTTTTATCTTTGATGATTGTAAATCTATCCCCAAAAGCAATCTCTGCTGTTTTATATGATCTTTGTAAATCAGAGCAAAATATTGCATCAAATTCTTGATTTGCATACCTTTCACCTAATTGTTTTGCTTGTTGTTCACCTAGAGGAGATAACTCTACGTCATTATGCCCAGATGAAAGACGTTTTTCATTATCCAAACTTGTTGCATGAGCTTCAAAAATTATATTGATCATATTGTCTTAATCCGATGATTCGAATCAACAAAATTAGAAAGACTTTCTGCCTTTTGATTTCTTCTCTAGCTCCTGTTTTAAGTATCTCCAGGTACCAGAACCCTTCCCTTTAGTAGCTGGAGCAATTAAAGCTTGTGCTGTTTTATTGAGAATTTCTTTTAATTTCTCATCTTTTAAAATTTTATCAATTGCCTTTTTATAACCGCCACTTCCATTCTCTAAAGAGAGTTTAACAAAAGCAATTGTGCCAAAACTAACTCTTAAAAGTTTAATAATTTCTCTATATTCATAGCCTTGTATTAGTAAGAGGGCAATGGCTAATCTTTTAACCATCATAATCTTCTCAGTAGGGGTGAGTAGATCCTTTATCAGAAGACTAGCATCGCTAGAATTTCTAATTCCAATTAAAATCTTAACAAAAATTTCCCAACATCTTTCATAAACTTCTTTAGAAATTGGATATTTTGAGACTTGTGTCATCAGTTTTAATGATTCGAATCATCTTTATAATAACAACTGTACATTTATTTGTCTATAAGAATAGAGAGGTAATGTATAAAACTAACCTGAAGAAAGTTAATTTTGATCCTAAAAGTCAACCACAACATATAAACTAGATCTTTGGTTTAGCGGAAGAAGATTGTGAAACTTTTGTCTTGTCAACACCTACAAGTACTTTTAGAGTAGAGGGGGTAAACCATCGGTCGCACGAATAGCTTCAAATACAGACATGCGCAAGGTACGAGCTATCCTTTGTAATGGTTCTTTTCCTTCTGAATTTAACTCAGCTTGTTCTATTCTGGTCATATTTTTTGTATTACCAGCGAAAATGCGAAAATGCACGATTGGCATTTGCAACTTTTTGAGTATCATCTCTCTTTTTAATAGCAATCCCTGCATTATTGGCAGCATCCAGCAGTTCTGCTGCCAGTTTTTGGGCAAATGAGTGAAATTGTTTATTTGGTTTAGTCTTTGCTCCAGCCAACACCCACCTGATTGCTAAAGCTTCTTTTCTATCTCCTCTTACTTCCACCGGTACCTGATATGAAGCACCTCCCACTCTTCTGGGCCTAACTTCCATTTTTGGAGACACATTTAAAATAGCTTTTTCAAAAACACCTACTGGTTCCTGCTTTGTTTGTTCTTTGATAATATCTAAAGCCTGATAAACTAAAGCCTGAGCAGTAGATTTTTTACCATCAGACATAATCTTATTGATAAATCTGGCTATTAACCTTGATCCATAGATTGGATCTGGAGCGAGTAATTTTTTTGGTGCTTTTTTTGATCTCATAAGTTTTATGCTGCTGGTGCTGCTGCAACAGGCGCTACTTTTGGAGTAACCGCCCTTGGTGCAGGACCAGCTCCTCCTGCTTTTGTACCATAAATAGATCTGCCTTGTTTTCTGCCAACCACTCCTGCTAAATCCAGTTTACCTCTGATTAAATGATACTTCACACCTGGTAAATCTTTAACTCTCCCACCCCTGACCAAAACTATACCGTGCTCTGCTAAACTATGTCCCTCCCCCTGAATATAGGCTGTCACTTCAGTCCTGTTAGATAATCTAACCCTGGCCACTTTTCTTAAAGCTGAATTTGGTTTTTTAGGAGTCATGGTTTTAACTAAAATAACCACCCCTCTTTTTTGAGGATTAAAATCTTGGGTATATCTTCTATCTTTAGCATTAAACCCGCGACGCAAAGCTGTAGCTTTAATCTTTTTGACAATCTTTTTTCTACCATATCTTACTAATTGATTAATAGTTGGCATTAGTTTTCTATTTGTGCTCTTTCTGTACTAGTTGGAATCAGCCGGCCAATTATAACATTTTCCTTGAGCCCCACTAATCTATCCACTTTACCTGAGATAGCTGCATCAGATAAGACTGATGTTGTCTCCTGAAAAGAAGCAGCTGACAGAAAGCTTTCAGTTTGAAGTGAAGCCCTGGTAATACCCAAAACAATCACTTCTGCTGTTGCTGGTTCTCCACCACCTGCCAAAACTCTTCTGTTTTCATCTTCAAATCTTATTCTATCTATAACCTCACCCGGCAATAGATTAGTATCACCCTGAGATTCAATTCGAACTTTATCAGACATTTTTCGCACAATTACTTCAAAATGTTTTTCATTAATAGGCACACCTTGAGATTCATAAACTGTTCTTACTTCATCAACAATATATCTTTGAGCTGCCCGCAAACCTTGAATTCTTAAAGTTTCTTTAACATCAATATGGCCTGTTGCCAGAATTGTTCCTGCATCAATTAATTGACCCTCTTCAACAGTTAATGTTGATGTTGCAGGAATAACATATTCTCTTTCTTCATGAGGTTTTTGAGTTGTTCTAACTCTTACCCTCATTCCAAGTTCTGTCTCAACTATAGAAACTTTACCTGCAATCTCAGACAAAGGAGCTACAATTTTTGGAGTTCTGGCTTCAAATAATTCTTCAACTCTTGGCAAACCTTGGGTAATATCAAGTCCTACAATACCTCCAGTATGGAAAGTTCTCATGGTCAACTGCGTACCTGGTTCACCAATTGCCTGGGCCGCCACCACCCCAACAGGAGTTCCAATATTTACCAGTTTTCTGGTGGTTAAATCAAAGCCATAACAGAATTTACAAAGTCCATACTTTGCTTCACAGGTTAATGGGGAACGTGCCAAAACTTTAGTCACAGCAGATTTAAGAATATTTTGAATAATCTCTTCTATTAACAGAGTACCTGCTTTAACCAACACCTTACGGCTACCCGGTTGGGTGATATCCCCTTGAATCATTCTACCTAACAATTTTTCCCTAGCCTGATTAAAATTACTTGGTGAAATAGTATATTCTAATCCTTCTTTAGTTCCGCAATCTTCCATTCTAATAATTGCATCATGAGCAATATCAACTAGTCTTCTGGTTAAGTACCCAGCATCTGCTGTTTTCAAAGCTTTATCTGCTACACCTTTTCTAGCACCTCTGGCTGAAGTAAAGTACTCAAAAACTGATAATCCTTGCCTGTAGTTTGACTTAGTAGGCAATTCAACAATTTTTCCTGTTGGATCAGTAGATAACCCTCTCATAGCTGAAAGCTGTTTTGCCTGATCTTTTGATCCACGGGCACCTGCTTCAACCATCATTCTAATTGGGTTATCTATGCCTAAGAAGTCCCAGGTTGCTTTTGCTAGATCCTCCGTTGTTTTAATCCAAACCATTTGCAGTAATTGTGATTTCTCCTGTGGAGTTATCAAACCTTTAGAAACATTCCCTTCGATCTTTTCAATCTCCAATTCTGCTTCATCAAGATACCTTTGTTTATCAGGCACAATTTTGGCATCAAAGATGGAAATAGAAATACCAGCAATAGTTGCCCCCCAGAAACCAATTGTTTTTATACTATCAATAAGATTAGATACAGCCTCTTTATCTAAAGTCTCACAAGCTTTTAAGATTATGTCACGTATAGTAATTCCTTTGATAGTTGAATTTAGGAATCTCATGTGTGAAGGTAATGCTTGATTAAATAAGATTCTTCCAACTGAAGTTTCAATTACCTCTTTATCAATCCTAACTTTAACCTTTTGTTGAACAGTGATTTTCTGCATACGGTATGCTCGGATGGCATCTTCTTCACTAACAAAAAACTTAATTTCTTCACCATTTTTTGGATCAGTAAGCAACGTTATGTAGTAACAACCCAAAGCCATTTCTCTATTTGGTACAGTAATTGGCTGCGCATTAGCTGGACCAAAGATGTTTTCCCGGGCTAACATTAAGTTCTTTGCTTCTTCCTGGCTTTTGGTTGATAAAGGTACATGAACTGCCATTTGATCCCCGTCAAAATCAGCGTTAAATCCAGCACAAACACAAGGGTGAATTTGGATGGCATGTCCATCAACTAAAATTGGGAAAAAGGCTTGAATACCTAATCTATGCAAAGTTGGAGCGCGGTTGATCAAAATTGGATGACCCTCAATAATTTCTTCCAAAATATCCCAAACTTCAGCCGAACGGGTTTCTAAAACATTTTTAGCACCTTTAACATTGGATGCCAAACCTTTGGCAATCATTTCCCGCAAAACAAATGGTTTGAACATTTCCAAAGCCATTTCTTTTGGTAAACCAACTTGATCCAATTTTAATTTGGGACCAACCACAATAACAGACCTTCCTGAATAATCAACACGTTTACCTAAAAGATTTTGTCTAAACCTTCCTTGTTTTCCTCTTAACATATCGGATAAAGATCTCAAAACATGGGTAGTTGCTGGACCACCTCTTCTTGATGTCTTAGATGAAGAATCAATCAATGAATCAACCGCTTCTTGGAGCATTCTTTTTTCGTTTCTTAAGATAATTTCCGGAGCTCCCAAGTTTATTAACCTATTCAAACGGTTATTTCTATTAATAACTCTTCTATACAGATCATTCAAATCTGAGGTAGCAAAACGTCCTCCAGGAAGCTGAACCATTGGACGAAGGTCTGGTGGTAAAACTGGTAATACTCTCAAAATTAACCATTCTGGCAAAATATGAGCAGAACGCATTCCCTCAACTACCCTCAGTCTTTTGGTAGCTTTAATATGCTTTTGACCTGTTGATTTTCTAACTTCCTCTCGTAAATTAGCTGATAATTTATCCAGATCTAGTTTCTGCAAAACCTCCAAAAGCGCTTCTGCTCCCATTCCTAAACTAACAAAATCTGATACTCCGTATTCTGTCAGCTTGTAATATTCTTCTTCTGATAATAGTTTCAAAGGAGCAACACTTTTTACTAAATCTGATACAGCTTTAAAAATACTTTCAATCTGTCCTATTTCAACAACATTATTATCCCGTAGTTTTTGAACTTCGTGTCTGTTTTTTAATTCCTGCTCCTCCGAATCCAGCTCAAATCTTTCTTTATCCAATTTCTTTTTGTTTTCTGTCAGATCTTTTTTCAACTGACCTTCCATCTCTTTAATATTTTTATCTAAAGATTTCTTGGATTCATCAATTTTCGCTGCTAAATCTTTCTCTAGTTTTTCCAGTGCAGTAGTTTTTAAAACAGGATCAATATTGATTACTAAGTATGAGGCAAAATAAACTACAGCCTCTAAATTTTTGGGAGAAATATCCAAAATTAAAGATAACTTAGAAGGAGCACCTTTAACAAACCAGGAATGAGCAACAGGAGAGGCTAAAGTAATATGACCCATCCTCTCTCTTCTTACTTTGCTTTGAGTAACTTCAACTCCACATTTATCACAGATCACTCCTCTAAATCTAATTCTCTTGTATTTTCCACAGTAACATTCATAGTCTTTTGTAGGTCCAAAAATGTTCTCTGAAAAAAGACCATCTTTTTCTGCTTTCAGAGTTCTATAGTTGATAGTTTCAGGTTTTGTAACCTCACCAAAAGACCAGGATCTGGTTTGTTCTGGACTGGCAACAGTTAGTTTTAAGCTTTCGAAATCTAATAAATCATTCATGTTACTTAACCTCCTTCTCGGCATCTATTACTTCAAAAGGACTATTTTCACTCTTAAGTTCTTCCTCATCTGCAGTTGGTTTCATCTCTAATGCTTGTTCCAGTTGAGCTACTTCTTGTTTTATTTCTGCTTTTTCTTCAATTTCTGGAGCTTGGATAATCTTCGCTCCAATTGTATCTACAGAAAGCCCTAATGCTTGAAGTTCTTTAACTAATACTTTAAATGATTCTGGAATCAAGGCTTGCGGTATTTCAATTCCTTTGACAATCGCCTCAAAAGCTTTCGCTCGCCCTACCACATCGTCTGACTTGATAGTTAACATTTCCTGCAAAATATGGGCTGCACCGTATGCTTCTAAAGCCCAAACTTCCATTTCTCCAAGTCTTTGTCCTCCCATTTGAGCTTTTCCACCTAATGGTTGTTGGGTGACTAAGGAATAAGGACCTGTGGAACGGGCATGGATCTTCTCTTCCACCATGTGGATTAATTTCAAAATATAGTTTCTGCCAACTACAATATGTCTATCAAATTCTTGACCTGTTCTTCCATCAATAAGCCTTACTTTTCCATCAACTGGAATATTAGCTTTTTGTAATTCCTCAATTAATTTTTCTTCAGGAATTTTTTCAAATACTGGAGCAGCAACGTTATAACCTAACTTTGAAGCGGCAAATCCCCAGTGAGTTTCTAGTAGTTGTCCAAGATTCATTCTAGAAAGCACTGATAAAGGTGAGATAATAATATCAATTGGGGTTCCATCTTCTAAGTGAGGCATATCAGCAACAGGCACAATTCGAGAAATTACTCCTTTATTACCATGTCGTCCTGCTAATTTATCTCCTTCAGTTATTTTTCTAATTTGAGCAACTTTTACTTTAATTCTCATTAAAGTTCCAGTATCTAATTCGTCTCCACCATCTCTTGATAAAATCTGAATTCCAATAACAGTTCCGCGCTCTCCATGTGGAATCCGAAGGGATGTATCCCGAATTTCTTTGGCTTTTTCTCCAAATATTGCTCTAAGCAGTCTTTCTTCAGCAGTCAGTTCTGTTTCCCCTTTTGGCTGAACTTTACCAACTAGAATATCATTTGGCCCAACCTCTGCTCCAATTCTAACTAACCCTCTTTCATCTAAATCTTTCAGCGCACCTTCAGCCACATTTGGAATATCCCGGGTTAATTCTTCAGGGCCAAGTTTAGTTTCTACAACATCTACTTCATACTCTTCAATATGAATTGAGGTCAAAAGATCATCTTTAACTAATCTATCAGAAATAACTATCGCATCCTCATACCCTAATCCTTCAAAACTCATATAAGCAATCAAAAGATTCTGGCCTAAAGCTAATTCACCATTTTGGGTGGCTGCACCATCTACTAAAAGATCTCCTTTTTGGACCTTGACACCAGAATTAACTATTGGATGCTGAGAATAACAAGTTCCTTGAGGAGAGTGAACGAATTTTTTGATGTCATATCTATATTCATTTTTTGCTGATTTAAAAATCAATTTTTTCCCATCCACAAAAGCAACTGTTCCATCTTCAGGAGCTCTAACTATTCTTCCCATATTATCTGAAACAATCTTTTCCATACCTGTACCCACAATCGGAGCGCTAGGAATGAGCAAAGGTACTGCCTGACATTGCATCTGAGTACCCATTAAGGCCCTGTTTGCGTCATCGTTTGCTAAAAATGGAATCAAAGAGGCTGAAATTCCAAAAATTTGTTGTGGAGATACATCAATTAAAGACACTTCAGCAGCTTTTCCTTCATAAAAGCTTCCTCTATAACGCAATGGCACTCTGTCCTCCAGAATAAAACCTTTCTCGTCCATTGCCACAGTTGCCTCAGTAATGTGAAAATCTTCTTCATCGTCAGCAGAAAAATAGATTACATCATCTGTAACTTTCGGTTTACCTTTTTCAAGTATTACTTTTCTATAAGGAGTTTCTAAAAATCCATATTCATTAATCCTGGCATAAAGTGCAAGATAGGTTACCAGCCCGATATTTTGTCCCTCAGGAGACCTGATTGGGTCAATTCTGCCATATTGAGAATGATTAATATCACGCACAGAAAAAGAAGCTCTGTCACGGGTTATTCCACCAACTCCCATAACAGACAATCTTCTCAAATGATCCAGCTCTGACAAAGGATTAACTTGATCTAAAATAGAAGATAGTTGCGAAGAACGGAAAAATTCATTGATGGCAGCAATAACAGGCTTAGCATTAATTAAACCACCTGGTGTAACTTCCTGATCAACAGCGGTTAGACTCATTCTTTCTTTAATAATTCTTTCCAGTCTTAAAACCCCAATCCTGAAAGCATTTTGTTGTACAAGTTCTCCTGCACACCTGACTCTTCTATTTGCTAAATGATCTATATCATCAACTTTACCTTCTCCTTTACTTAATTTAATTAAGTATTTCAATGTTGCAATAATATCTGTATTGGTTAAAATCCAATTTTCTTCTGCATTTGGTAAGCTTAGGTTTAATCTTTTGTTAATCTTAAAACGGCCAACATTGGTTAGATTATAACGTCTGGAATTAAAAAACATTCCTTCAAGTAAAGATCTGGCGTTATCTAAAACAACTGGGTCTCCTGGTCTCATTTTTCTAAAAATCTCAAGTAATGCCTCATCTGTATTTGAAGTTGGATCTTTAACTAGAGTTGCTTCAACAAACTTTTCATCACCAGTATCAACATCTTTAAATTGTTCCAAAATAGCCTCAGTTTCAGATACCCCAATTGCCCGAAGAAATGTAGTTGCTGCAAACTTTCTTCTTCTATCAATCTTGGCAGTTAAAACACCAGTCCTGGAGATAGAAAATTCTAACCAGGATCCTCTATAAGGACGGATTTCTGCAGAATATAGTCTTTTTCCAGTAATTGGATCGTCTGTGGCAGAAAAAAATACTCCTGGAGAACGAACTAATTGATTGATAATTACTCTTTCTACACCGTTTACTATAAAAGTGCCCTTCTCAGTCATTTGAGGGATATCACCTAAAAATACTTCCTGTTTACTTCTTTGTCCGGTTTGCTTGTTGATTAAGATTGCTTCTATTTTTAAAGGGGCATCAAAAGTTACACCTTTATCTCTTGCTTGCTCAGCACTATATTTAGGTTTACTAAAATAAAAGGACCCGAGTTCTAAAGTCCAATTTTTTCCAGTGAAATCTTCAACAGGGGAGATTTCTTTTAAAACTTCTTTAATTCCTTCTTTAAGAAACCAATAATATGAATCCAATTGAATTTGGATTAAATTTAGCTGCGGCACAATAGATTGTGCCTTGCTCCAATATTTACGCTCATTTTCAGTAACTGCTATTTTTGCTGGCATTAGTAGATGGCCTAATTGGACAGAAGTTACCATGTCCCATATGGTACATGGTCAACAAAAAGAAGCATACGCATACGTACGCCTCAATGTTTTGTATTTAACTTAGCCTAAATTTACCATATCTAATACTAACCCGTCAAGGGGCAGAATAGAAAATATTTTCTTGCTAAAACTTCATCTTTTTTCATCTGAACAACTAATCCTTCTGCTGAGTTGAATTTTTTGTTTTCTCTTATTTTTTTTAAAAGACTAATAGAAATCCATTTATCATAAATATTTCTATTAAAATCCAACATGTATGTTTCTGCTTGAACTTTAGTCTCTCCAAAAGTTTTTGCTTTGCCAATAAATGTAAGCGATTGATAAACCTTATCTTCTATCTTAGATCTAGAAATATAAATACCCTCAGGAATTTTTTTTGATAAATTTACATTAGCGGTAGGAAACCCTAGTTTTCTGCCTCTTTGATTATATTTTCTTACTTTTCCCCAAAATTTCATGGATAATTTATTACATTAGCATTGTGTTCTTCTAAAGTTTTTGCAGGATGCGAATTGCCTTTGGCATCATGATAGTAATACAGGTACAATGTCGAGGGATCCGCATTAGCCACAGCTGTTAAACTGGATAAGCCAGGATTGCAGATAGGACCAGGGGGCAAACCTGCATGAAGATAAGTGTTATATAAAGAATTTATTTCTTTATCCTCTTCTGTTAGATTTCTTTTCCACCAACTTTTTTCATCCTTTTGGTATCCTAAAATATATTGCAAAGTAGCATCAGCATTTAGAGCCATCCCAATTTTTAATCTTTTTAGCAAGATGCTGGCAACTTCTGTTCGTACTTTATCAGTTCTTCCTTCTCTTTCTACGATTGAAGCTAGGATTACTCCTTCTTCAGCAGACAAACCTTTTGCTTTAATTTTGGCTTGCAGCTCATCACTGTATTTTTGCTTAAAAGTGTTTTTTAAAGTAGCAGCAATATCTGCAACAGAGACAGTTTTGTTGAATAAATATGTGTCAGGAAACATATAACCCTCTTTTGCTGCTTTCATAAACTCCGAACTACTAACTCCTAACTCATCACTTAACTTCTTTGCCATTTCTTCAATTCTCCATCCTTCTAAAAAAGTTACTCTTATATCCTGTGAGCCCTTAGAAAGACTAGTAATAATTTCTGGAATAGACATTGACGGCGACAGATTAAAATCCCCAGCTTCTATATGAGGCGGATTTTTTTGCATCTTCAGTGCTACCTTAAAAAGTAAACTCGACCTGATCAGCTTCTCTTTTTCTAACCTTTGAGCGATATTACTTATAGATTCACCTTTTTGGACTATAAAAAGTTTGGTTATCTTATCATTTGAAACTGGGCCAAGTTGATTACTCCAAAAACCCCTGATTATAAAAAATATTCCTAAAAAAATGAGAACTAGAGTAAGTATTTTTTTCATAAATTATCTAAGTAATTCTGTAGAATTATAGCAGCTGCAGTATCGTCATTATTTCTACGTTTATTTCTTGGCATATTTGATTCAATCATCTGAAGTTTTGCTTGATAGGTAGACAAAGTTTCATCAGAAGTTTGCACATCTAAACCTTTGCTCTTTAAAGCACTTACAAATCCTGTGATAATTTTTCCCATCTTACCTTCTGACAAACCAACAATGATTTTATCAAAGTCTTCTTTTTTAACTATCTGAATTATTTTCTCAACTGCATCTTTGAGTCCTTTAACTTCTATTATTTTAAAAGGAGCAGCTAAAATTCCTTCTGAAGTTGCCAAGCCTATTCTTTTTAATCCAAAATCAATTCCTAAATACCTCATCAAAGCATTTTACCCAAAACAATCAATCTTTTAAAGTTTAGTCCTGGTGGCACACAAGTCATAAGTGAAATAAACCTGTTTAAAGGATCCGGAGTGCTTATAACAGAAATGTCTGATGGATCTACAATTTTTAAATTAGTTACCTGGTATACATATTTAGAATTATCTGTATCCAAAATAATTTGATCTCCTATTTTTAGATCTTGTAATTTTGCAAATGGAATACTCTGAAAACTAAACATCTGACTTAAAGCAGAATGTCCTGAGATAAAAACATTTCCTTTTTCCCCAGGTAATGCTGAACCTGGAAGATGAACTAGTCCCTTAGATATTTCATTACTATCTACTAAAACAGTTTTTTTTTCTATCTTTAACCGGGGGATTGATAAATGGAATTCGCTATAATTTGCCTTACTTTCGCGATTAAGTGTTGAGACAAACAAAGGAAAATTGTCTTTATTTTTTATAGATATTCCTAACACTTGACTGTCTTTAGGAGTGATGGGACTAACTAGCATACTACTGCTATATTTTTGTCCGAATTCCCAAAACTGGAACGAAATAACAGGCAAAACTATTTGCATTAGTAAAAAAATACCAATGGACAATAATCCAATTGGTATAACTTTGGTAACCATTATTTAAGCCCTATCTCAATTTTGATGTTCTTTTCTAAAAATGGCAGTCTTTGTAAGAATGTTGGTAATGATGGTGAGATTTTGATCTCTGAGCCTAGGACATTTTCCATTCCCTTGAGAATATTTATTGCTTCATTTGCACTTTTACCCCTAATTTGAAATTTTACTTTTTCTGTATCTATTTTGGGAAGAAGTTTAGCTTTAAATCTGGCCAGGAAAATTAATTTACCATCTTTTTCCAGCTTAGATACCTCAGCCTGCGTTTCAGTATCTTCCAAGTTCAATTGGAAACCTTCCGGAACTTGTGTTGTGACCAATTTTCCTACAATTAACTTAAGGTCTTTATCTTCAAAAGCAGTACCTCTATAGTTGGCAGTTAAATTTAGGGAAAATTCGCTTGCTTGATCATTGATATTTTTGTTAAAACTTTTTTTGACAATCTCCTCTGATAAACCTTCTTCCAATATTTTTTTCTGAGGCAATTTCTCCTGAAGTTTACCTTGGGCTTGTTGCCTAAGATTAGAAGCGAGTGAAGCAAGTAGTCTTTTTTGATCATCTGAAGAGACAACCGTTACTTCTTTTGAAGTTCCTCCGGAAAAATTACCCTCAGCTTTAGCAATCAGTTTATCTGTTGAATATCCTGAAATAGTTAGATCCGTTTGCGATGGCAAGTTACCATCTGCCCCAACAGATACCGCTACCACAGAAATTGACGTTTTACTCCATGTTCCATCTGCTATAGAACTCGCAGCCGCACTAGCAGTTAAATCCGTAGTAAATTTCAAACCATTTAGCGCAGTCAGGATTATTCCTTTGGGAATATTAATTCCTCCATCTGTTTTATTTCTTACAATGATGGTACCTTTTGCTGGATCCCCAACTTGTTTTTTACCTGTAGCCATTTCTTTAGCTGTACCTGAAATATCAGTTTGTACAATTTGTCCTGGAATTATTTTGCTATCTTCATTAACAGTCTTTTGATTAGGATCTGCAGTCACTTGTGTATCTTTTTCCAAAGTTTTTGGTTCAACGAATATCTTAACTTCAGCTTTTAGCATAAACAAATATGCTCCCAGAATAACCACTAAAATACCAATGAAGCAAACCAAAAACGCTATGTTTGTAAGTTTTATTGGGAGAATTTTTCTAAAAAGGTTTGTTTTTGGTTTTTCCAAAATAGGTGGAGTTGAAGTCAAACCTGACTCAACTGAAGCAGGTAATTCATGTTCAAAATCTTCAATCTCAGAAATACTACTAGAATCAGGTATAGCTAGCTCTTCACCTATTTGCTCATCTTTGATTAAAGGCTCTTTCTCTCCCACTGCTTCATCCTGAGATGAAATGTCTCCAACCATAAAGCCTAAACTTTCAGATGTATCAGATTCTGGTTGCTCTGATTCAGCTAATACAGGTATTACTTTTTCTTTAATAGATTTTGGTAATTCAGTCTGATTATCTATATCAACTTCTTGTTCAACATAGGTAACACTATCATCTATTTCAGATGCCCCAGCAAAACAAATACTTTTTATACCAATATTATTTTGTAAAGTTTCTATTTTGGGAAAATGTAAAAAAGATAACTTTGACATCCATGAATAGGATAGCAACTGATCCTTCAATCCTGCTATATCCTCACCATAGATTAAAATCTTTGAAGGTAAAGTCTCCACAGAAGTAAATGAAAACAATGCTTTTTCTATATCTGCTCCACTGTTTTCTCCTCTGGAAACTACTCTTACTCCATCCAGTTTTCCTGCTCTTATTACTGTAACTATTAGATGACGTGCCTCAAATCCAATCAGGATTGCTGTTAATGGCACACCATCTACCTTTTCTAAAAAATGAACTAGAGCATGCGAGTTTTCAACATAGGCCATAGGGACTAGTTCCAATTCTTTAACTAAACCTCTTAACACCCTCATGTATTCATCTTTTAAATTGTCATCTAAAAGCCAATAGTTTGGAACTCCAAAGAGAATTTTCTGTGGCTCAATTTCTCTTATCCCCAAAACAGTATCCAGTAATTTATCAGTAACAGCTGTTAAATCATTTAAGGAAGAGTTGCTATCCGAGGCAGATTCTAAAATCTTTAGTTGTTTATTATCTATTGCCCAAAGTACACAGTTGAGCCTTTCAGGAGTAATTTGTAAGGCAAAGAAATACTCTAGAACTTTTTTCTTTTGACCTATTGGTATTAGGGCGGTTATTTTACTAAAGAAGCTCATTTTGGGTAAAATTATCTTAACACAATTTCTGCTCTAATTCTTCTGATTCCAGCAGAGATTGCTTCTTCTTTTGTAATTCTAATTTTCCCAATTATACCTGTGTGTTTAATGTGAGGCCCACCACAAAATTCCAAAGAATAATATCCGCCTCGCGCCCTTGTATCTTTGGCTTCAGAATTCAGTTTATATCCTGGTCCTACTCCGTAAATAGAAACTTTATCAGCATATTTTTCTCCAAATAAACCAATGGCATTCATCTGTTTTGCTTTATTCAAATCCACAATTAAATTGTCTACTTTTAAATCTTCAGAAATTTTTTTATTAATAACTTCCTCAGTTTGTTTAATCTCCTCATCAGTCATTTTTCGTTCATATGAAAAATCAAACCTTAATCTTTCAGAAGTTATATTAGATCCTTTTTGAAAAACCTGTGGCCCCAGCACATCTCTTAAAGCCTGGTGTAGTAAATGTGTTGCTGTATGATACTTAGTAACTACTTCTGAATGATCAGCTAGTCCTCCTTTAAACATTCCCGCAGAAGCTGTTCTTGATAATTCCCTGTGCTTTTCAAATTCTTCTTTGAATTGCTGTTTGTTAATTTGTTGACCTTTTTGTCTAAATAATTCTTCTGTAACCTCATATGGAAAACCAAATGTCTGGTATAAATCAAATGCAATTTTGCCATCAATTTGATCTATTTTTTCTATTTCTTTTATACCCTTATGCAAAGTTTGTTGAAATCTTTTTATTTCATCTGCAACTATCATCCTTATTGAATCCAAATCACCTTTTTGGAAATAATCAGTACCTTCATAAATATCAATCACCGGATCAACTAGTTTTGGTAAAAGTTCCAAAGAATCAGGTCTTATTTGGTGAAGCTTAACTGCTGCTCTTCGAAGTAACCTTCTTAAGATATATCCTTGTAATTTATTAGCTGGAATCACTCCACTTTTAATTAAGAAAATAGCTCCTTTAATATGATCCCCAATTACCCGAAGACTTAAAGTATTCTTTTGATCTTTTCCATATTCTACCCCCAGCCGCTGAGAAAGAGTTTCAATAATAGGCCAATGTAAATCGCCTTTGAAAATATCATATTCATTGCTTGTAGCAGCTACCAGTCTTTCAAGTCCCCCACCGAAATCTACATTTTTTTGAGGAAGCTCTTTTAAAAGACCATCATCGGCTTTTTTGAATTGAATAAAAACTGAATTACCAATCTCTAGAAAGTGGCCACAATTACAATTCGGGTGACATTTTTCTCCATACTTTTTGTCATGTGCAACTTGAGTGAATTCATAAAAAACTTCTGAGTCTGGACCACCAATTTCTCCTACTGGCATCTTCTCTGGAGGTCCTGATCTCGACCACCAGTTTTTTTCTACACCATAAAAATGAATATGACTTTCTTGCACTCCCAAGCCTTTCCATATTTCAAAAGATTCCATATCCTTTGGCACACTATCATTTCCTTCAAAAATGCCAATGTATAATTTTTCTTCTGGTAATTTTAGTTCTTTTGTTAGGAATTCCCAAAACCAAGGGAGTTGCTCTTTCTTAAAATAATCACCCAATGACCAATTGCCTAACATCTCAAAAAAAGTAGTATGTCTATTATCCCCAACTTCTTCAATGTCCTCTGCCCTAAATGAGGGTTGAGAATCAACCAGTCTTTTTCCTTCAGGGTGCTGCTGTCCTAATAGATAAGGCACAAGTGGCTGCATACCAGAGGAAGTAAAAAGAGTAGAAGGGTCATTTTCTGGAACTAACTTGGCTGGAGGAATTTGTTTATGTCCACGGCTTTCAAAAAACTTAATATATTTTTCTCTG
The DNA here is from genome assembly GCA_964393545.1 of uncultured Gammaproteobacteria bacterium. GTDB lineage: Bacteria > Patescibacteriota > Microgenomatia > Daviesbacterales > UBA10151 > CAYMUB01. The sequence continues at coordinate 2,555 of CAYMUB010000068.1, read as the reverse complement.
ATATCTTGAGATGTCATGAAGCCATTTTAACACGAAGTGATAAATCAAACTTTAGTTATTTCTTTTTAAATAGATAAAAATGACCTATGTGGCTGATTAATTCATGAGTTTCTAAAAACTCAGGCTCTTTGAGTAAGGCGTTTTCAAATTCTTTAGGAGAATAGTCTCCCACTATTCTATTTTGATCTAAAATAGCTACATATTCAGCAGATGAGGTTGCAGACGGCAGATTAAATGAGTTTTCTCTACGGGCAAGATGAGATCTAACCTCACTAGAAGCAGTAATGCTAGCAGTTTTTGGGATTTTCTTTAAAATGTTATCAAACTCTATATCCTCTCTACTAACTTGATAAGTTAAACACCAACAAGAAGGGGTGGTTGGTAACGGACTTTGATGATAGTTAAACCTTATTGCCACAACCAGAAGTAGAAAGATTACTATGTAGAATATGGCTCTTGCGTATTTCTCTTTGAGACTAGGAAATATTTTTTGATTAATTTCTACTATTATTAAATTTATATACTTCAAAGCAAAAATAGAGGCAATAACAAGAGAGGGGATAATTCCGCTACTATAATGAAACATGGTACTTCTCATTTGAGCTTGAGTACTAGTTAGGTTTATCAAAAGCTCGGGTAAAGAAAGAATTAACCAGGGAAACCCTAAAATAGGTAAAAAAGCAAACGGCTTTAACAAGTTTAAATAGTAATCAGTAGCATCTGGGGAAAGAGTAAATCTATGAGCAAGTTCTAGAATATAAGAAATTGTTAAAGATTCTTTTTGATTTGTTAGTCCAAACCACTGCAAAGCCCAATACTGACCCTCCTGACTAAAGTAAGGAATAATCCAGACGATCATTACTAAAAACCATAAAATTCCACAAATAAAAGTGGCAAATCCTATGGCTTTCTCTTTAAAAATAAATGCTACGGTAAGTCCCAACATAGCAATGAATAAGGATATTTCTTCTTTGGTTAAAATCGCCAGAAAAATAAATACTGCATATCCTAACCATCTTTTTTGATAAGCAAAATAAAAAGCAGATAGGAGAAATGGTATTGATAAAGATACACCGTGAAAATCATAGATATTAACCCATTCCATTGCAGGATTTAGAAGATAAGCTAAAACTAAACTTATTGATCCAACTTTGCTTTGAAGATCGGTGAAATGAAACCTCCTGCTTAAAACTTTTCTGGATAGAAAATAAACCGGAATAGATCCAAGTCCTAATAACACAGATTGGATTATCAGTAAGGTTGCAGCTCTTTCCCAGATCAAGTAAAAGGGCGATAATAAAACTAGTATCAAATCTGCATGGATAGAAAATCTGGAAATCGTACTTTCTACCGCTGACAGTTGAAAAGGCCTCCCATTTAGACTATTCCAGACAGTTTGAGACATATTAGCAAGATCATAACCAGAAGCAAAGGCATTGTGACGAAGAATAGAAAGAGTAGAAAAAGTAATAATATAAGTTAGAGTAAAGAGGAAAAGGAAAAATAAATCCCAATTTCTAATGGAAAAACTGATTATTTTTCTTATCATTTTCTTTTTATTGTTTGGTATTTAACTGGTATTTTTTCATCCAATGTTGTTTCTTTTCTAACCATCATCTCTGCAATAAATCCAATTGAAAGAAGCTGCAACCCAGTGATAGTTAGTAATACAGACAAGATAAGTAAGGGTCTATCGCCGATTTTATATCCCATAAAGTGCAATACTGATAGATAAACTCCGAAAACCAGACCTATAAAAATACTTGCACTTCCTAAAAGACCGAAAAATTGAAGCGGTCTTTGTCCATAAGTTCCAATAAAGCTAACTGTCAGAAAATCCAAAAAGCCTCTTATTAACCTTTCAGCTCCATATTTACTATTACCGTATTTTCTAGGATGATGAACAATCGGTATCTCGCAAATTTTAAAACCACGCTGAAATGCTAGCATTGGAACAAACCTGTGTAATCCCCCATAAAGGGAAAGCTCCCTTGCTACTTCTCTTTTCATCACTTTTAAACCAGAGTTGAAATCATGTAACGGTATCTTGGAAATCAAACGGACAAAAAAGTTAAAAAACTTAGAAAATAAAGTTTTATCCAAAGAATCTTGTCTGTCTTTCTTCCATCCAACTACTAAATCATACCCTTCTTCTATCTTTTCTATCATCTTAATGATATTTGCAGGATCATCTTGCAGATCAGCATCTAAAGTAACCACTATATCTCCTGAAGTTTTTCTGAATCCCTGGTTTAGAGCTAAAGATTTTCCCAGGTTTTTTCTAAAACTTATAATTTCAATGCGGTAGTCTCTGCTTCTTAAATCTTTAATAATTTCCAAAGAATTATCTATTGAACCATCATCTACAAAAATAATTTCTGATCTATAACCTTTTAAAGAGTTAAGTAAAGCATCTTTAATTTGTTTATATAGTTCATTTATACTCTCGGCTTCGTTCAAAACAGGAATCACAAAAGATATTTTTTGACTGGGCATAGTTTATATATTAGTATAGACTTCTTATAGTCTATCTTCAAACTGAAGATCTGCTTAGA
>CAYMUB010000067.1:0-24102 GCA_964393545.1 uncultured Gammaproteobacteria bacterium | reverse complement strand
CAATATAAAGCTCTAAGTCTGGTTAAACTAAAAGAGCAAATTGATGAGGATTTAGAAAGACTAAAACCAACGAAACTAGGGTAGGATTTTGATATGAGGCAATGAATCGTTTTCGGTAGGAATTACTCATGAGTCAATACGGATAGAAAATATTAATTAGATTTAACGGCTGCGATTTCTTCTGTCGTGAGGCCGTAGAGTTTATAAACTAGTTTATCGCATCTATTATTCAATTTTACCTGATTTTTGGAGGTTGTGTTTCATGCACAAAAGCCTAACATTCTTTGCACTCAAGCTAGTACCACCCTTTGAGAATGGCAAATCATGATCAAAGTGCAAGTTTGTTGTTTCACCACATATGACACATCTACTCTTATCTCTTTTCCAAACTTCTTTTTTGACTTCTGAAGGAATAAGTCTAGTTTGAGAAAGTTTTAAATCCTCAGATCTACCGATAAGATTTTTTAGACTTGTTAACTTTAAAATAAATCTGAAAACATTCCTTTTTCCATCGTTCACTATTTTATAGTCTACTAATTCAAAAATTCCCTTAAGCGACCAAACACCATTCATAATTTTTTCATAAGCCTTTACTAATTCTGGTTCTCGCAAACCCTTTTCAAAATTCTGAGCTGCTTTTATAAAATAGCCATTTTGGGTTAGTCTACCTGAAGGTAATTCTTCTGGCTGATCTTCATCTTTTGGATTATGCTGATAACCTTGTCTTGAAACATCATGTCCTTCATATTCTATCGTTACTCCATCATCATAAATTTTGTCTTTATAAGGTGCATTTGTTCGTTGAGACATCAAGATTACAGAGTATTTTGGATTAAGGCGGAAGTTCATTCCCCGCTGAAGAGTTTGAACTCCTTCTATATCACACATCTCCCGGTAAGTAAGAATATCATCCTGAATTTTCATAATTAATCTTCAACATTTTGTAGATTATTTCTGAAGTATTTTTCGGTATCCTTATTCATAAAATAAACATATACACCTTTATGCGCTCTCGACATTAAAACTCTATAGACTTGTTTTAAATGTTTAGTTAGTTCCGTATTATTTCTAGTAACCATTGTGTCATAGGAATATTTTGGCAGGCTTATCCATTCTTTCTTTTTTTGATCATAAATAAGATCCTCTCCAAAAATTATTCCAATGTAATCGAATTCAAACCCTTGGGCTGTATAAACGGTTCCTACTTGCTCCATACCTGAATCATCAGTTGCCCATTTCCAAAATTCATCTTTCTTCTCCCATGGCATTTCAAAGTCATCAATTTTTACATCTTTTACAAGTGAACCATCAGGATTGGGCTTGCTCCACGGCCAACAAAATCCAGCCGCTATTCTAGCCGAATTCTGCTTTTCTGCATTTCTTTTTCGTACTTCGGCCATCATATTAGTTGGGTTGTCAAAAATACGAAATTCCATTTTAGGGTCATACTTTACAATATCAGAATCCATAATACCTAAAACTTTGTCGATCCATTGCAAATATGCATCTGATCCAGAACAACGGAATTGCGTTTTCAATTCAAATTCAACTATATCTTCTTCATGAACACCAAAACGTTTAGCAGCATCTTTAATCATTGCAACGGTTCCAATTTCATTAGGCCGCACAATTTGGTTTTCATCTATAAAGAAGATGTTTAATTTTGCTACATCTATTAACTCATCTACTTGAGGTAGATTAGTTCTCTGGGTTCTAGGAGTATATCTATTTACACTAGATTCTCTAATGCGGTGAGCTTCATCACAAATAAGTACATCAAAGGAATTAGGTTCTGTTGAAATAAAGCTATTAAAAAATTTAAAAAGATTTTTCGCTCTAACTCCAACTATTTTCCTAAGTGTGTTAGTAAACGCAGCCGAACCAGTAGCATGCATAACTTTTCTGCCTTGTCTTAAAAGTTCTCCCATAACTTCAAGTGCGATAACCGACTTTCCGGTACCGGGACCACCCTTTACAATCACAATGGATTTCTTTTTTGTTCTTGCAAGCTGTTTTGCTTTATGCATTATCGCATTATAGGTCGCTATTTGATCGTCTATTAAGTTAAAAATCTGTTGCTTATTAATCATTTCGCTTGTGTGATCAAGAAGTTTTTTCGATGGACCAATCGGGCTTCTTGCAAAATGTTCGTAAACTACCTGCCCTTTTCCGCTTTGAAGACGTTCTTTAAGGTATCTCCCAAGTTCGATCGCTTCTTCTTTTGTGAATATTGGGAATGTTTTTACTAATTCAGAAAATCTAGGTGAAAGGAGGATGGCATCTTTTTGTTTTGAATAATTATGCGCATACACAGATGCACTTAACTTTGGTGCATTTTTCTCTTCAAAAATTTTAATAAAATCCTTTAGGCCAAAATAATATCCTTGCACTTGCAATGCTGGGTGTGGTTGTTCTTTTTGAAATCTTCCATAATTAACAATTATATTTCCCTCTGATTCTGAATCTTTTACATTATCATTTGACCATTGCTTGAGTTCCATTATCACAATATTTTCTCTTCCGCCAACATCACGTCCGAACAATAATACGTCGATTCTTTGTGAAGCAAAAGGAAGTTCGTATTCAACGACTATATGATTGTCTTTAAGCCCTGCATAAATGAAACTGTTATTTAGAATTGCAAGTGAAATTGCCCAGGATCGATATTCGGAATCGCTAGGATTCCTTTTATAGTACGCTTGATACTTTTCAGCTGCACGATCCGCAATACGATTTTGCATCACGTCTTCATTAAAGTGTTCTATCGCTTCTTCATAGAGAATCATAATTTAAAGTTTGTTATATTTAGTATGCTTTCCTTTTGTTTTATCTACTGGGTATTTTCTTTCGTTTTTCTTAATCTTTTTTTCTAAAGCCTCGGAAATATTTATTTCGAGGTCATTACACATAAGTAAAACCCAATATAAAACATCTGCTAACTCTTCTCCTATATCCTCTTTGTTTGTTCTTATATATTCTTCAATTTCTTTTTGATTTTTCCACTGAAAAAGTTCAAGTAGCTCGGCAGCTTCCAAAACTAAGGATAGCGCGACATCTTTGGGATTGTGGAATTGCTTCCAATCCCGTTCGTCCCGAAACTTTTTAATTTTTTCTTTAAGTCTTTTTATATCAGACATAAATTTATAATAAGCCTTGTTCTTTAAAGCTAGAAAATTTATCTTTAGTAACAATAATGTGATCAAGAAGCTCAATACCAATGATTTTTGCGGCTTCTCCCAATCGTTTTGTGAGCGCGACATCTTCCGGCGAAGCGTCAGGATTTTCAGAAGGATGATTGTGAGCAATTATTATTTGTGCAGCAGAAGACTGTATTGCCTCTTTAAAAACTTCTCGCGGGTGAACAATGCTTGCATTAAGAGAACCCACCGATATATTAGTGTCTTTTATTAAATTATTCCGCGAGTCCAGAGATAACATAACGAAGTGTTCTTTCTTTTCCCGACCTATAGATTTTTGTAAAAATTCAGCTACTGCTTTTGACGAATCAAATATAATTTGATCTGGTATTTGTTCTTTTGCGTAGCGCTCAGATATTGCCTGAAAAAGTTTTATACCAAAAGCGTTAGAAGGACCAATACCTTCAATTTTTTGCAGATCATCAAGAGAAGCATCAAGTACGCCTCGCAATCCTCCAAAGCGTTTAATTGCCGCTTTCGCCATATCCTTGCAATCTTTGCGAGGAGTCCCCAAGGTTAAAAGCAACTCCACAATTTCATAATCAAGAAATGCATCGAGGCCTCCCTGTAAAAACCTAAGTCTCAACCTTCCTCTATGACCAACGCCTTTGTGGCTTTCTACTGGCCTATCAATTTTTGGAGTATCCATTTTCTTGCTATATTAAAACACAATAAGTGTTTTTTTGTTATTACCTTTATTTTCGGCATAAACGCCTAAGGTCAATTTTAGCACTTCGATTGCACTCAGTGCTATAGCAAAAAAGGAAGCTTATAAACTAGCTTGAAACTTCATTTTAAGATACTAGGAAGCAAAATTTGGAAGTTATTTATTTCAATTGTTTCAAACTAGGACTGCCAAGTAGGGAGTGCATTTGGAACCTGATTCATTTCTAAAGGCATCGAATTCGATGCTGTTAAAATTTTGATTATGCAATTTCTCCCACAGCCCCAGAAATTCAACAGTACTTCTTGTGCGCATCCAGTTTTGGACAATGTAATTAGTCCGCTCACGATCTTTATATTTAGCAATATCTGTCAGTGATATAAAATCAAAGGCATTTTTTTCAAAAGTGATAATTGTTAAGCCTTTAACCTCAATCTTTTTTAGTTTTTTCATATAAATCATTTATCTTGTTCTCTAAGGGTGTATTTTTAACATGAGGGAGAATATCTTGAAGTAGATTCTCTGAAACTGTAATGAGTTTACCCATAATTTTAGTCTATTATATATTTTGATTTATCACAAATCTTTGTTATATTAATCTTAAATGATCTCACTGACAATTAAGGGTAAAGAAGTTTTTTGCACTAAGGATATTATATTCTTTGTTGTGGCTGGGTTTATGATGGGGTTTATTGTAGCATCAGGTATTTATACAGATAGTAAACTTTTATCAGCTTTGTTAGTATCCCCCATCCTAATTATGCTAGTAATTTGTGTTTTAAAATTAGTTAAAACTCTTCAGGAAAACGTAATGAGTGTTGATGAGTATGCTAAATTAAAGAAGAGCAATGAGAATATGTTCCCTCCTCCAATAAAAGTAAGCAAACCTAGTAAAAAATTCTTTGAGGCATAAAATATGATATAATTGCCGAATGTCAGGTCAACCCGAGCAAGATCCTGCTAGAAGGATTACAGGAATAGATACTTTTGGTATATGGCTAATTGGATATAGAACAGGTCTTCTGGAAACTATTGAGAGAAAACATTTTGTGCATACCATTATTCCAGCTGAATATGGACCTGTTTTTGAAGATAGCCCTGAGTTTTTTGATCCACATACAGCATTATTTTTAAGGAATTGTCCTTGGCTTGATGTTCCTACATCCATACAAACAGTACTCCAATACCAATATCCTTCTGCAAAGGCTGATGTAGAAAAACATGTAAATGTCGTAGTTGGTAAAGATCAAATTCGACTTAGGCTTAAGTCACCATTGGTAGTAGAAGGTGTTGATACATATGGAGAATTTCGAGTTGGTCATGGGGGGTTAACCCTTCGAACACGAGCATTTAATACATCTGACTATTCAAGATATGAGGTAGGAAAATGGATAATTTTTAAGTTTCCTGTTGAAGCACATACAGAAACTGATAAAGACAGAATGGAAAAAGCTTTCAGAATGATTCGTAATTACCCACCTGAGCTTATTCCTGCAACTACTTATGAGCTTCAAGATCTTATTAGGTTTTTAGAAGAATCAAAAGGTATAGCTGAAGCTGAAGAAAGACAATATTTTCTAACAGAGTAGATAACATAATTCTATATAAACTTATTTAGCTAATATTTAGTTATGTTCTATGTATGCTTTATACCCAACAACCTTTTTATTATCTCCCGAACCTGAGTAGATATTTTTAACACCAAAAGTTAAGAATAGATCATCTTTAGAATAAGTGATGGTAGTTCCATTTGGTTCAGAAGCATTTAGAGTTTGTTTAAAGCCTAAGTTTGTAAGTTGATTTATATAGTAATTTATAAAATCTTGTGGGAATTCTGTTACTTGGGAGGATTCAAGATATACTCCTTCCTGTTCTATTCTTCTTTTGCCTGACCCCGATTCAATCGGGGCTGAGGTAAAGAGTAAAGTCTTACTTTGAGTTACTTCCCAGGTAAGGCTTGGGTATAGTTTAGGGAGTCCCGCACCAGACGGTGCAGGATTGGAGAGATTGGGGGAATTAGGGAGATTAGGGGAAGTTTGGGAAGCAGGGCTAGGTGTGGGATTGGGATCAAATGAGATAACTTCTGAAACATCTATTAAATTTGGGGTTGGGGTTAAGTTACCCTTAATTTGAACTTTCAGGTTAATGTAATCTGCAAGCTTAACATTGCTTGAGGCAGGGTTAAGAGTCCACATGGTTTTATTTTTATCATTTGCCTCTAAGTAATATCCTTTGGATGATTTCTGGATTATTCCCTGGGCAGTGATACTTCTGTGGAATATGGGTGAGAAGTTAGGAAATAGTTTACCCAAGCCATAGTCTATACCTGATTTAAACCCTATTCCAAAACCTCCCAGTCCACCACCCACTCCTGCCATTATGACAATTAGTGCCAGGACCGGAATCTTTAAGGTAATCATTTGTCTTTTGAGGAGTTTGCTTAAAAATGCTCTTAAGTAAGTTACGGGATTAGTGAGAAAGAATCCAAATAAAGGAGGATCTTTCTTGTCAGTTGGTTTAGTATTTTGATTTATTTCTATTATTGGAGGGAGCCCCGTACCATTCGGTACAGGGTTGGGAGGAGGATTAAACGGAGCTTGCCCCTGAACATCAGGGATAGGATTAGGATTTGTTGGATGTTCAGAAGGAACAAAGTGACCTTGTGCATCTCTTGGTTTGTGTTGAGCTACTTGGGAATAATGATCATGTTTAATATCATTAGGCTCATTGTTAGGGAGATTTAGGGGTTCAGAAATAAGCGGAGCTTGAGGAAGTGATGGATCTTGAGGGGGTTGAGATGAAGTTTGGTAAGGATTGTTTGGGTCTACGGGATTTGTGTGTGGGTTAAAGTTAGCTCCAAAAGGCGGAGGTATACTATTTCCAGCGTTTGGTGGATCATTAGACAGATTATCCATGGAATAAGTATAGAACTAAGGATAGAATGGTGCAACTGTTTTTATAATATTCTTAGTTTAATTTAGAAACGTCATCCCTTCGTCAGATTAAAATGTCACCTTTCATACTTCCAATCCAATACGTCATTGCGAGCGATTAGCGAAGCAATCTTCCACCGTGGGAGATTGCCACGTCGGTCGAAGACTCCCTCCCCGCAATGACGAAACAATACAGAACACTTAATTTAGAATTTTCTTCACTGTATTTCCTGTAACCATTATTTTTGACGTAATCAGGAATAAGCCCAATTCTGTCACTAAAGGATAAATCTTGGTAAAATATGTTCGGGCGATGTCATATACTCGCACAAGTTAATTCTTTCTTTCTTAAAGCAAGGGGTGGGTTCTGTTAAAGTTTAAATTGATATTGATTCAAAATTTTTGAAAGATAGGTTTGAATAAGTTCAAGGATACTGTGTTTTCTGCATAGCTTTTCTAAAGCTGTGATGTCATCAGGAGATAGAGTGAGGGATTGATTAGTTTTGGAATACATAATTGCCTTAGAATTATTACTGTGTTGCAGTCCTATTGAATGACCTAATTCATGAGCCAGGGTGTGAATTAACTCCTGACTGTTGATATTAAAATAAATTTCAATTACATTTTCCGGATACTTAAATACCCCTTCCTCAGGCTTTTCTTGCAAAGCATTATCCAAAGAAGAAATTGTTTGATTTAACTGATTTATCTCAGAGTTATAAACCCCTGTTGAAATATTTAAATCCTTGGCCATAGCGTTTAGCCGGTCTGCGTCAGCTTTTAGGTCCTGTTGTTTTTGGATTATTTTTTTATATTCTTCAGAAGGAGCTCCATCTTTGCTATTCCAGTATTCAATTTCCTTGTTTAAGACTGCTGTCCTTTGTTTAAAATCTGAAACTGATTTTTGATACTGGCTAATTTCAGGCTTAAGGGTTTGTTGTTTTGATTTAACAGTATCTTCCAATTGATTAACTTTACTTGTTAGGGATTGTCTTTCATCATAGATTAAATTAATACTCAAAGATCCCTTTGGGTCATAAACAAACAGATTCTTGTTTAAAGTTTTATTCCAAATAAGAGCAGCCTGATTAACATCGTCTAAAAACCCATCTCTTGATAAATTAAATTTAGGATCTACTGTATCTAGTTTGTAACTAATAGGTTTATCACAAACAGAATAAGTTAAGAGATGGTCAAAGTAGGACTTTTTAGAAATTCCAAAGCTGATAGTGGCTGTAACAAGGATTGTAAGTATTATTGTGTAGATAAGAATTTTTTTCATATTTCAAATAAATATTTCCTGCCTAATTTAAAAAGGGGACTAGTAAGACCCATACAGAATTTGGTAGTTAAACTTTCGTTATTTTTGGTTAATTTTTTTTCTAAAATTTCCAAATCCTTTTGACAATTGATCATTTCTTTTTTAAACCAATTTTTAATTATTGGACTATCTTTTATTTTATCAATATTACTCTTTGCTGTCAGTTTTGCCTTTTTTAAAATCTCTTTGGGAATATTAATAATTCCTCTTTGCCAATCTGTTTTAAGATCTCTGATGGTATAAATTATTCCCTGGCAAAATGAAAGTTGGGGAATATCCTTGGATCTAAGTTTGGAATTTAACCCAATTAACATTAGATTTATTACCGGAAAAAAAGTATTTTGATAATATTTTTTTAGCTCCTTTTTTTTTAGCACTTTTCTTTTTTTGGCTCTTTGAAAGTCAAATAAAATTACATCTATCTCATCTAAAAAATCTTGTTTGGGGTTATCTGCTTTTTTGGATTTTTTTTGCAGTCTTTCAATGGCAAACCTAGCCAGATTTACAATTTTTGGTTGATCCTTAAACTTACCTGAGGCAATTTGTTTCCGGCAATTCAAAACATGAGATAACGGGTTTTTAATATCTTTTCTATCTTCATCCAAAGCATCATCGATATTCCTAAAAAAGAAAAAACAAGCTCTAGCAACTCTGCCAAGTTCCAACCCCTTGACAGACAAAAGATACATTCCCCCAACCCCTCTGGCGTATTTAACAGGGTCTCTTCTTAGCAGTCTTAAGGCTTCTAAGGCAGATAATAGTGCTATGCTCACGATCCCGATTATATACCAAATTTGGTTTAAAGCTATTCAGGAATATCAGGCATTAGAGGCAATCCTACAGGTCTTTTAATTTCATCTATTTCCCTTTTGTTTCTTGAATGAGCCATACCTTCTTTATCCCTAATTCCTTTAACATCCATAAGTAATTGCTCTGTGTCTCCTGCTAAAGCTTCCAGTCTTCTAGTATGACCTTCTTGAGTTTCCTTTACCTCTCCTAAGTCTTTACCAATAGCATCTAACTTTTCATTCATTACAGACTGTTGGTCCTTCATTAAATGAATTGATGCTGATTGACCTGTCCTACTTACTTCCATCTTGTCAACTTTGTGTTTTACTATTTCTAGAAGCTCCTTTATTTTCTTTAAATCATTATTAGCCATATTATTAAGTAGGTTCTAAAACGAATCCCACCACTTAGGTATAATCAGGTACTTAAGAAAGGTGGTGATTTAGCTGAAGAAATTTAAACATTTAAGTTTAATGGGTATGGTACAAACAAAGGATAGCGTAGAATTTGCTCCGTTGCCTGCATCAACTTTTAAAATATTGCCAACAGATACAAGGGATCCTAATTATAAAGAAGCTATTTTAGAACGCGCTAATGATGTGGCAGCTTATATGAAGCAAACTCTCTTAGGAGATACTATTATAAATAGTAATGACTTATTTGCTCGTCTAGCAATTGGAGATAAGGAAGCTGGAGGAAGAACTTTTTTTCAAAGAACAGGCATCTTACGAGATCATAGAGGTTATTTTAATCCATATTGGTTTAATTTAACCTTACTTGAAAATGAACGATATTCAATTGATTTTACTCCAGATGTAAGAGATCACATCCTCCTTTTTCAAAGATTTATTCCTAAAGAGACTGGTGACAAATCAGGCTGTCCTGCTCTTGTTCCTAGAAAAGTTCTTGAGCGGATTGCTCCTGTTTCTCCAAGTAAAATATATACCAATGTTATAAAAGGATCAGTTATTTGGTTTGTTGAGACCGTTGCTGCGGAAAACTTCCCTCTATAGTTCAACAAATCTTTGTGCTAATTCCTATTGGTAGTTATATGCTAAATTTAATGTAAAATACTTATATGAAACAGGTAGGTGCAGTCATAGTTATAGTTATTATTTTGGCTATTTTTGCAGCAATACTAATCAATAAAAATTCCTCAACTCAACCCTCTCCGGAATCTACAATCACAACAAAAATATCATTAGGAGATATACCAGCTATTCCATTCATACTCCCCTCAAGTTTTGTGATTCATATATTTGCTAGTGGATTAGGATCTGCCAGAGATTTACAATTTAGTCATGGTGGAACTTTGCTTGTATCAGATCCACAAGCTGGAAATATTTATGCTTTACCTGATAAAAATAAAGATGGGGTGGCAGATAGCAAAAAAGTCATAATAAGTGGAGAAAATCATCCACATGGTTTAGCCTTTTTTAAAGATAAATTATATGTTGCTGAAGTGGATAAGGTAGTAAGGTTTAATTGGGACGAAGAAAATTTAACAGCAACTTATGATAAAGTCCTTTTTTCTTTACCGGAAAATAGTAATCATAATAATAGAACAATTACTTTTGACATAGATGGCAGGATGTTTGTATCTGTTGGATCAACCTGTAATGTTTGTAATGATAAATCTAACCTTTCAGCCACTGTTTTAATCTCAGATTTTGAGGGGAATAATCCTCAAGTCTTTGCCAAAGGTTTAAGAAATGCTCCTTTTATTCAGTTTAATCCAAAATCTGGGGAGCTTTGGGGAACAGAAATGGGCAGGGATTTATTAGGAGACAATTTACCTCCTGATGAAATAAATATTATTAATCCTTCGACAGGCTCAGGACCTAGGGATTATGGCTGGCCAAATTGTTATGGAAATAAAATACCTGATACTAATTTTAATCCAAATGCCAATTGTCAAAATACAGAAAAGCCTATATATGAAATTCCAGCTCATAGCGCACCATTAGGCTTAACATTTATCAACTCTCCCCAATTCCCTGGTGACTGGCAAGGGGACTTGTTAGTGTCATATCATGGGTCCTGGAACAGATCAACTCCTATTGGGTATAAGGTAGTACATTTAAAAGTTAAAGGCGATACTATTACAAATTCTGAAGATTTTTTAACAGGATTTATTTCTCCTTCAGCCACAAATGGTCCTCAAGATGCTTTGGGCAGGCCAGTTGATTTAACTTTTGATCTTTCCGGAAATTTATATTTATCTGATGACAAAGCAGGTAATGTCTATATTATCCAAAAACAATAAACTTCATCTAGATATCTCATAGCTTTACATTTCATGTCTAAATTTGTATATTAGCCTGTACTATGGCTGATGTTGAAAAGTTTGGCGATGGAAGATCTTTTGTAAGAAAACTTGTTGATCCTTCATCTATTTGGTTGATGACCAAAGCACATCATGCAGCACCAGGACTTACTCCAGATGGATTAACCAGGATCGGAGCTGGTATACATCTCGTTACTACTTTTATACAAGAACAAGCTCACGTAGCAAATCATGAATTCAGTAGAAAAGAATTAGAGGTATTAACATTCTTTAAGGCATTGGCGTATGGTTGTGACAAATTTGATGGTTCCATGGCAGATGTTTTTGAAGTGGAGGAACCAGGTATACACAATAGATTCGAAGGTCAAAAGCTTGATCCCAGATATGATAGGAGACAAGAAGCTTGGGCTGCTCTTCTGAGAGCAAGAACTGCTTATTTAAAAGGAGATTTTTTGGGAGAAGGAGCAGCTTATGGTGCTGCTCTTAGTTGTACAGAACCTTCTAAAGAAAGAGCCAGACTGGAAACATTAGGTTTTAAACCTCCTGAGATGGGGAAAAATTTATTACAGGGTTTGGGAACCAGAACCATGAGGTGTGTTTTTACAGAAATCGCTGGGTGGAGAAATATTGGAGGAATTAATGTCCAGCCCTGGGTTGATTTAGGAATGACAGCAGCAAATTTATATACAGCTCACACTAGACGCCAACTTTATCTGAGATACAAGGATTCAGAATTACCACCACTGGAGACTGAGAGGGAAAGAGGTCAAATGCTTCAAACGATTGAATTTGCAAATGCAAGGCTTTGTGATATAGAACAAGTCCAAAGAGAAATTTTAGTCACAACTGCAGCTACTTTCATTGGTTTACGTATTTCACCTTTCCAACCAAAAGTAGCCTAAGGAAAATGGTAGACCTGGGATAAGGTTTAAAAGGACTTTGCCAAGGTATTTTCCAGGAGCAATCTGAACTATCTCATCCAAAATAAATCTTAACCAAAAAGGGTTTTCCTTTAAATTATAGTCAATTTTTAAGACATCTAAATTTTTGTCCTGTAACCCTTTGCCCTTGTATGTTTTAAATAGATAAACTTTTTTATCCCCAAAAATATTTATTCCAGAAGAGTTAGTAGCATCAAATATTTTTCCTTTCCAATTAGTATTTAGATTTTGAACTGTACCTTTGTAAAATCCATCAGGTAAAGGAGAGGGAAAAGTACCTTTTGGGAAATCCTTTTTCATAACAATATTATATCTGAACTTGTGTGTGGAATCGAGTCAAAGTATAATATGAATAAGTCTACTTGAACATTGAACGTATATTCTCTAGCGTGTTGGGCGTGCTCGCCCGCTAACGCCTGAGCGTAGCGATGGCGAGCGGGCCGGTAGCTCAGCGGTAGAGCAGGAGACTTTTAATCTCTTGGTCCTGGGTTCGATCCCCAGCCGGCTCACAAATTTTGATTAGGTTGTTATGACAATCTAATCTATTAGCTGAAGCTCGTAAACTTTCGGCTCGAACGCAAAAATTTTAAGAACTTTTCAAAAATTTCTATCTTTTTCTTCTTACTTGTCTCAGCGCACTTCCGGCTACTGATTTCTCTTTCTTCCTCGACAAATCTTTCTTTAGTAACTTTGATGCCAATTTCCCAACTCTTTTACTTGTAATTGCCATTGTATTTTAACCTCCTTTCAGAACTTGACAATATATCAATGTTCATATTAAAATAGTGTTGTACAATAAATACAACACTTATGAATAAAAGTCAAAATACAACTACAAAATCATTTGGAGAATTCTTTAGATTAAAAAGAATATTTCTCGGATTTACCCTAAGATCGTTTTGTGAAAGATACAATTACGATCCGGGAAATATTAGCAGGCTGGAAAGGAATATCCTTTCTCCCAGTGTTGATAAACAAAAACTTGAAGGCTATGCAGCTGCTTTAAAAATACCACGCGATAGTGAAGAGTGGACAGTATTCTTTGATCTAGCCCATACAGCTAAAGGCAAAATTCCTGAAGACATATACAAAAATCCCCATATTCTTTCAATCCTCCCGGCCTTTTATAGAACTGCCAGGGGCGAGAAATTAGATAAAAAGAAAATTAAAGAGCTGATTAAACTACTTAACGATGTTAACCATAAAAAATAATGGGACCGAATTTAAAGCTGGCAGATGTAATAAATGCAGCTAATGATTTTTTAGAAACTTATCATCCCTCGTTTGATCTTCCTATCCCTATTGAAGAAATTGTCGAGCATAAAATGGATATCGCTATATTTGCTGTTCCTGGTATAAAATCTTTGATAGGAATAGATGCCTTCATTAACTCAGATTTTTCTCAGATTACAGTGGATGAGAATTGCTTTGTGAGATTTCCTGAAAGAACGAGATTTTCAATCGCCCATGAAATAGGACATTTAATTTTACATAAGAATTGGTACGAGAAATATGGCCCAAAATTTTTTGAGGATTATCTAAGTTCACACGATAAAGCAGACGATCAGATTTACAAATTTACTGAGATACAAGCACAAACTTTCGCAGGATTAGTTTTGGTGCCAACAAATTTGCTGCTCAGTGAATTAGAAAAGAGGCTAGGTAGAATTCCATCTCTAGAGTCTCCTGAAGTTTTAGCCCCAGTAATTCAAGATTTACCAGATACATTTCAGGTATCTGATGCAGTAATGCTAAGAAGATTACAGAAAGAGAATATTGTGAAAAGTAACTCCTAAATTTAAACTGCTTAATACTTCATTGAGTACAAATTAAAGATCTCCTTGTGGGTTTTTGAAGCAAGTTACCACAATTGTGGTCCACAATTATCCATTGTGGTGATTAGATTGTTACAACAAGCTGATTGTGGTGAGTAATAAAATATGTAACACTTGAATAATATTGTGGTATTCCCGTCCCGCCATAGCGGGACTATAATAGTAAAAATCGCGCGCATTTGTCTTACCTGTAGCTGCAAAAAATAAAGTCGTGGCCGATGGCCAACAGAGCGAGGCCGATGGATTGATCCAAGCAATATTAAGACTGTAACCACTTCTGGCGTCTATTCCATAGATGTTCCTGTAGAGATTCCAGCTAAACCAAACCAAATCCAAACAATTAAGCTTTTAAAACCAAACTCTACAGAAGAGTATTATTTGGAATTCAGAAAGAGTTTTGGTTTTGATGAGGAGCCATCCTTCACAGATGATTTGAAATTTAAAACTCAAGGAGTACGGATCCATATATTTGATCCAAGTTTTAAGGATTACTTCTTTTCTTCACTGATTGATACCTCTCCAGGTGAGGCTGGAAACGCGTCTTTTGGAACGATGAGAGATGCAGCTCTTAAGGATGGTGCTGAGTTTAAAGATGAAATTAATAAGATTAAAATCAAGCAATTAAGTCATACTTCTGATTCTGTATCTTTGCAGATTGCTTTTAATGATCCAAAATTATGTATGGCAGATATTGATCGGGATGGTTTTATTAATATTACTGATTTTTCCATCCTTTCTAGTTGTCAGGGAAAGAAGCCTGGAGATAGTAATGCAAATAATATATCCTGTCGTAATGCTGATACCGATCAAAATGGAATAATTGATCAAGAAGATTTAAAAGCAGTTAAAACTTATTTTGGAAAGATAAATTATTACGGTAAAGATTGTACTGTTAACTAAATATAGGTGTATAGCTCATACCCTAATTTGTTGTTATAATACCACCTGCTTAAAAGGCTAGCTTATGTTTAGTATTCCAACCCCTCTTATTGTCCGTTCAGTCAGAAGATCAATATCTATACATATTACCCCGCAAGGTAAATTAATTGTAAAAGCTCCATTTTTTGTACCTGAGAGAGTAATCCAAAATTTTATTAAAGATAAAGAGGATTGGATTTTAAAGGCTTTGCAAAAAGTGGGGAAAAGGAAAGTAAATAAAAAAACCTACCAGATGGGTGAGGAATTTTTATATATGGGGGATAGATATAAACTCAAGATAGGGGATTTTAAAGAAATATCTGTAACCAGTACATTAAATTTCCCAAATTTTCAAGTGTTTAGAATTAAAAAAGAGTTAACTAATTGGTATATAAAGCAGGCAAAAGAAGTAATTACTAAACAGGTGGAATATATGAGTAAAAAGATGAATGTTAAATACAAAAGCCTTAGATTTTCTGATACTTCTTCCAAATGGGGATCATGTTCACCTGATAACTCTTTACAATTTAACTGGAGGCTGATTATGGCGCCTATAACAGTAATAAATTATGTAGTTATACATGAGCTGACACATACCATAGAAAAAAACCACCGCTTGAAATTTTGGAACATGGTTGATAAATATACCCCTGCACATAAACAACATAGAAAATGGCTTAACAATAATAAACACTTACTGGAAGTTTAAGAAACTAATTTTTCTGAGGCAACTTTTTTAGACTTTTTAGCTTTTTTTGGAGTTGCTTCAATTGATTCTTCAACTGGTTTCTCAGGTTTTGTTTCTGTCTTAACAGCTGGTTCCAGTAATTTTAATATTCTATCCAGTTTGTTATTTAATGCCTCAAGTTGTTCACTAGACTGAGGTTGGGATTGGATTCTGTCTTTATTTCCAGTTCCTTTTTTCTCTCCAAAACAATTACTGCAGTAAATAGGTTTATCTCCACTTGGCCGGAAAGGAACTTTGCAGTTGTTTCCGCACTCATCACAAACTGCCTCAAACATTGGTCTGTCTTCAAAACTAGCAGGCCTCTCAAAACTTCTTCCTTCAGATCTTCTTGAATCTGAACCACCTTTGTTTTCAAAGCAGCTGCTGCAAAAGATTGGTTTACCGCTGGTTGGCCTAAATGGAACTTCACAATCTTTCCTGCAATTATCACAAACAGCTGGATGCATGGTAACAGGTCCTTGTGAGTCTCTATTTCTAAAACCCCCGCCGCCTCCACCTCCACCTCTAAAACCTCCCCCACCTCTACTAAATTTATTGTCTCTAAAATTTGCCATGGCGTTAAGTATAACACTATTTGGGAAAAATGTTGGGAGTAGTTTAAAATAGTCCGATGATCGTTCCTGAAATAAAAGTCCTATCTATTAATTGCGGGGATTAGTTATATTATCCCTAAACCCTAAAGTGTTCAAATATTCAGGGGTGTTTAATATATTTGGATTACTCATAACTAGCCTTCTTAGTTTGGTATTCATACACAATACCTCATACAATACTCCTCTACCCTGAAAAAGAAGGTCTTTTGATAAACTGCATATACTCTCCCTTAATAAAATTTTTTGCCAGTCTTCAGTAATACCTTGATGTCTTCTCTCCAGTAGATCTGCAAATATGCCAGCTCTATTTAGCTCAAATGGTTCAAAAGATTTAATCTCTGGGATCTGCATAACAATAAATTATAATATGTCTGTCAAGTATTTTTAGTTTGAAATTGGTTACACCCTCATTTTGTATCTTCTGGTGTATTTGCTTCCTGACTTTGAAGTATAAGAAACTTCCAGTTTCATATTACTGATGCCCGTATGATATCTACACACATTTTTAGAACATGTTCCAAACAAAAGTTCAGCTGAATTGTTGGCAGGATTACTTAAGTTTAAAGTTCCGATAGCTCCCTCCTCCTGCTCAGAAGTGTTATAAGTTAAAGCATAGGAAACACTTTTGGCATTTTGTAAATTGCCAAAGCTTACTTCTAGAGCTCTTCTATCTGCTCTAAATTTAGGATAAACACTAATTCCAGATGAAACTGCAGCAGTTTTTGGTTTTCCTGCTCCTTTTGTGGCTTGGGGCAGCATCTTTGCCTGCACAGTTGGTGTAAAAAAAAGTACAGAAAATAAAAAAGTAACAAAAAATACCAACCTATTCATTAATTATTACTTTAACATAAATGATATACTAAAATTAATGGACCGGAAAACTCTGGTTTTGCTGCTGATAGCCTTGGGACTGATTGTTAGTATTATAGTGATGTTTTTAAATCCCAAAAAAAGCCTATTATCTGCACCTCAAACAATTAAACAGGAAACAATCACTCAAATCTCTCCATCAAAAACTCTGAAATCATATTCTGATCCTGCTGGATTTACTTTTTCTTATCCTGATAATCTGTCTTTGGTAAATAATGACCCCAAGGATAACACTACTTATGCAGATATTCAGTTAACTGCCAAAGGAGTTGAAGGAAATTTAGCAATAAAGATTGTGGACAGTAAAGTAAATTCTCTGGAAGAATGGGTTAAGACTACTAAATTCACCCAATCTCCTAAAGAGGTAAAATTGGGAAGTTTAAAAGCCTTAGAAATAGCTGGTGAAGATAGATTATTGCTGGGCAGTATAGACCAGGGCATATTATTTACTGTTGAAACTCCTAATAAAGACAATAAGGATTTCTGGACTAGTGCACATGATAAAGTTCTAGCAGATTTTTCCTTTGCCCCGCCAGCTACTTCTCAGGGGTCTGGTTCCTCAGATGGAGTTATTTTTGAAGGTGAAGAAGTAAGCGAATGAACTGGGTTGATTTAATAATTATTGCCACCTTGATTTTTTTTACTCTTAAATCTTGGGATCAGCCAGTAGTTTTGGAGTTTTTAGATTTATTTAGTTTTGTTTTTTCTTCATTTTTATCTTTTAGCAATTATAATTTACTGGCTAAATTATATGAAACTAATTTTCAAATTCCGCGCTCCTTATCATTAATTGTGGGTTTTATGTCGGTCTGGTTTTTATCAGAAAGCATTTTTTTTATTTGTGTGAGAATACTTTTTCCTAAGTTTCCTGTGCTAAGGTTTAAAGGGTCCCGCATTTTACCTTTAGTACCTGCTTTTTTAAAAGGCCTAATTTTTATTGCCTTTACTCTGGTCATGATTGCCACTTTTCCAATTCAGCCCGCTGTTAAAAAAGCAGTTCTGGATTCAAAAATGGGCAGTGTGATTTTGAAAAATGCTTATGCTTTGGAACAGCCTGTTAAAAATGTTTTTGGGGGAGTGACTAATGATAATCTGACTTTTCTAACAATCAAGCCCAAAACAGACCAAAAGATTAATTTAGGTTTTAAGACAGCTGATTTTGAAACAGATGAGTCAGCAGAAAATAAGATGGTTGATTTAGTAAATAAGGAAAGAGCTGATAAAAACTTAAAGATGCTTGTTCTGGATAGGGGATTAAGAGCTATAGCCAGAGGGTATAGCGCAGATATGCTCAAAAAGGGTTATTTTTCTCATTACTCCCTGGAAGGGTTTTCTGTAGCTGACAGGATGACTCAGGCAGGAATAGATTATCTAGTGGTTGGTGAAAATTTAGCTTATGCCCCAAGTGTTGAGTCTGCTCATAAAGGATTGATGAATTCAGAGGGTCACAGGGTTAATATTTTATCAAAAGATTATGCAAAAATTGGTATTGGAGCCATGGATGGGGGAGTTTATAGCAAAATGTTTACCCAGGTATTTAGTAATTAGTCTTAAATAATGTTTCAAAATACTAAATTACTTGTATTAACTTCATTTCTCATCATCTTTAGTGGTTTAGGGTTTTTGTGGAGGGGATTTAATAAGGAGCAGCCAGCAGTTGCCTCTCCTGCTCCTATAATTCAAAATGTTCCAGAGGCTAGCGATGGCGAGCGGGCTACTCAAGGGTTGATGGGGGAGAGGGCTAAGGTTTTGGAGGTGGTGGATGGAGATACCATTAAAGTTTTATTGGATGGTGCAGAAAGAACAGTCCGTTTTGTTGGTATTGATACTCCGGAAACTGTTGATCCCAGAAGGCCTGTTGGATGTTTTGGCAAAGAAGCTAGCAATGAAACTAAAAGTTTGCTGTCAGGAAAGATAGTAATTTTACAAAAAGATGTCTCAGATACTGATAAATATAAAAGAATACTTAGATATATTTTCCTGCCTTTGGAAAATGGTCAGATTTTGTTTGTGAATGATTATTTAGTCAGGGAAGGTTTTGCTAAGGTTTATACTTATCCTCCGGATGTCAAATTTAATGAGCAATTCAAAGATGCAGAAAAACAAGCCAGGGATGGTAAAAAGGGGATGTGGGGAAGGTGCTAAAATAACTGTCTTGTGATAGTCTTAAATTAATATGAAAAAATTCAT
This sequence comes from uncultured Gammaproteobacteria bacterium, assembly GCA_964393545.1. Lineage (GTDB taxonomy): Bacteria > Patescibacteriota > Microgenomatia > Daviesbacterales > UBA10151 > CAYMUB01. The sequence goes on along the minus strand of CAYMUB010000067.1, from coordinate 4,816 downwards.
TGCCCAGACAGTGATATTGGTTTTGCTGATTGGAGCAGGGATTTTTTTCTTTGTTCCTTCCAAAAATTCAGGTACAACGCCGGAAATTCCCTTTTTACCTCAGACTGCTCAGTTTAAAGAAATCCAAATTGGAGAAGCAAAGATTAAAGCAGAAATAGCTGACACAGCTTCCAAAAGAAGTAAAGGCTTGGGAGGTAAAGTATCTTTGGGGGAGAATGAAGGCATGTTGTTTATTTTCCCAAAATTGGATAAATACCCATTTTGGATGAAAGGCTTAAAATTTCCTTTAGACTTTGTCTGGATTAAGAATGATCAAGTAGTAGATATTTTAGAGAATATTCCTCCTCCCCAAAATGGCCAGGCTGATTCAAGTTTACCAATTTATTCTGCCAAGGAGGAAGTGGATAAAGTTTTGGAAATAAACGGGGGGACTGTTAAGAAGTTTAATATTAAAGTAGGAGATATAATAAGTTTAAAGTAAAAAATTCAAAGTAAAAAACTTTTTGACTTTTTACTTTTACCTTTTAACTTATGATCGAAATACTGCCCATCAAAAGTTTAACAGATGAAGATAGTCTAATTTTTGGAAACTTAAATGTGGCTTTGGGAAAACTTTCAAGATTTGGTTTGCCTGTAGCAGATGGTATAGTTGTAACTCCTCCTGATCTTAAATTAAAAACAATTATCGAGCATCATGATTTTGGTTCCAAAGAAATATTTGAACAAAGTCTAACTTTAGTCAAAAAAGAGATCAACTCTTTACCAGTGCCGGAGATTCTAAAAAAGGAAGCAGGGAAACAAAAATCTGTCAAAAATCTATGGCTTAATTTACTTTCTTTATGGATAGATCAAATTAAAAAAAGGCTTTGGCAAGATGGATTTTATAAAAGGATTACAGAAGGGTTAGATCCTCAGATTGTGATATTTTCAAGCCAGGTTAAGGCTCAAGGTTTGGCATATTTTGATTCTCTGCAGGATGATACTGTCATCAAAATTAAGGAGGGGAAAGTTCATCCCTATGATTTGAAAAAAATAGATGAAATTACCAAAGAGGCTAATAAAAAACTATTTATTCCTCACCAATATGAGTGGATTGTAGATAAGGGAGTTAAATTAACCAAAGTCATACCTTATACTCCTCACCCGATTATTTCCAGTCTTCCTGTGACTGTTTCTGAAACAAAATCCAAAAATATTAAGTTTAAGTCTGCTGTCAAAATATTTTTAGATTTATCAACCGGATTTGTTGTTGAAAAAGAAGTAGATGGGATTTATCTAGCCTCTGAAAAGATTTTTGATTTGAATAAGCCAAGGGATTCTTTTGAAAATTTAGTTTTTAAACTGGTGGAATCTGGTAGTACTTTTCCCTCCTCCCCTATTTTATTTAAACTGGCTGATAAATCAGAAGGCATGGGAAAAGTTAGAGGAGCATTAAGGCTATTGCACCAAAAAAGTTTGCTTGATCCTATGATTCAGGCTTTAGATTTTGTCAGACATAAAAAAAGTTTATTAAACATCCATATAGTTATCCCCTTTGTGAGGTCTGTTTCAGAACTGATGCAAATTAAAAGAGAGCTGGCTATAAAAAAGTTAATGAGGAAAAATTCTTTAAAACAATGGTTGGAAATAGCTGTACCGGAAAATATTATTAATCTGGATAACTATTTAATTACTGGTTTGGATGGAGTGGTTTTGAATTTAGATGAACTGATTGCTCACTTAAATGGATTTGATCATTTGGAGCAGGAATTAACTTTTTATAAAAATGAAGTAGATGGGTTGTTAGAGTTTTTGGAAGATGGTTTAAAGTTGCTGCATAAAGTAAAAATACCTTTTATAGCGGTTGGTAATTTAACCCAAAATCCCAAGGTGTTAGAGTTTTTAGTAAAAAAGGGAGTATATGGAGTAGTAGTTGAAAGATATGAAGCTTCCTCAGCCCATGAATTATTACATCAGGTAGAAAAAAGAATGATTCTAAGAAGAGATACTTAAAAGTAGAATATATTCTCCCTTAGGATTTTTCAAAATTTCCAGCCATTCTTTTATTGTTTTTTTCTGTACACTTTGATGGATTTTAGTTAATTCTTTTGCTAAAACTATCTCAACATCTCCAAAAACTTCTTTTAAGTTTTCTAAAGTTTTAATCAGTTTATGAGGGGAAACAAAAATAATATTAGTGGTTTTTTGATCAAGGTTTTTAATAGCCTCAATTCTGCGTCCTGGTTTTTCCGGCAAATAGCCTAAAAACATAAATTTATCTGGGGGCAGTCCTGATAAAGTTAAAGCAGTAATAACAGAGGAAGGTCCGGGTAATGAATCAACAGGAATATTTTGTAATAAACACTCTCTAACCAGTTTATATCCTGGATCAGAAATAAGTGGGGTTCCTGCATCAGAAACTAAAGCCAAGTTCTCTCCAACCTGGAGTTTTTCCAGGATATAACCCATGTTTTTTGCCTCATTGTAGTCATTTAATATTATTAGTGGTTTTTTGATTTGATAATGATTCAAAAGCAAAGAAGTTCTTCTGGTGTCTTCACAAATTATTCCATCAACTGATTGCAAAATCTCCAAAGCCCTTAGAGTGATATCTTTTAAATTGCCAATAGGGGTAGGAACTATGTATAACATTTGAGGATATTATACATTTTTTAACTTCTTTTAAACTTTTTAACAATACTTGCCCTTATTTCGGCATCCACCAGGATATGATGTAGAGCCGGCAGGATAGAGACAAAAATGATCAAACCAACTATTGGAAGAAGATACTTATCAACATCAGGGATTAAACTGCCTAGGTAATATCCTGCCAAAGTTACTCCAACTGCCCACAACATGCCTCCTACCAGATTAAAAAAGACAAATCTTCTATAGTCCATTTTTCCAGCTCCAGCTACAACCGGTGCAAAGGCTCTAATAACCGGCATAAATCTTGCCAGGATAATGGTTTTGCCTCCATGTTTGCCGTAAAACTTTTGGGCTGCAGCCAGATGTTTTCTGTTAAAGAGAAGTGAATTATCCTTGGAGAATAACTTGGGTCCTAATTTGGATCCAATCACATAGCCAATACTATCCCCTGCAACAGCAAATATAAAGCATCCAATAATTAAGATAGTAATATCCAAATAACCCTGGGAAGCAAGAAATCCTGCGGTAAAGAGTAGACTGTCTCCCGGAAAGAAGAAACCAATCAGCAATCCAGACTCTAAAAAAACAATTGCAAAAATCCCAAAATATCCAGCAGTTTTAACCAGGGAGACTAAATCAAAATGCATCAGGAATTAGTATACAGTAAAGAGGGTTTAGTAAAAAGGGGTGGATTAACTGAACCGCCTGATTACCCCCACACATTTTCCTTGAATTTTGACATCTGTAGCATAAATAGGGGACATGGTAGAATTGGCTGGTTCCAGTCTGATCCTATCTGCTTCTTTAAAAAATCTTTTCAAAGTGGCTAAGCCATTATCCAAAAGTGCTACCACAATATCTCCATCATTAGCATGAATTTGTTCTTCAATAATCACATGATCCCCGTCTAATATCCCCTCCTCAATCATGGAATCTCCTTTAACTTGCAGTACATAAGATCTTTTTTTGCCGGAAATCATAGAAGGAGAAACTTTGATTGAAGCATCAGGGTCTGTATAAGCCATAATTGGTTGTCCTGCAGCAATATATCCTAAGATAGGTAATTCAACTCCTTGTTGTACAGTGGCACCAAATTTTGATTCTAAAACTTCAATTCCTCTGACAGCCCCTTCAAATCTTTTGATAACACCTTTAGTTTGTAAAGATTGTAAATGTTCATGAACTGTGGCTAAAGAGGAGACTCCAATTGCTTCTGCAATCTCTCCCAAAGTAGGGGAATAACCATATTTATCAATATATTGCTTGAGAAAACTTAAAATTTGCTTTTGTCTGCGGTATAAAGTAATGGCCATACTAATACCCTAACATTATCAAATACAACCCGAATATGTCAACTACAATCATGTGGATCAAAATATATCAACACTGATTGTAGTCAAGTAGGACAAACTGGGTTATATCCTATCAAGACACCAAAAACTTGACAAATACCTGTTATATTTGCTTTACTTATTGTAGGAGCTATTTACATGTTAAAAAAATCTGCCCAAAGAAAATCATACTCCGAAGGATTTATAACCATTCCTGTATTGGTGGCAATTATTGTAGTTAGCGGATTGGTAATTAAGGTGGCTTATGACAGATCTCATGTTTTAGGAACAATGATCGCTCAGGCTCCCCCTCAAGGAGGTCCGCCGCCGCCACCACAACAAGAGCCACCAAGACAAGAGGCTCCCAAGCAAGAGGAAAAGCATGATTCACCTCCTCAGCAGCCACAACAGCAACCTGGGCAAAATCAGCCTAACCAACCAAACCAAGGAGGGCAACCACAATACCAGCCCAAAAACGCAGAGGAGAAAAAACAATATCAGCAGTTAATGCAGCAATATCCAGAACAACAAAAACAGACCTACCAAAAATATCAACAACAGGGTGAGCAGCAAAGGACTCAACAGTATCAGGGAGCACCAAACCAGGGTAATTTTCAACAAGGCTCAGATCCTGGTGGAGCAAATGCCAGGACAGGGGTAAATGCTGGCAGCACCATACCAAATAACTCTTCAAATGGCCCACAGCAACAAGGAAATCCAGGAAACCAGCAAGGAGGTTCTGGTTCTCAAGGAGGCTCGCAAGGAATTAGCAATCAAGGTGGTGCTAACCAACAACAATTTACCCCTCAACAAATAGAACAGTTTAAGCAAACAGAGCAGCAGTACCGTCAGGAAGC
>CAYMUB010000066.1:0-14849 GCA_964393545.1 uncultured Gammaproteobacteria bacterium | reverse complement strand
GGAGCTGCAACAATTGTACTTTCAGATAAAACAGGTACTTTGACTAAAAATGAGATGAGGGTAAATAAGTTTGAATCATCAAAGGATGGCTTAAATGAGTTAATAAAATGTGCAGTGCTCTGTAATAGCGCCAGCTTAGTCTTAAAAGAGAATCACGGCGGGTATGATATTTTAGGTGATACTACAGAAGGAGCCTTACTTCTTTGGGCAAAAGATCAAAATTTAGATATAGAACTGCTAAGATCTGAAGGGAAATTAGTTGAGGAAATTCCTTTCTCTTTGGAGACTAGGATGATGACTACGGTATGGGATTTTAAAGGAAAGAAACAGGAGTTCTCAAAAGGAGCGCCTGAAGTTATTTTCAAACAAGTTAATTTAAGTGAAAAACAATTGAGACATTGGGACAAAACTTACCAGCAAATGGCCTCTCAAGGATTAAGAGTCTTAGCTTTTTGTGAAAAAAAGACCTTTTTAGGGTTAATTGGCATAGCTGATCAAATAAGGGAAGAAGCAAAAGAAGCAGTTAGGATTTGCAAGCAGGCTGGTATAAAAGTAGTAATGGTAACTGGAGATAATGCTTTGACTGCTAAAGCAATTGCTGAGCAAATTGGATTGCTGAAACAGGGAGATGAAGTTTTAACAGGTGATCAGCTAAGTGAATTAGATGATGAAGAATTAAGATCTCAGCTGCCAAAAATTTCCGTGTTTGCCAGGATTACTCCGGAAAATAAGCACAGGTTGGTAAAAGCTTATCAAAGTTTAGGCGAAGTGGTAGCTGTAACAGGTGATGGTGTAAATGATGCGCTGGCTTTAAAGCAAGCTCAAGTCGGGGTTGCTATGGGTAAAACTGGCACAGATGTTTCTAAAGAAGCCGCTGATTTAGTTCTACTGGATGATAATTTTGCTACCTTAATTTCTGCTGTTGAACAAGGCAGAGTAATTTATAGCAATATTTTAAAAGTAATTAAATTTTTAATGACGGGTAATTTAGCTGAAACTTTACTTATCTCTGTTGCCGCTGTCTTGGCCTTGCCTGTTCCTCTTTTACCAACCCAAATCCTATGGATTAATTTTGTATCAGATGGTTTACCGGCTTTAGCTTTAGGTTTTGATAATCCTTCAAAAAACATCATGAGAGTTCCTCCCAGGAGAGAATATAATATTTTAAATTCTTCCATGATTAGGTATATTCTGATTGGCGGAATATCTATTGCTTTAGTCTGTCTTCTAGTCTTTTGGCAAATAAACATACGATTTGGATTACAATCTGCCAGAGCTGCAACATTTACTGTAATGGTTGTTTTACAAATGTGTTTGCCGTTTATTATTAGAAGACATCATTCCTTATTTAGTAATAGAAAGCTTTTTGCCTCTGTTTTATTAATGCTTATCTTTCAAGTTCTAATTTTAACTGTCCCCAATCTTAGAACAATTTTCGGAATTTAGATTGACAAGTATAAATTAGTCTTGTAGTATTAACAAACCCTGCCTATATTAGATGGCTAAAACAGACCTTATAATCCCCTCTTTGGGAAATAAATTTATAGATATAAGAGATTCTATTCCAGGAGACTCATATAACTTCAGTTGGGTTAGACCTTTATCACAAATTAACTACTTAGCAATTCACCACACAGCTGGTCCTGATACTCAAACACCAGATGAGATTGCCAATTATCATATTAGCAGTAATGGCTGGGGTGGGATTGGATATCATTTTTTAATTGCCAAAGATGGAACCACTTTTTATGTTGGAGATATCAGTACAGCCAGAGCTAATGTGGCAAACTTAAATGAGCAAGTTTTAGGGATTTGTCTGGTTGGTAATTTTACCCAAGGAAGAGTTCCTACAAATCAACAGCTAGATAGTGCGCACCAGCTATGTGAATTCTTTATAAATAACTACCCTGATTTATCAAATGTGAATTCATGGGACAAAGTCCGGGGTCATAAAGAATTACCAGGTCAGTCAACTACTTGTCCGGGAGATGACTGGTCTTCCTGGAGAATAAAAATAGTGGAAGGTATTGGGATTACTGAACCTCCCACAACTTCAAACCGTGGGGCTCAAATAACAGAACTTTATCAATCAGTTTTAGGCAGAGATCCGGACATGGGTGGTTTACAAAGATATACTAATGGGCCAATGACTATTGAGCAAATAATTGTCTCTATGGTTAATTCCTCAGAGCACAGAGATCTAATTAGAAATGCCAAAGAAGTTCCTAATTTAAAATCTCAAATTAGTAGTTTACAAGCCAATTTAGCAGTAGTAAATCAACAGATAATTTCTCTTCAGGAAGCTTTAGCCCAAAGTGAGTCTACCCCGCCTCCTGTTATAGTAACTCCTCCTAGTGAACCTCAACCTCAGCCCCAACCAGATAATACCTTGACTTTAGTAGGCGCTTTAATTAACCTATATAAGTTTCTTTTCCCGCCCAGAAAGGTTGAATAATGGATCCAGTAACTCTCTCTCCACTTGCTATAGTGTTTGCCTTTTCATCTTTAAATGAATCAATTATTGAGTATTTATTTGGTAGTGTAAAAGAACTCCGTCCATATTTGCCGCTTATATCACTCGCAACTGCAGTATTTTTATCTTTTACCTATCAACTAAATATTTTGTCTTATGTTTTAGGAATACAAAGTAATTCTCCATTCCTGGACTTTCTATTATCAGGATTTATGATCTCCAGGGGTTCCAACTTTGTTAATGACTTTGCTCAAAGATTCTTAAGAAGCAAGTAGGTCTAAATTGGGTGACTACTTAGATCGCGGGATTTCTCAATATATCCTAATCTTAACAAATCGGCTCTATTAAATTTTGAAGAATCTCGTTCTAACGCTTGAGCTAATAAATCTCTTTGCTTAGATCCTCTTCCCTTTCTTTTTAATAACCTATTTAGATCCTCAAATTCCAAGGCTAATACTGCTCGTTCCTTCATATTTCTTAGATGTGGCAGGATTTTTTGAAGGAATTCTGATGCTAGATTTTCTTTAATAGTCCACAAATAACCTTTATCAAGAGGACCAAATCTACCCCCATACCCTGCCTGTATTCCTGACGCTAATCCAGGGAATTTCGTTCCTAAGCTAACCTCAGCATAGGCTCCACTTAAAGGCTCTCCAGTTTTTACTTGTATGCCAATGAATCCATTCGCATCTAGTCTTCCTGATAAGTTTCGAACACTTGGTGTATAAACCTCTGTAGAAACGGCGGCTTTTGTATCATTGAAGTCTTGCAGTCTGCTATCCACGTCTTCTTCTCTGTTTAGCCATCCTTGTAAAAAGCTTGCATATCTATCAGCCAATCTTTTTTTAAAATGTAGGTGTTTTTGAGTTTCATCAGAAAATTTAATACCCTCCTCTGCATTTGTTATTGTCCAGATAAAATAAGTTTTTACATAGGGAGGATTTCCATCTGAACGTTTTTGCGGAAGAATTTTTCCGCCGAACTTATCCTGAATAGAGACTGTTAATTGTCTTGAACTATTGTTAAATTGTATCCTGTGAACGAATCCACTTTTTCTTTTAGCTGGCCAGACACCGAAAACTAACCCTTGATCCAGGACTCCTTCTAAATATTCCCATTCTTCTTTTGAAGTAGACCTACCGTTTTCTATAAACATAGATGTTAACTTTTCTTTTGTTCTGCTGATTGCTGCTCTTTGCTCCACCAGATTTTTTCTCTTTCAGATACCCAAGAACCTTCGTGAAAAATAGCCATTCCATACCAACCACTACAATCTCCCCCATCTTCTCTTTTGATAATATATTCCCCACTTTTATTTGAATACTGTGTTGCTCCTTTTGGGTAATAACAGTAAGTATGAGACTGGGCATTAGGATCAAGCATTGCCTCTCCTGATCTACCATTTCTGTCTGCTGAATGAGATAAAATTGTGCCTAATCTAGCCCGAAGCTGTGGAGAATCCTCTGCCTCTAGATTTTTATGAAAAAATATTAGGGATGAAAGATAGTACCAGGAAAATAGAAAGATAATTAGTAATAATCCTTGCTTTTTCATCTAATGAATTTTAACAGAAATTAGAGAGCAATTCAACTATAGGCTAAAATAGAGGTTTACCAGCCAGACCGTATCTTAAAAAATCAGAAAGAAACCCAATAAGTTGAGCAGGCCAGGTTAAAATTACACTATAAAATCCAGGAGATAAAAAGGACAAATAGGACCAGCGGTAATAAAGGGCAAAAAGAATAGCGATTACAAAGCCAATCATACAATACCCAATAGCAATATTAGAAATCAACGAACTTTTTTTCATTTAGCAGATTTTGACTCAGGTTCAGTTTTTTCATTGGATGAAACAACAGTTGCAGCAACAACTTTTTCACCAGGCCTTACTCTCATCAAAATTACTCCCTGGGTTTGACGTTGCAGCGTAGGAACTTGTTTTAAGTCCAGTTTAATCAGTTGTCCTTTGGTTGAAGTCATCACTAAAGTATCCATATCCTTATCTATAGCTTGAGCTGTGACTATTGCTCCTGTTTTGGCAGTAACTTGTGCAGCTTTAACCCCTTGTCCTCCCCTGCCTTGTCTGGACCAGGCTGAGAATTTAGTTTTCTTGCCCAAACCATTCTCCATTATTACCAGCAGTTCATCCTCGTTATTCCGGATTATATTTAAAGAAACAACCTGTTCATCTTTTGATAATCTGATACCCCTTACTCCTGATGTATCCCTGTGAGTTGATTTGACTTGAGTTTCTGAGAAACGGATAGACTTGCCTCCTCTTGAAACAACAATTAAATCATCATTCCCTGAAGTTGGAGAAACCCAGCCCAAATGATCTCCCTCATCTAATTTAATAGCCACCAATCCATTCTTACGGATATTGGAGTATTCTTCCAAAGCTGTTTTTTTAACAGTTCCAGAAGTTGTACACATGAAGAAATATTTAGCCTTTTCCCCTTTTTGGCGGGTAGTCAAAACTGCAGTGACTTTTTCCCCTTGTTCAACATTTATTAAATTAACAATAGCCTGGCCTTTGGCTGCTCTTTGAGTTTCTGGAATTTCCCAAACCTTGATTTGGAAAACTCTGCCTTTATCTGTAAAAAATAAAATACTGTCATGAGTCTGAGTATAAAAAATATGTGAAACAGCATCTGTTTCTTTGGTTGAAATTCCCATCTTTCCTTTACCACCTCTTTGTTGAGTTCTAAATGAAAGAGGTGATTGACGTTTGATATAACCTCCATCTGTAATTGTTGCTATAGTCACCTCATTAGCTACTAAATCCTCTTCATTAAATTCTCCTACCTTTTGTTTGTATACCTTGGTTCTTCTCTCATCTGCATATTTTTCTTTAATTTTTATAATTTCATCTTGAATAACTTTTAATATTTTCTCAGGGTGTGCCAAAAGATTTTCCAAATAAGAGATGGTTTCTCTGACCATCTTTAACTCATCTTCAATCTTTTGTACTTCCAGAGCAGCTAATTTCCTAAGCTGCATATCCAAGATCGCAATGGCCTGAATTTCAGTTAGTTTAAATTTTGCTATTAAATTGACTTTGGCATCTTCTGCAGACTTGCTCTTTTTGATGGTGTCTATAACCTCATCAATGTTATCAACAGCAATTTTTAATCCCTCTAAGATATGCTCCCTCATCTTTGCTTCAGCCAGTTCAAATTCTGATCTTTTTCTTACAACAACTTGCCTATGAGAAATAAATTCTTCCAAAATCCGCTTTAAAGTTAACAGATGTGGTACTCCATCAGATAAAGCCACTAAATTAACATTAAAAACAGATTGCATGGCTGTATGTTTGTAAAGATTGTTTAAGATAGATTGAGGTTTGGCATCCCGTTTTAAATCAAAAACAATCCTGACCATTTGTTTTCTGTCTGACTCATCCCGCAAATCTGCAATTCCTTCCAGCTTTTTATCTTTTACCAAATCTGCAATTCTGGCAATTAAAGTTGATTTATTAACTTGATAAGGTAGTTCTGAAACAATGATTTGCATCTTGCCATTTTCTGTTTCATCAATGTCTGCTTTTGCTCTGGTGACAATTCTGCCTTTGCCTGTAGCATATGCTGCCAGGATTTCTGATGAGTCATAAATTGCAGCCCCGGTTGGAAAGTCAGGTCCTTTAATAAACTGCATTAAATCCTCAACTGTTGCTTCAGGCTGTTTTATCATGTGGATTAAGGCATCACAAATTTCTCCTAAGTTATGTGGTGGAATTTGAGTGGCCATACCAACCGCAATACCTGAAGCCCCATTTAATAAAAGGTTTGGAATAACAGATGGTAGTAAAACAGGTTCTTTAGTTGTACCTGAATAATTATCTACGAAGGTAACAGTGTTTTTATTTATGTCTCTAAGTAACTCGTCAGAAATAGCTGATAGCCTGGCTTCGGTATTATGATTTACAAAACCATTTCCCACAAACGAATGACATTCACTCTCTACTTTTAATGAATAAACTTTTTGAACTCCACCATCTTCTATTTTAACTATTGAATCAAAAAGATAATTATTGGTTATTAAGTGTTCAAAAAGAAGTTGAGTATCTAATTTTAAAGTAGGAATTATTGCAGGTACTACTTGAGAATAATTTAATGCTAAGCTAGAGTAACGGTCAAAATTGTGTTTTATGGCAAATTCACGCTTTCTGTAAGACAAGTTAGCATCTAATTGTTTTAATACATATTCCCGCAAATATGGAACATAATCCAAAAGAGAGGAATCTTTATGTAATGAAGAGAGAATTTTGTCTAACTTCCCATTTTTAGTTTTGGATAAAAATCCAATTTCTTGCTTGAATAATCTATAATTTTTAAGACCTCTGATATATAGTTTATGTGTTGATCTGTATTTATCAAAGCGTTTTGTTGAAGCAATTCCAAATCTTAAAAAAAGTACCTGTAATTGGGTAATTAATTTCTCACTTATTGAGATAGCAGATAGTTCAATCATTTTTGTGCTACTGCTGATGCTTCCATCTCCTTCAAAATAAGTTTGTAAAAACCGTGCTACAACTTCCTGGGGAGACTGCAAAATAACTTGGGGAATATCTTTCAATGCTGCTTTAACAGGACTGAGACCTAAGTTTTTCAAAAACTCTATTACATATAAACTGTGAATCTCTAATCTATAATATGGTTTTTTCCCATAGGAATTAGGTTGTTTAAAGAATTTATGTAATCTGCAATCTGGAAAAACTTTTTTCCAGGTTTGTTCAAATTCAATAATCCATTCTTCGTCACTGTTACAGAATTCAATCTTTTTTCTTCCTATATAGGCTTCTGAAATTAATCCCCCAAGAATATATGCTAAATCCGTAGTTAAAGTTTTTGGTAAAATTTTGATTTGAGTTCTGTAGCTTGGATCTTTGGGAATGAAAGATCCTAATAAAACTTCCTGGGTTGGCCATAACAGGTCTGAAGTACGGTCTATAACTGTTATATCTTCTTTTGCAATCTGACTAAGTAATTTCCATTTATATTCTGGTTTACCAGTAAGAGGATTTTTGACCCAGGTGAGTAATGGGTGATTATGAGATCCTTGAATAGTAAGTCCCTGATTAGTTGTAATTTTAATAGTTGGATGTTCTCCGCTGTCAAACCATTTTGAAGCTGTATTTATTTTTTTATCCTTTGATAGGATTTTGATATTGATGTCTTCTTCTTTTTGTGAAAGATCCTTTATTTCTAAAAGTCCCTGAGAAGTAGGTACAATAGTATTTCCTATAAGACAGTATCTCATGGCTGCAGGTGAATCTCCATCAATTGATCCAAAATTTCCCTGTCCGTCGACTAACATATATCTCATGGAAAAATTCTGAGCCATTCTAACCATAGCCTCATATACAGGAGCATCTCCATGAGGATGTAAATTCTTCAAAACTTCTCCCACAACAGCAGCACTCTTTTGATAACGGGCAGTGTGGTGTAAACCCTCTTCATGCATGGCATAAATAATTCTTCTCTGAACCGGTTTTAATCCATCTCTAACATCAGGAAGGGCCCTTGAAACAATAACAGACATGGCATAGTCTAAATAAGACTTTTGCATTTCTTCTATAATGGGAGCTGGTTGAATTTTACCGATGTTTGCCATGTTTGAGGACTAAAAAATGAGCTTCCGCCCAATCTTGATTATACCTGTTTTAGCTTACCCATAGCAATAGGTAAAGGAGCTTTTTTGGGCCAATTTCTCCAAGCCTCTTTATTTCTATATAAAGGAAACTCAGTTTGCTTAACTCGGTGTAAATGATTAGGGTTTTTAATTAGATCCAAAAAAAGTTTGCCATCTAAATGATCAATCTCATGCTGAAATATCCTTGCCACATACCCACTATATTTCTTCTCCGCAACTTTTATAGAAGTTGGGCGGGAGACTATTCCACAAATTCCGGGAACAGAATAACAGCCTTCATACCATTCTGATTTATCCTTGGAAAACCAGGTAATCTTTGGATTAATAAAAACTGACAGATTACCGACTACTCCTTTCCCGTCAGCTTTTGTATCAACTAAAATAATTCTTTTTGAAATGCCAATTTGTGGCGCCGCCAAACCCACCATTATTTGTTTTTTAGGATTTTTTTGTTCTCCTAAAGCTACCTTTAGCATTTTTTTAATAATATTTTGTGTTTCTTTAGAAAGTTTTTTTATCATTACAGACTTCTGATTTTTTTCCGGGCCAGCTCTATAGCCTGGTTGATTTTATAGGAAATAGGATTAATAACTAAATCTCTGGCAGGTAAGTATTCTACATCTTCCCCTCCAAATCCTCTTTTAAAAACCGATACTCCCCAAAACCTATGATTTACTTCTCCAATCTTAGCAACTCCCCAAAGATTATATCTTGTTAGATCTCTTTTCTTAGCTTCTTTAATTGCTTCCCACTGAATTAAATATGCTCCAGGATATTTTCTTCCATCTAAAGTACTGGCACCATAGTGATAATCAGCTTCTTGTCCATAAAAAATAATAAAAGCTTGAGCCAACTTAGTATTTCTCAAATAAGCTGTATATAAAAGCACTTGATTATCTTTCACAAAAATTGAAAATTGTTTTTCTAAAAAATTCATATCAAATTCCACAAACTTTTGTCTTTTAGCTGTTTCTCTTTGCAACTGATAAAACTCTTTTATATCATTGATATCTTTGCTGGCGGTAATTTTAATGCCTAATTTGTCTGCTTGTCTAACTTCATATCTGGTAGTTTTTCTCATCTCAGCAAGTAGTTCATTTTCAGATTTTTCTAAATTCAATTGATGAGTTAACTCTGCGTGTAGATGCATGGGAGCTATTTTAAATCCTAATTTTTCAAATAATTTACTGTTTTTCTCATTTTCCAAGATTTGGGCTCTAACTCTAACAAAACTGCAATTATCTTCTCTGGCAATTTTTTCTACAGTTTGCTTAAAAGCATTTACCTGATCTAGATTGTCCCAATCAATTAAAGGTCCTCCAGGAACAGTTAAATAAGTGGCTCTTTTAGCTTTTTCAACTACACAAAGCATTATTCCAATCAGTTTACTATCTTTAAAAAAACCTATTCTCCTGACAGTTTTTCCTAAATTTTTATGAAACTCTCCCCAGTTAAAGCTATGTAAAAAATTACTCTCTGGATGAAGAAACATAAAATCCTCCCATTCTACTTTTTCTGTAATTTCTTCTATTGTGATTTGAGCCATTGGTTAATAAGTTGGGAAATATTTATAGCATCTTTTGTAGAAACCATCCTGTGGGTAGGCAGGTTTAAAATAACAGAAGTGGCATCCTCCGAATTTGGACAGCTGTGTTTATAATCTGTTAGAGATAAATATTTTTTAGGAGCAATTGGAGCATCATACCAAGTATCTGAAATGTAAATCCCATGGGACTTCAGGTATTTTATTAGGTCTCCTCTATTATTAACAAATATGGGAAAACGTAAATTGCTTGAGTTATTGATTTGATCTTTTAAAGTAGGAGACATAACTTTTGGATTAATTGATTGACTATAAATAGAGGCAATTGTTTTTCTATGGTTGAGGTTTTCTCTCAACTCTTCAAATGCTGAATTTATTAATTTACAGTAAAAACCGGGTAGTTTATGTAACACCTGAGGGGTGATACTTTCTACTGGTTTAGGTAGTAAATTAATTTTTTTAAATACTGCGTGGAATAGTTTGCCTAGACCAAAAAGAGTATAAGTATTTCTAATCAGAAAGGTAAAAAAAGGATAGAACCTGTCTTTAAGTTGTATTGAAAAACCTAAATTGGTGAATTGTTCATTGATTGATATCTGGGGATTTTTAACAATTAAAGCTCCGCCTGATATTCCATCAATAATCTTATCCTGACTAAATGATAGAACTACCATATCCCCAACCATTCCTGCTTCAATATCGTCAGAATATTTTGTTCCCACACAGTGGGCAAGATCCTCTATTAAAGTCATACTTTTTTCCTTACAAATTTTAGAAATTTCTCCTATATTACTGGGATATCCTAAAGTGTTTTGTACAATAACTACTTTTATTTTTGGATTTTGTGACCAGCGTTTTTTTAATTCTTCTGCAGAAAAGTTTAAATCACCCTTTTCTAAATCTAAATATTCAACATTTAACCCCGCATTTTTTATTGCTTCATAAACTGCAAAACAAGTAAAACCATTGATTGCCACAAAACTATCTTTTGGTAAATTTAATATTTTAAGTCCTAACTCAATTGCTTCTCGTCCTTTATAAACTAAAAATGCTTTTCCTACATATTTTTCTTCTAAAAACTTTTTAAGCTGAGGATCACTTTGACTAAAATTAAAAAGAGATTTTAAAACAAAAACAAAATTATAATTAGATCCTAAAGAGTTAAAGATATTCACAAATCTCCTTTACTACCTTACTTACATGAGTAAATTGTGGAGAGTGTTTTGCTCCATTTATTATTTTCATTTTAGATCCTTTAATTAATTTATGTATTATTTTTCCATCTGACAAAGGAGTAATTCTATCATCCTGTCCCCAGATGATTAGTGCCTTAGTTTTAACAAGGTTTAAATCACTGGTTATATCTTTAGTAGTCAAGTTAACCATCGTTGCCCGGACTACAGGGGGTGCATTTTTATAATCTTCTTCTCTTGATAGTTTGTAAAGTGCTTTTCTTAAAGCTTCAGAAGTAGTTAATTTTTTACCAATTTTGGCAATAGTTTTAAATACTAATCTTTTGAGTCTAATTGATAACTCATTGTGATAAATTCCAGCACTGTCAATTAGTACTAAGGTAGAAACTTTCTCCGGATATTTGGCAGCAAAGCCTATGGAGATTCTTCCCCCATTGGAATGTCCTATTAAGACAACTTTGTCTTTTTCTTTATCCACAATATTTTTTAACCATTCAACATAATTATCCAAATTCCAAACTTCATTTAGCTTTTCAGTTAGTCCCGGAATCTTAAGTAATTCAGTAGATGGATACTTGGATTGCATCAAGTTTATAAAGCTATCCCATTTCTCAGTTGAATAGGTCCAACCATGAAGAACAAATATTTTTTTTATAGTCCCCATTTTTTACGCCTTTCCTGCCACACTTCTTCTCTTCGGCATAATTTATCAGTATCTTTTTTATCTCTTAATAGATGTTCAATAATTCCTTCTAAAAATCTGGCTCCTTTAAATAGTAATACTTCCTCTCCAGAAATATTTTCTTTTAAATAATCCAAAGCATCTTTTGGATTAATGAAAGTTTTAACTTCAATTTTAACTAAGTTTTTTAATTTTGGATAGGTATATTTAGTAATTCGTGGTCCAACTAAAATTACCCCAGATAAGTGAGACTCAGCAATTTCAGTTGCAAGCTTCTCGTGTTCAATTTGTTCTTCTGTTCCCAGTTCAACCATATCTCCCAGTATGGCCCATTTTTTGGAAGAAGGATAAATCTTGAACATTTTCAAAATTGCCCCAACTGATGCAGGTGTGGCATTGTAACTACTATCTACAATTGTGGTTTTTTTAATTCCCTCGAGTATACTGCTTCTACCAGGGGGTAATATCAATTTTGCAAACTTGTCATCAAAAGGAATATTTAATCTCTTAAGTAATTCAAATGTTGCCAAGACTAGATAAAAGGTATCTTCTGGTAAAAGATAATTAATGGTGAAGGTTTTATCGCCTGTTTTGAAACTGGTACCGGTTTTTAAAATTTGATAACTCTCAAGTGATTTTTTACTAATTCTTTTTACTGCTGATTTTGTTCTGGGTAATTGGTTGGTAATTAATTTGGAATCTTCATTAACAATTGAATATTCAGAAGTATTTTCTAAAAAATAGCCAAATTCTTTGGCAATATTTTCTTCAACAGGAGCAGGAAAATTTAAAGTGTGGGTTTTGGAAACACTTAGCCAGATAGTAATTGCAGGTTTTAATAATTCTGCTAAAAACTTTCCTTCATATGGCCTGTCACAATCTGCCTCTACAATATATAAGTTTTGGCTGTGTAGCTTTTGGAAAGCCTTAATAGGAGCAAGTAAAAAAAGAAAAGGCCATTCCTTTAATGTTAAACTTTTTCTTTCCAGCCCCAGAATATTAAAAGGTATGCCAAAACTACTGTTAGCACGGTGCGAATATAAAGCTTGATCTTTAATTTGAGATTCAAGCATGTGCAACAAGGTAGTTTTGCCAGTTGAACCAGTGATCACGATGATCTTGGGTTTCCAAATTTTAAGTTGTACTGTCGCAAAAAATTTAAAATATTGGGCAATGGGAAAATAAAATATTTTTTTAATTTCTTTTAACATAGTTAATTAAATATCTTTTCAACCGCTTTATTGAACCTTCTCCCTCTATCAAATTCGTTTTGAAACAAATTAAAGGAGGTAGCAGAAGGGGCAAATAAAATTACATCATCTGGTTTAACATCAGTCTTAACATCAGTTAAAAGTTTTTCTAAATTATTATATGTTTCCTTTATCAAATCTTTATTTTTCATCAATCTTTTGATTTCTTCAGTTGAATCCCCTTCTAAGAAAAAAACCATTTTTGTATTTTTATCAACAACTTGGGCATATTTTGTATAATCCATTTTTTTATTCATTCCTCCACAAATTAAAATGCAGTTTGGGAATGTTTGGATAGATTTTATTCCTGATTCTGGAGAAGTAGCAGCAGTGTCATTAATGATGCGAACTCCATTCCAAACTTTAATCTGCTCCATTCTAAAAGGTATGCCTTTGAATGTAGTAAGAGTTTGTTGTAAACGTTCTGAATTAATTCCAAAAATATTACCTACTTGGTAAGAAGCTGCAATATTTTCTAAGTTATGTTCTCCCAGCAAAGTTGGTTTAAAACCCTTTGACAGATCATCTTTTGAAAAATAGATTATCTGTCCTTTTAGTCCATCTAAAAATTCTGGTTTTGTTGTGATTGGATCATTCTTTCTAATGAATAAAAAGTCATCAGCTGTTTGGTATTTAGCTATTACTCTTTTGGCTGTGATATATTCTTCCATTGAAGAATAATAATTAAGATGGTCAGGAGTAATATTTGTTACAACAGCCCACTTTGGAGATACCCTTTTCCGGTCAAAAGACTCAAGTTGGAAAGAGGAAATTTCTAACACTACTAAAGTGCCATTCTTTATATAAGGAATTGTTTCTAAAACACTAATACCAATATTTCCAGCAAACACAACATCTTTGCCAATATTTTTTAATAACTCATAAATAAGGGAAGAAGTTGTGGATTTTCCTTTAGTACCAGTTACCCCAATTAGCTGAAGAGGAGAAACAAATTCCAAAAAAATATCCATATCCATTTTGATTTCTTTGCCTTTTTGCAAAGCATATTTAACATATTGATTATCTGGTTTTACAGCAGGATTTTTAATAATTAAATCTGCCCAGTCAATATCGCTGTTTTTATGTTCTCCTAATGTGTACTCAATATTTGAAAATTGTTTTAATTGTTCTAATGAAGGTTTTAAAATTTCAGCTTTTTTCAAATCAGTTACCCTTACCTTTGCTCCTTGAGAGGCAAAAAATTTAGCCGACCCTACCCCTCCCTGATTTAACCCCAACCCAAAAATCAATACTTTTTTATCTTTAAAACTATTCATCAAACTTGATCCCTTCAGTTTCCTTAATAAAAAAATCTACACCGTCTGACTCAAGCATAATGCAAGCAGTATTAGAAGTAGCGCCGTGAGGAACTTTCTTGCCCAAATGATCCAGTAAAATTCTTATTACACCACCATGACTAACAACAAGGATAGTTTTACCTATGTAAGCAACAGCAATTTCTCTTAAAAAAGTAAACATCCTTGAAGCCATTTCCTCATTACTTTCCACATCAGGATATGGTTTATACTTAAACCTCTCTTCCTTAGAAAGTTTGTTTTTTAAATCCTCTATGGAGTATATAATTTTTGTGGATTTTCCTTCTAAACGCCCCCAGCGTCTTTCTCTTAAAGCTTTGGTTGTTTGAACTTTAAGCTTTTTTTCTAAAGCAATAATTTCTGCAGTTTCTTTTGTCCTTGAAAGATCTGAGGAGAATACATTATCAAACTTGATATTCTTTAGTTTTTGGGAAATTTTTTTGGCTTGTAACTTTCCGGTTTCATTTAATACACTATCTGATTGACCTTGAATGATATGATTTAAGTTTTCATTAGTTTCCCCATGACGGACAATATAAATTGTGCAGTAAGTTTGCTTTCTTTTAGCCATGAAGGTATTATACTTTGATCATGAACACGAGTCCAATTGGGGTATTTGATTCTGGTATTGGTGGTTTAACTGTTGTATCTGAAATTCTAAAAGAACTGCCTGATGAAAGTATTATTTATTTAGGTGATACAGCCAGAGTGCCTTATGGAACAAGAGGTAAAGAAACTAT
>CAYMUB010000065.1:0-4856 GCA_964393545.1 uncultured Gammaproteobacteria bacterium | reverse complement strand
GATTTTCAGTGGTACGATAAAAAACAAATTCATTCAGTAATACTTTTGAGTATTCCTCAGAATGATCCTAGATCCTTAATTTCTTCTTTTGAAAAATTGATTAAAGAGTGCAAAAATTTCGCTGGGAAGTTAATAACTTTACTCCCAAATGATTGGGAAGAATCTTCTTTATATCTAGATGTCACTCTCAAGAAGAAAAAAATTACCATCACTTGACACAACCGTTGTAAGTTTTGAGATAAGTTTAGACAGATGATCCTGAAGCGGAAGTTTGATTTTTCTGACTTCCTGATTCAATAACTTTGACAGCAATCTCTTTCACTTGCCTTGAGGCTTCTTCCAAAGATCTTTTAAGAATTTCTACCTCTTTAATCAGTCTTCCGTTATCTGTTTCCAGATTAGAAATTCTCATATTCAAAAGATCTTTTTCAGCCTTTACTTCCTGCTCTCTTAATTTCTCTCCATTTTCAAAATTATCTTTCAACTCTTCCTCAAGTTGTGTTTGAGCTTCTTTTACAGCTTTTTCTTTCAGACCCTCAAAATCTGCTACCTGTTTTCTTAACTGCTCAAGTTCTTTTCTTTGTGCTTCCAGCTCTGCTTTCCTTTGGGCCAAATCTTTTTCCCAGGACATTTTTTTATCCTGAAATTCATCTTCTGTTCTTTTTCTGGCAAGAGTAGTGTTGTATTGATAAGTCTCCTCTTCCCTTTTTCTTTCCAACTCTGATTGTGTTTTTTGTTGGGTCTGCTCTATTTCATACTGCTTTGTTTCTCTGATCCACTCCTCTTTGGTTTGAAAAATTTCTTTTTGTAAATTATCAAACTCAAGTTTGCTTTCAGCAATACTCGCAGATAATTCATCAAATAATTTATTAATTGGGGTTTGTTTAGCACTTGAAGCATTAGCCAGAGATTGAACATCAGCAATAGAGCTATCCTGAGTAGAGACAGTTTTTCTTGTTCTTGCTATTTTCTTAATAACAGGTGTGGGTTCTTCCATGCTGATGCGATTCTATAAAAATGATATCTATTTGTCAATAGTTTGATATAATTAGTTATAGACATTTGATCTGTGACCCGCAGACAAAACTTCCACAATATTATCTTTCTGATTAATTAGATAAATAACTCTATAAACTCCTACCCTATATGAAAATTTATTGCTCAACTCTCTAACCAGTGATTTCCCAATTAGCGGATCATCCTTGAGTTCTTCTAAGATCTCCCCAATAGAAAGTTTGTCTTCTTTGGAAAGCGTTTTAAGTTCTCTTTCTGCTTTGGAGGTTAATTTAACTGTGTACATCTATACCAAGCTCTTTTTTGACATCTTCCCAATCACGGACTTTACCTTCTTTAATATCCTTTTCTCCCTGGCGGATAGCTCTCATTAGAGCTTTATCAACCAGAATCTCATTGGTCTCTTGCCATGATTCATATTCCTCTGCACTAATCAGGATAGCTTTTGTTTCACCTTTTTTAGTAATACCTATCCTTTTCCCTGAAAGGGAAACCTCATCAATCAATTCATATAATTTGGCACGGGCCTGTGTTGCAGAAACTGTAGTCATAATAGAGATATCGTACGCTTTTCCGTACGTCTTGTCAAAAGATTACCTGCTCAATTAACCTATTTAGATAAATTTCACCATTAAATCATGCCATTGTTTACCAAGAGGCCTTATATTATCTGCCCAGATATATTCACCTTTAGCTTTCTTAACAAGCAATCCCTGATCAACAGCTCGGGAAAATCCTAAAAAATTAGAATTAATTGCATATAGATCTCTATCTTTTAACTTTCCTTCATCATACATCTTTCCAAAAGCTGGCATGGTATGAAAATATCCTGCTGCGTCAAGTAAGGTTAGCGCATTATCAAAAAAATAAGACAAAGGGGGTAAGCTATTTCTGACATCATCAAAAACACTATTTACATATAAAAAACTGGGCAGATCTACATTCGGGGCTGATACGGTAATCTGGTATTTCTTGCTTAACTCTTCCCAGATTAAGTTAGCCAGTTGTGGGATATAAAGAAAATGGGAATACTCCTTAACTAGAATCAGTTTCTTAACCTCCTCAGGAGCTCTGGAAAAGCTATTAGTAATTAATATCTCTGTTTCTTAACCTCCTCAGGAGCTCTGGAAAAGCTATTAGTAATTAATATCTCTGTTTCAATTTTAGTAGGTTTAGCCATCTTAAATTGTTGGGATTTGCCTGTACCAATTTCCTTAAACTGGGTATTAACCCATTGTCCAGCCACATCTTGAGAAAAAGCAGCAACTGCACCTCTAGCCTGAACCAACTCAGTAAATTTTGCTCTCACAGGCCCTACAAATTGAGGATGAATTTTTGAAAGAGAGTTGGGATTAGCTTGGTGTAAAACCATAAGATTTCCTACCTCAACAAAACCTGGATAATTTGTTGTCCCTGCTATATCTTTAGAAATTTGGGCAAAAACCGAATCTGGTAAATAAGTGTTGGTGTATTTTTCCCATCCCTGGTAAAAAGGCTTCTGTACTTCCTTTCCTTGTTCTGAAATTACCTTTGCTCCTAAAGCTGCAGCTGCGACTCCTCCGGCAATAACCATTCCCCATTTTAAAAAATTTCTTCTCCCATGAGGAGGAGTAGGATACCCTTTATCACCTCCACCACCGCGGGCTCTTCTATCCCCACTTCGTGATGAAGAAAAATGCAGTGTTAATTCACCTGTTTCTATCATAGTTACCTAACAGCACTAATGGTTTTTCCCACATTAATTATCTGTTCTATTAACCTATTTGAATATCCATACTCATTGTCATACCAGGCAAATATTTTTACCATGTCCCCATCAACCACTTGAGTTAAACCTAAATCAACAATAGATGACTCTGGCCTACCCACAATATCTGATGAAACAATTGGATCCTCAGTCACAGCTAAAATTCCTTTTAGCATTGGACTTTCTGAAGCTTCTCTTAAGGCCTGATTTACTTCCTCTTTGGTGACTTTTTTGCCAAGTAAAAAAGTAAAATCTGAGATAGATCCAACAGATACTGGCACTCTAATTGCCACCCCATCAAATAATCCCTTTAAAGCAGGGATAGTTTCTGTAGTGGCAATAGCTGCCCCAGTTGAGGTAGGGACAATATTTTGAGCAGCTGCCCTGGCCCTTCTTAAATCCTTGTGTGGCCCATCTTGCAGATTTTGATCCTGGGTATAGGCATGGATAGTAGTCATCATGGCTTTTAAAATACCAAATTTATTATTTATCACCTCAGCTACAGGAGCTATACAATTAGTAGTACAAGAAGCATTATTAGTTACTTCTTCTCCTTTATATTTATCTGCATTCACTCCTAAAACAAGTGTGGGTACTCCTCCACCTTTTGCTGGTGCAGAAATAACTACTTTTTTTGCTCCAGCTTTAATATGCAAAGATGCACCATCTTTATCAGTAAAGTGACCTGTTGATTCAATAACTACATCAACTGCTAACTTCCCCCAAGGCAACTTATCAGGTTCTTTTTCTGCAAATACTTCATAGGATTTGCTGCCAACTATAATATGAGTGTCATCATGCGATACATTGTGATCCCATATTCCATAGTTTGAGTCATATTTTAAAAGATGAGCTAAGGTTTTGGAGTCTGTTAAATCATTAATTCCTACAATTTCAATTTGATCTAAGAATTTATCATGAGCAATTTTAAAAGCAGTTCTGCCTATTCTGCCAAATCCATTAATTGCTACTTTTAACATAAATTTATATCAACATACAATGTCTTGATGATTCCAGTCAAGAGGTCTGTCTTAAAAGCTCTTCAGGATTAACAATGTTAAGCGGTTTAAATCTATTTTTGATATCCATCTTTAGTAAATGCTTTTTATCTAAAGTAACTAGAAAATCTGCTCCTGTTAATTTGGATCCAGCTATCAAGTGAGCATCGCTTTCATCCACTAACCCTATAAAGGGCTTAATTTCTAACTTAGTCATTCTTTGTCTAACGATCACTGAATGTTCTTTTATAAATTGATTAATCTCATTAGTGCTCTTGCCTATTTTTCCAGTATGGTCTTTGACTTCATCAATAACAGTTTGGGAAGTAATTTGAGCCCAATCGCCTAACTGGCCTAATCTAATGACTTTGGCTGACCCGCCTGCGGGAGAGAGCATGGCCGCAATGATAACTGAGGCATCAAGAAAAATTTTAGTCACAAGGATTTGGATTTAATCTTTTTATTAACTTTTGCTGCCAAATCAGGGGGTAATTTGTCATCTTTAAGCCATTGTTTAATTTCTTCATCAGAAAATATTCTATACGGCACAGAGTCTCCCCAAGCTTGTATAACGACTTTACTACCAACCTTCTCAGCTTTAACCACTTTTCCCTCAGCTATACCAAGTTCATCTCTCCATACTTTAGGAATGGTTATCATACCCTTGCCTAAAACTTTTAACCATTCCTGTTCTGGTTTATCACTTTGAATTTGTTTCATAATAGTTTGAATTTCTAACTTTCTAAATTGTAAACTACAAGGAAGTGTTTGTCAATATAATTTCAGATTCTTAATACCCTGGAAATCCTTTTTATTCAAAGTAAAAAAAGAGGCTTTATTTAAGATAGCTGTGGCAGCAATGGCAGCATCAGCGAACTGAACTTTTTTCATTCTCTTAGCAGAAGCAAGTTCCGGTTTGCTTCTTTCCCTCTCTCTCCTGTCATAATCCTCCCAGTTTTCATTTGCCCAAGCTTCTCTAGTTTCCTCTAAAATTTCCAGTAAACTCTTTTTTTTCTCTAACTTTAACGTGGCTCCGTTTTTTGATTTTTTTATCTCCAGTTTTTGCCCTGGTTTAATTCCCAGCTTTTTAGGCAGGG
>CAYMUB010000064.1:0-13252 GCA_964393545.1 uncultured Gammaproteobacteria bacterium | reverse complement strand
AATTCAAGATTTAGGATTTAAGATTTATGAGGGAAAGACCATAGGTAAAACTAAATGGTGGATGGCTGGTACACCCAAAGAAGTGGCTGAGGATATAAATTCCATGTTTGCAGAAAAATCGATTAAAGCCATTATGGCTCAAACAGGAGGTTACTCTGCTTCTTCAGTTTTGGAATATTTAGACTATAAACTTATTGCAGAAAATCCTAAACCCTTTATTGGTATGTCTGATGTAACTAATTTTCATATGGCTATGTTTACAAAGTGTCAGATAGTAGGGTTTCATATGGATGATGTAATTTTTGGTTTTGGTGGAGAGCAATTTAAATTAGTTGGGAATTTCTTTAAAAAGTTTTTAACAAATGATCGACCTGCTGGGATAATAAATCCTTTGACTACTTGGGAGGAATGGAAAAAAGGGCAAGGGGAAGGTTACTTAATAGGTGGAAATTTACACCTGTTAACTAATTTAATAGGTACTCCATATTTTCCTCCTAAAGAATTTTTTGAAGGAGCTATTTTGTTTTGGGAGGAAGTAGGTGAACCTTTACATAATATTGCAAGATATTTAACTCACCTAAAATATGCAGGGATTTTAGAAAAACTATCAGGAATGTTGATTGGAAAAATTACCTATATTAAACCCCCCAGAGAAAAAGAAGTAGTGGCTCCAAACATTAAAGAACTAGTGTTGGAGGTTTTGAGAGATTACAAATTCCCCATCATGTCTAACTTAGATTTTGGACATTTTACAGTAAATATTCCGTTGCCTTCAGGTATAAAAGTTTCCTTTGATACTTCCAAAAAAGAATTAAACTTCCTGGAGTCAGCTGTTTCCTAGTCTGTAATTAATTGGCAGTTAGGGCATCTTAAAGATTTTGTTTCAAATATTTGGGCAGTTTGATCAGACAGGCTGAAGATTAGTTCTGACCCTTCATCTAAGGCAAAAATATCAGGGTTGTTATCAAAAGAAAGAGTAGCTTTGCCTCTAACAAGAGTAACAGTTGCCTGGTCTTGGTCTTTAAAAATAATTGGAGAGATTTTTTCAGTTGTATTATTAAATGCCAAACCAAAGCCTTTATCAAAAAATTTATTGGTGATGCTTTTAAAATAGGCTGTTGAGCCTAAAGGGGTAGCTATTACCACCCCATCACCAATTAATAATTTATTTTTTGTTGCAGATGTTTTAAATCTGATAGAGTGTGTAGTATTAGAATTTCTGATCACAAAATCATTTAAGGCATAAAAATTTTTATACAAAATAGTAGTCACCAATTTTTGATATTCTTTTAGTTTAAATTTATTAGCCAAAAATTTTTTAAGCACCACTTCATCCGCGTGTTCCTGACATTTTTTATAGGTAAGACTATTTCTTAGAGGTAATTTAGGCACATGAGGAAATCTTCTTTCAGTAGAAAGTAAAGTCCCATCTCCTCCATAGCTAATAACTACCTCCGGGTTGGAAGTTACAAGTTGAAAGCCCAAATTTTTAACCAATCCTTCGATATTTTTTGAATTTTTACCGTATAATAATACTTTCATGCAAGGCAATAATACTATTAAAACCTCTCCTTTTATAGCACTTAAAATTAAAAACTTTAGAAACTATCAAATTGGAGCATTTATTTCAGAGATTGGCAATCAAATGCAAACAGTGGCTGTGGCCTGGCAGGTTTATGAGTTAACCAGAAACCCAGCTTCTTTAGGATTGATTGGGGTGGCCAATTTTTTGCCGATTATTCTTTTCTCCTTACTAGGAGGGTTGATGGCTGATAAAATGGATAGAAAGAAGCTTATTATTTTGAGTTTAATTTCTCAGACTATTTTAGCATCAACTCTTTTTATATTGACTTTTTCACACTCAATTACTCCTTTGTGGATATATTTAATCTTATTTTTAGTTGGAGTTGCCCAATCTTTTTCCATACCAGTCAGGCAATCTATTGCGCCTAATTTGGTACCAAAAGAATATTTAATGAATGCAACGTCTGTAGGGACGCTGCAGTACCAATCAGCTATTATGATTGGCCCGGCTATTGCTGGATTTTTAATTGGTGGAGCAGGAGTAATTGGAGTCTATCTTCTAAATGCCATCTCTTTTCTATTTTTTATAATAGCAATTTTGTCTATTAAAGTACCTTTCCAAAAACATGATCAAGAAAAAGTGCAGTTTAACTTATCTTCCATTAGGTATGCTATAAAGTTTGCAATTTCCACGCCTATTTTATATACCACGATGATTTTGGATTTTTTAGCTACCTTTTTTGGTACAGCCACTATCCTAATGCCTGTTTTTGCCAAGGATGTACTACATGTTGGAGCACAAGGCTTAGGGTTACTCTATTCTGCTCCAGCAATAGGTGGAGTAGTAGCAGGACTGCTTGTGGCAGTTATGCACCACAGGATTAATCATCAAGGCAGAGTAATTATAGCCTCAGTAATTTTATATGGAGCAGCGACCATTGGTTTTGGTTTATCAAAAACCCTACCTTTATCTTTACTGTTTTTGAGTTTAGTGGGATTTGGGGATATGGTCTCCACAATTATTAGAAATACTATCAGGCAAATAGTCACTCCTGATTATTTAAGAGGTAGAATGTCATCTATTACCAGAATTTTTTTCCAAGGTGGGCCTCAACTAGGGGAAATTGAGGCTGGATTTTTAGCCAAAGTCATTGGAGGACCAGCAACTATGGTGATAGGTGGAGTAGGAGTAATCTTAATTACCTCAATACTAGCCATGAAAAGTAAAGTTTTAAGGCAGTATCATGGTAAAAACTTAGCAGTTTAAAGGAATTTAAAAGTAGAAAGGATTTGGTCAAGTAATTTTTCATCACTATTGATAACATTGCTACCGCTTCCATCGCCAATATAGAATGTATATATTTTATTTTCTGTTGCCTCTACTACTTCACCGAATGCACCAGGGTATCCTTCGTCAAAACTCTGTAGTTTGATACCGGTTATTTGTCCATTTGAGTAATCTTTCATTGTTTGCAAAGTCTGATCAGCTTGAGATTTTGCCCAAGGGGCATTTTTATTGTTTTTTAAATCATCCACCATTTTATCTACAACATGTTTCGTAGTTAGGTGATTTGGATTATCTTCAGTCCTAACAGTAAATGTAAAATATGGTTTATTATTTGTAGCAATATATACAACTGAGACCTGTTCCGTTTCAACATGTCCATTTGATGGATATTTGAATGAAAATTGATTTTTTTTATCAACATACGTTTTCCAATTAGCAGTTTCATCAACTGTTGGGCTTATTGCAGGAGCCACTTGTTTTTGAGAGGTATCGAATAACTGGGGTGATTGCGAAGGTGACTCGCTTGTTTCAATTGTTGTATTATTTGAATTTTTACCAAAATAATATGCGCCAGTACCTACTACAAGGATTAGAACAATTACGCCGAGTATAGGAAGAAAAAATCCTTTTTGTTGCATATTACTCAAGTTTGATTGATTTAAAGAACTGTTGGTTTATATTACCACTATTCGCCGTGGCAACAAGGATGTTCTTTCCTCTTACCACCAAAAGCGTATCTCCCCAACTGGAGCTATCTCCATGATAAGTTATTAATAGTCCAGATGAATTTACCAACTGTAGTTCAGTAAATTGTAGATTGTTTTTATCTTCCTCGGAAAACTCGGTGTGTTGTTTTAAATACCATTCTCTACGAGAACCCCCTCCATAATCGCTATATTCAACTAAAGACCATTTGGCTGGAGAATCAGGCTGTGTAAGGACAATACTTCTTGATTCTTTATCAGATTCAACTACTTTAAAATCTGGATGATAATAAAAAGAAAGCTTAAATGCATTGCTTATAAATTTTTTCCATTCTTTCGGAGGAGAAAATGTGTTTTTATCAGTAGTTGGTGTAGGACTTGGTACAACTGATTCCGTAACTACAAGTGGAGAGCTTTGAGAAATTTGATTCTTGTTTTGCTGCTGTGGCTGTTTGTCCTTACTAATAAGGCCAAAATAATATGCTCCGCCAGCAATTCCAGTTATTATTAAGATAGCTATTATTATGAATAACGGGGCAAATCCTTTTTGTTTACACTGAGCAGAACCGAAGTGTTCACACTGAGTAGGATCGAAGTGTTTATACTGAGGGGAGCCGAAGTACATAATTTTATCGTATCATACGGTAGATTAAATTGCCTCTTTTTAAATTTAAAATAATCTTGTAGAATCTTTATTTATGTCCAGGAAAATTCTTTGGATTGGGGTAGGACTTTTAGTAATAATTGCTGGATATTTTTTCCTGACAAATAAAAATGCCAGCAAGGAAGAACCTAAACCTAGTCTAAAGAAAGAAATAAATATGGCAACAGATTCAGCAAAATTAGTTATAGAAGATATTAAAATAGGTGATGGCAAGGAAGTAAAAAGCGGAGATACAGTAGTGATGCATTATAAGGGAACTTTAGTTGATGGGACTAAGTTTGACAGCTCATATGACCGCAACGAACCTTTTGAAACTCAAATAGGAGTTGGACAAGTAATCAAGGGTTGGGATCAGGGTGTACCTGGGATGAAGATAGGTGGAAAAAGAAAATTAACCATTCCTCCTGATTTAGGTTATGGTTCAACAGGTGCAGGAGCAGTGATTCCCCCAAATGCTACCCTTATTTTTGAAGTAGAACTTGTAGATATTAAATAATTTTCTTCGAAAATTCGACCCTTGACAAAGATTAGCACTCGTGGTATCTTACTGCTAGCCCTTCGATTTCACTCAGGGTAAATAAATGACAGATCTGACTGATCGGCAGAAAGCACTTTTAAAAGCAATTATTGAAGAATACATTGAGTTTGCAGAACCTGTTGGTTCTGAGGTAATTGAACGCAAGTATGATTTGGGAGTCTCCCCTGCTACTATCAGAATTGAAATGGTTCATTTAACTGAGGCAGGGTTTTTAAGACAACCTCATACATCAGCTGGTAGAATACCTACTTCAATGGGTTTTAGATTATATGTTTCAGAGCTGATGAAGGAAAAACAACTGTCAGTGACAGCTGAAGTTTCCATCAAAGAAAAGCTGATGTCTCAAAGATACAAACAGGAAAGATTGCTTAAAGAAGCAGTTGGAGCTTTAGCCAAGCAGTGTGCTATGTTAGGTTTGGCAATAGACAGTGATACTCAAGTCTACTGGGCAGGAGCAGCTAATATCTTGGATTGGCCGGAGTTTTATGATATTGATGTAACCAGGTTTGTTTTAGGCTTGTTTGATGAAAATCCCAGGCTACAAGAAATTATAGGCAGGGCTCATGGAACAGACCCAATTCATATTTTATTTGGAGAGGATATGGAGTTTGAGAATTTAAAAACAACCGGGTTTGTATTTACCAGGTATAATGGTATAGGAGAAGATAGTGGAGTAATAGGAGTAATTGGTCCTGCCAGAATGAATTTTGCTTTAGTAATACCTTATGTTAAATACGTTAGAGATCTAGTTACGGAAGCAATGTTGAGGAGTTAATATGCCTAAAAAACAAGATACAAAAGTACCAGAGTTAGAACAAAGAGTGGCTGATTTAGATAATCAACTAAAAAGAGCAGTAGCTGATTATCGGAATTTAGAAAGTAGAGTTAGTCAAGGCAGGTCAGAATTAACTAGTTTTGTTGGAACAGAGTTAGTTAAAAAGCTTTTGCCTGTTTTAGATCATTTAGAACAAGCTTTAGCAGGGATCAGTGAGCAGGAAAAAAATAATGGGTGGGTAAAAGGCGTGGAATTGGCTGTTAAAGAGTTAAATCAGGTATTGCAATCTGAAGGCTTGGAAGTAATTGCAGCAGATGGACAATTTGATCCAAACCTTCATGAGGCTGTTGACACAAGGGAGGGGGAGGATAATACAATACTTAAGGTAGTAAGAAAAGGTTTTAAATTAAATGGTAAAGTATTAAGACCAGCGGGAGTAGTAGTCGGTAGGAAAAAGGAAGTAGTAAACTAATATGGCAAAAATTGTTGGAATAGATTTAGGTACAACTAATAGCTGTGTGGCAGTAATGGAGGGTGGAAAACCCAAAGTTATTCACAGCGCTGAAGGGGAAAATATTATCCCTTCTGTTGTTAATCCTACAAAAAATATTGTAGGCAGGGTTGCCAAACGTCAAGCTGTTGTTAACCCCAAAGAAACTATTTTTTCAATTAAAAGATTAATGGGTAGGAAGTTTAAAGATCCAGAAGTTCAAAGAGATATTAAGTGGTTACCATACACTATCAAAGAAGGTAAGAATGGCATGGCTGTTGTGGAAGTTGATGGTCATGAATACACTCCTCAGGAAATTTCAGCCATGATCTTAGGAAAGATCAAAGCTGATGCTGAAGCTTATTTAGGTGAGAAAATCACTGAAGCTGTGATCACAGTTCCAGCTTATTTTGATGATGCTCAGAGGCAAGCCACCAAACAAGCTGGAGAGATAGCTGGGTTAAATGTGCAAAGAATTATTAATGAACCAACAGCTGCTGCTTTGGCTTATGGTTTGGAAAAGGCGAAAGCTCATACCATTGCTGTTTATGATTTAGGTGGAGGTACTTTTGATGTTTCTGTTTTAGATTTAGGTGAGGGGGTATTTGAAGTTAAATCAACAAATGGAGATACTCATTTAGGTGGAGATGATTTTGATCAGATAATTTTAGATTATTTAGCTGAGGAATTTAAAAAAGAACAAGGAATAGATTTAAAGAGTGACAGACAAGCTTTACAAAGGCTAAGAGATGCGGCTGAAAAAGCCAAGATTGAACTTTCATCTTCTATGGAAGCTGCAATTTCCATACCTTTTGTGACAGCTGATTCTTCTGGACCTAAACATTTGGAGATGAAACTTTCCAGAGCTAAGCTTGAAGCTATGGTAAAGCCTTTGATTGATAAATCTTTTGATGCTGTAAAGAGTTGTTTGAAAGATGCCAAGATTGAAGGAAAAGATGTAGATGAGGTGGTATTGGTTGGAGGAATGACCAGAATGCCTTCAGTGCAAAAAGCAGTTTCTGATTTTTTTGGTAAAGAATCTCACAAAGGAATTAATCCTGATGAGGTGGTAGCAGTTGGAGCAGCTATTCAAGGAGGGGTCTTAGGTGGAGATGTTAAAGATGTGTTGCTTTTAGATGTGACACCTTTAACTTTAGGAATTGAAACATTAGGTGGAGTAAGAACTCCTTTAATCCCCAGAAACACAACCATCCCAACCTCTAAATCAGAAGTGTTTTCAACAGCTGCAGACAATCAACCAGCAGTAGAAATAAATGTTTTACAAGGTGAAAGGGAAATGGCTGCTGATAACAAATCATTAGGGAGATTTGTTTTAGATGGAATTCCTTCAGCCCCAAGAGGTGTACCTCAAGTTGAGGTTGTTTTTGATATTGACGCTAATGGAATTTTAAATGTTTCAGCTAAAGATAAAGCCACTTCTAAAGAGCAAAAAATTACCATTACTGGCTCAACTGGTTTATCAAAAGAAGAAGTGGAAAAGATGACTAAGGAAGCAGAAGCTCATGCAGAGGAAGATAAAAAGAGAAAAGAAGAAATTGAGATTAAAAATACTGCTGATTCATTAGTTTATTCAACAGAACGGACTTTAAAAGATGCTGGGGATAAAGTGTCTAAAGAGATTAGAGGAGATGTTGAACAAAAAGTAAATGAATTGAAGGAAGCTTTAAAAAGTGGTTTAACAGAAGATATCAAGAAAAAAGCAGATGTGCTAGCAGAAGCATCCCAAAAAGTGGGTTCTGCAATGTATGAACAAAACAAAGCTACAGGTGACACAAAGACTGAAGAAGCTCCTAAAACAGAAGACTCGTCCTCCGAAGCTCCAGCGAAGGAGGAGGCTGTTGAGGGTGAAGTTGTGGAAGAAGAAAAGAAAGAGGAATAATTCCTCTTTTTAATACTGGAATATTTTGAAATTAGTAAAATAACAAAATAAGGAAATAGGCTGGCAGTTAAAATAGTTCCTAAAAACAAAATTAGTAACACAAGAGAATTATCTACTAACTGTAGATTACGTAATAATGTAAGTAGTTTAATGTTTAATATAATTGGCAATCCTAAAATATAGTCTAATAAACCCATTGGTTTAGATTGATCTATTTTGCTTATTCCAAATACAAAGGCTACAAACAACCAGAATAATCCCGCTACAAGCGATGAAAAGAATTGGGGTTTATTAGATTGAACATGAAGTAACTTGAATAATAGTAAATATACTAATCCAATTGTGATGAATAAGCCAACAAAAGATCTTAAATAGGATTAGTGATTCGGGTGTCATAATTTAATTATCTCATGTATGAAGATAAATACCAAATTGGCATTTTTAATGGTGGAATCATAATTTGTCATTGTGGATGGTATAATTATGTTTATGACTACTATTCAAATACAAGCGCAGATAGATTCTATTACCAGTCAGTTAATTCAAAAGTATAAACCAGAAAAAATTATTCTTTTTGGATCAGCTGTCAAAGGTTCAATAACACCTGATTCTGATTTGGATTTTCTGCTAGTTAAAGATGATAACAAGTCCCGTCATGATCGGATGGTGGAAGTATACAGATTAGTTGATAAAGACATAGCAGCTGATTTTCTGATATATACACAGGAGGAATTAGCATTAAGGGTTAAAATGGGAGATCCTTTTATCAAATCTGTTCTTTCTGAGGGAAAGATATTATATGGTTGATCCTAAATTAGTTGCTAGTTGGATTGAAAAAGCAGACGAAGATTTAAAATTTGCAAATGTTAGCTTAAAAGAAGGATTAGAATTTTACCCACAAATTTGTTTCCTCCTGCAGCAAGCTGTAGAGAAATATCTTAAATCTTATATAATTGCAAATGAATTGGATTTCCAAAAAATACATGATTTAGGCCGTTTAGTGAAAATCTGTGGTGAAAAAGATAATGAGTTTAATCGGTATTTTGATAAGTTAGCTGATCTAAATACTTATTATATTGAAACCCGTTATCCAGATTTTGAGGTTATGGTGAGTAAACTCCAAGCGGAGAATGCTTTAGGTGTAGCTGAAGAAATAGCTAATTTTGTAAAAGAGAAAATTGAAGCTGTGGAAGGTGAAGTGGTAGAGGAAGAAAAGAAAGAAGAATAACCCCCTCCTGTCATCCCGTCCTTGATTCGGAATCCATATAAATAATCATTGGGTAAATTTAAAAGTGGAAAGAATTTGATCGTAGATATCAGCCTCGTTTTTGTTAACATTATGATAGCCAGCAGTTACTGCACCACCTTTATATTTCCAATAAGTAGTTCTTTCATAAACATTTTCTAGCTTTGCCTCTGGAAAAGAATAAGGTCCTTTTATGATAGTTATTTTATCAGGCTCTTCTATTTTATGTTGTGGTATCTTTCCAGTATTATCCTTTTCGTAATTTTGTATTAATAGCATAGATGCTTGTTCATAGTTAGTATAAATATCAGCTAGACTAACATTAATGCATATTCCCTGGGATAGACTATTATTCAATTTGTCCTGACTACTTACGATACATGGAGTTCCTACTCCGGAATCTAACAATATATAGGTCGGCGGATACTTAAGAGAAAAACCATATTTAGTATTTGTATATGTTTTCCAATTGGCTATTTCATCGGCTGGACTGGGTGAAGGTTGAGGAGTGGAGTGAGTAGTTGGCTGAGGAGTAGGTTTTGTTTGATTATTCAAATAATTGCTATAAATTGAATATCCACCAACTGCAAGTGCTATTAATAGAATTATTAATATTGGAGCAAAGCCTTTTTGCATGGTTTAAGTATAGCATTTCTGTCATTCCTGCGAATGCAGGAATCTAATTAAAAACCAGACCTAAATGATTAATTGGATACCGGTATGACAAGCAAAAATGTCATAATTAAGATTATGTTTATATTCTGGCAAGTAAGAGGAATGGAACTTTGTATGTTGGAGTAACAAATAACTTAGTAAAAAGAGTATATGAACATAAAAATGATCTAGTGGAAGGATTTACTAAAAAGCATCAAGTACATAATCTGATTTACTTCGAACCGTATAAAGATATTAATGAAGCTATACTAAGAGAGAAACAAATGAAAAAATGGAAAAGATATTGGAAGATTAGATTAGTTAATAAGGCTAATCCAGAATGGAGAGATTTATATAGTCAGATTATTTAAATGGATCCCCGCCTACGCAGGGATGACGGAATAATAAACTAGCACTTTTTAGGAGTGACTGCTATAATACCATGACATAAATATATGGCTAAACGTGATTACTATGAAGTATTGGGTGTATCAAAGTCTGTATCAGAGTCAGAGATAAAAAGTGCTTATAGAAAACTGGCTAGAACTCATCATCCTGATATAGACAAATCAGCTGGGGCTGCTGAGAAGTTTAAAGAATTATCTGAAGCTTATCAGGTTTTATCTGACTCAAATAAAAAAAAGCAGTATGACCAGTTTGGCCATGCTGCTTTTTCCGCCAGAGGCGGACCATCCTCTGGATGGGATAGTGCAGGTGGTAATCCCTTTGGCGGTGGTCAACAATATTCTTGGTCAACCGAGGGGTTTTCCGCCAGAGGCGGACCAGCCTCTGGCTGGGATTTTGGAGGATTTGAAGACCCATTTGAATTATTTGAACAAATATTTGGTGGAGCATCTCCTTTTGGACAATCTTTCAGAAGAAGACCTACTTACCAATTAAGCATAACTTTTGATGAAGCAATACATGGAGTAACAAAAGAAGTAGAAATAGAAGAGAGAAATCAGCAAGGCAGACTAACCAGAAAAAGAATGAATATTAAAGTTCCGCCTGGAGTAGATAGCGGGACTAAGATGAGGTTCAATGATTTAGATATTGTGTTTAATGTATCAAGACACCCCAATTTTTTAAGGGAGGGAGCAGATATTTTTTCTGAAATCACTATTAATATTCCACAACTTGTTTTAGGAGATATATTTGAAGTTGATACTACTCAAGGCAAAGTTAAAGTCAAAGTTCCCCCGGGCACTCAACCCGGATCTTTAGTTAAATTAAAAGGTAAAGGTATGCCCAGACTTGATTCATCCACTCATGGAGATCATTTTGTGAGAGTAAACCTAACTATTCCCAAAAATCCATCAAAACAAGAAAAACAATTATATGAAGAGTTATACAATTTATCTTCTTCTAAGAAAAAAGGCTGGTTTTAGGTTAATATGTAACTTGTGAATAAGTTATTTTCAGCAATCAATTTTATTAAGAATCAGCGGAAGATTTTAATATCAGTATTTTTAACAATTGGCATATTAAGCGCGATGGTAGATGTTTTGATTGTTTTTCAGCATCCCCAGATTTTTAAATCAAATGCTAGTAATCCATATGTAGTTTTTAAAAATGCCAGTGGAGAGATATTATCTGTTAATCAAGACAATATACCAGTTTCTGAATCATCAGAAGTATTTATTGAACTTAACCCCTTAAAACAGCCCCAATTTTACAAAATAGCAGAAACTCCAGCTGAGCTTGTTCAGGCATCCCAAAAACCATACCAGTCTCCTGCTAAGTTTGCCTTTCAATTTAAAAATATACAAAACAATTCAGCAACACTATTTGTGGAATTTATCTACCCAGATAAAACTTCGGAAAAGATTACCTCGTCAATTAAAATAAACTCTCAAACTTCCTCTGTTTCTCAATTTATCTCTTCAACTAATTTTTACAAACTGCCCTATGATCAAAGGCTATGGAAATATGAGGTAAAACCAGACCAGGATTTTGGATCAAGAGTAATATTTACTTTAAACAAAGAATATGGTTTTGCCAGATTAGATATTATGGAAGGGGACAGCAAAAAAGATTTAGCCAGTTTAACAGATGAAATAATTAAAAAATCAATTTTAAGTCCTCCTTTGAAAGAACTAATTCAATTTAAAGGGAAACCAGCGTATCTAATAACTTACACAGAAAAAGTTTTAGGCCAAGACACATACTTTTATCAACAAATTGTAAAAAGTAATAACAAATTTTTAATTTTTGAAAAAAGAGTGCCTCAGTTAGGGGATAGTCAAAATTATTTAGAGAATTTATTGCAAAGTATTTCCATTGAGGGAGAAAGTTCCTCCACAGTTAAAGGTGTTTCAAGTACTTCAACATCTTTAACAACAGCTGAATTAGTTGATTTGGTCAGACCTTCTATTGCTAATATCGCGCATTCTTTTTGTGTGGAAATTACAAACCTTGCGCCTGATCTATCCAAACTATCTCAACCCCAATATAATTTTTGTGGTGTATCCAAAGGTTCAGGATTTATTGTTAACGAGAAAGGGATTGTAGCAACTAATGGGCATGTGGCTAAAATTTATCCAGAGGAAGGTTTAGTAACCAATCTTTTATATGAAGGTGGTAAAGCCTTTGCGCTAGATCTGATTCGTAATGAAGACTTTTACAATCAACTCAATTCTAATCCACAACATTTGGACAGATTTTTAACAGAAATTTTTAGTCTGATTGACAAAAAAGCAATTTCTTTAAACATCACAAATGAAAAGTTCTATATAAATATGGGGTCTGAACCTATTAAAATAGATCAACAAACAGTTATCCCTTCAACTACTACTTATACTGCTAGTTTAATAGATTTTGATTATCCTAATCGGTATTCAGCTGATACAATCATTCGCAAGGTGTATCCATCAAACTCAGATGTGGCTTTGCTAAAAATTGAAAATTCCCCAAATCTTTTTCCTGCACTTTCGTTAGGAATGATTGACAATCTAAAAGAAGGTCAGGATGTAATAGTGGTGGGATATCCTACTTTGGTTGAAGGGGGAGATAATCCCGGGGCCTCTATCAGTTATAAAACCTCTCAAAAACCAACTGTGACCAGAGGAATAGTCAGCAGCATCAAACAAGATGCCTCAGGCAGAACAATTATTCAAACAGATGCCTCAATTGATCATGGCAACAGTGGCGGACCTGCTTTTGATTCATCTGCTCAAGTTATCGGTATAGCCACCTTTATGCTTGAAAGTCAAAGTGGTCATTTTAATTTCCTGCGCTCTGTTGCCGATCTTAAAGAACTAATGTCAAAAAATAAGATAGATAATCAGCAAGCAGATTTAACAAGTGATTGGAAAAAAGGCTTGGAAAATTATAGAAATAGACAATATGGTAAAGCTATAGAATATTTTGCAAAAGTGGAAAAGCTTAGTCCCACTCACCCCACTGTGAAAGAATTTATTGAGTCTTCCAAAAAAGCTATTTCTAAAGGTGAAAGTTTAGAAGGATTAAC
>CAYMUB010000063.1:0-4214 GCA_964393545.1 uncultured Gammaproteobacteria bacterium | reverse complement strand
AAGAAAAATGGCTACATTAATTAAAACAGTAATGATAACAATTCTTTTAATAATCTTTTTCTTCACTAAAATCACTATACTATATTTTAGAAATCAATAGCAAATCCTAAACCTTTTTGGGAATTTTAGCTAGATGTAGTTACTTTCTCTTTGTAAACACTTTTGGATAAAGTGTATGCTTCATTTTCAAAATGATTTTTTCTGTAGCCATTTTTAAAGAGTTCATGTAGATATAAAAAGGGGTAAATTAATGGATATCGTTCGTACTGCTTAACATGAATAATCTCGTGTTCTAAATCGTTTTTTAATTCTTTTGGACTCATTAAGATAATATGTCCAATACTCATCGCCCGAGCATTCTTCATATACCCAAAAACCCACCAAAAACTTTTTACCTTTACTATCAAGGCAATTGGATTTGTAATTAACTTGACATTGTAAGGAGCCGATAAAAACATTGGCACAAAACCAGTTAGAGTAAACGGTAGATTTAGAATAAAAAGGATCAATCTCATAACATACCTCTGAAGTTAGTAAATTTGTAAACAACCTAAAATTTTATCTTTTTCAAACAATATAATATCCTGACTGTGTTTTTTCATGAGCTGTTTAATGTTTTGCGTGGAAGTATTTTCTGTCCGTAACCAAATTACTTTGGGCGGGTATCCATACACAAGACTTCTTTCGTTAAAATCAGAGTCCTGAGTTACAATGGTAAAGCCATGGGGGACAAATATTGGGGGACGGTCCTGAGAAAGATTGATATTGCAATCCAGGATTAACATAGTTTTTACTTCCTTTCCTTTTATGCTTTGGTAAGATAAGTGGTAAGTCACATCGAAAGACGATATAAAACTATGATTATTTTGGACTACTACGTCAATACATCTGAGGACCGTCCCTAAATCCCCTAAATCCTAGTCCCTAAATCCTATTAAAAACGATGTTAAAAGAGTATTTTCAAGAAAAATAGCGAATTTCCGGCTTCTTTCTGTTCTTCTGTGCTAACTCTGGCTATAATTATAGCTTTCATTTGTTTATGTTTTTGATTTTATGGATTTTAATAACTTCTGAAATTCCTCTTCGTTTTTCTTATCTTCAATTCTCCATTCTTCATCAATTGCACGAGTAGTTGTTTTTAAGCCTTCTTGATTTAGACCGTCTTTCATGCTATTTACTTGAGGGCAAATGTTTATCCAACCGCAAAGCACGAATTAAAAAGTACAACAAGAATGCAATAATTAGGAAGTTAATTAAATTATTTACAAAGTTTCCCCACATAAATTGCGACTTGCCAATCATAAAGTAGACTTTGTCCATGTTACCTTCTGTACCAATGAACAGACCAAGCAGAGGATTGATCAAGTCATTCACGATGGAGTTGACGAGCTGTGAAATCTGGATGCTAAGAATAAATCCAACAGCCAGACCTACCACACCTTGCGTTTTAACAAAATCGATAAAGCCTCTCATAGTTTTCCTCTCACAGCTACAAGCCATGCACTGCTGGCTCCAATGTTGGTTCAGGTTCTAATGCAGGTGCTGATTCAGAAACCGTCTCAGTCACAGTTTCTATTAAAGTAGGTTCATCAGTTGGCACAGGCGCTGTTGTTGGAGCTGGTGTTGCTTCAACTGCAGGCAGAGGTGCTGGTGAAGATATTGGCGCAGTGGTTGGGGATACTGTGGTTGATGGAAGTGGAGTTGGAGATGGTAAAGGTATTCCTGTTTCCTGACTGATTTCCTCCTGAATTTGCTCAGGTAGCTCTTCTACTAATGGGCTAGTTTCTCCCATAGCTGCCGCATCTTCTATCTGTTCAATAATTTCCTCCTCTTTTTGGATAACCTCCTCTTCGGTTGGTTCAACTGAAGTAATGGTTTCTTCTATAATCTTTTCTGCATCATTAACTACTGTTTGAGTTTGGTCAGTTACACCCCCTACCGGAGCAGTGACAGTTTCTACAACTGCTGCTACTTCTTTTTCCAGTATTGCCGGGTCTTCTGAAACTGAATCCTGAATATTTTGCGTTTCCTCAATGATTTCTTCTGCCACTTTTTGCTCATCTTCAGCTTTAACTGTGATATTTTCCTCTTTTAGAATTTGGGTTGCTTGGGCTTTTGTGGGCAATTTACTGCTCACAGGAACTGACCTTTTGGCTTCGGCAATGAAGTTATTATTTATTTTTCTCTGTAAATTACTCACTAATTTTAAAGACTCAGGGCTTTTAGAATTACACTTTTGGATAGACTGGTTTAAAAACTCAGCCACTTTTAAATCCAAGACATCAGGTTGGTTAATTGCCTTGGTATAGAAGCGGGTTTGGGCGAGCTTATCCGGATTCTGGCCATAGTTTTGGCAAATTTGGGTATCAAGGATGGCTTTGACTTGTTCTAACCTAGCCAGCTGAGTTTCTCGTTGCTGAACTTTTTGTTGCTCTGCCGAATTAGTACCCTCTTGAGGTGCTACGGCTGCCAGAACTTTAGGGTTATTTAGCTGAATCTCGGTATAAAACAAAAGCCTTAAATCTACAGGATAACTGCTAAAAAGTGTAGATACAAACTGCTTTTGAAGATCTTCACTTTCTAAATGATTTAAATGAGCCTTGAAGTTTTGGGCTGCTTTATCTTTAAAGGCAGACGTAATGACTGACATTTCTTCAGAGGTAAAACTCTTGGAAAGCTGGTTATATGCTTGAAACTGCCGGAGAGGATTGCCGTGAATAAAACTAATGTATCTTTCAACAAGCTTTAAACGTTCCGGTTTTGAGAGTTTGGAGAGTTTTATTTCTATTTCCTTTTTTAATAGAGTTTGAGCCTGTCTTAGGGCTTTTTGGTCAGAATCTTTTGCATTATTTTCCAGATCTCTAAGTAGAGCCACTGTGGCAAGTTTACTGTAATTACTACCTACCTGGGGAGCAATAAGTTCTGAAAGTTCAGTGCTAAAAACCAAAGGATTAGAGTGTGATGAAACGATAATATGAGCTATGCTTTGTAAATGTTTTGTTCTGGATTGTTCAATGGTCAGAAAATCAGGCTCACTTAGCTGGTCTGCCTGTTTTTGCAGCAGAACTTGATGTTTTAACCAATAGCCACTATATGTAAAGGCTTCCTGTTCTAAAAGATAAGCTTGAGTAGGTTGATCTTTCCCTAATTTATCTAACGTCTGTGAAACCATATCAAAATCACTCCCAACCTGATCTAGATTTTTAGCTGAAAGGTCTATCATCCTTTGATGTTTCTTGGAATCTTTTTCGCCAGTTACTTTTTCTATTAAGAGCAAGCTTTCTAAAGTCTTTTCATTGCCGTCTTTAAGCAGTTGTGAAGCTTTACCGGACTGGTTGAGAGTGAAAAATAGCCTAACAGTTCTTCCTATGTTCTTTACAAAGTAAAAAGGACTGTCAGGTAGCAAACCAATATTTTTAACTGTTTTATAATCACCGGGATCAAGCTGAGGTTTAACAGCAGTAATATTTGGGTTGTTGCCATTTTTTAAAATATCTAAAGATAAATTACGAACGGCAGTTTTAGCTTGAGGTGAGAGATTTAGGTTTAAAGGTTTTGACTGAGCGTCTGCTGAAGGTGTTAATAAATTAACAAACAACAAGGCAACGAGTAAGATGGGCAGAAACCTTCTCCTCATATATTTATTGTATCAGATCTGCTAGCATAAAAATATGCAAGAAAATATTGTCAAAGATCCAATAGAGAGTAAGGTTGAAAAGATTGCAGATGATCTAAAGGTCAGCTTACCAGCTTCAGGTTCACCACTTCTTCTTAGGCTAATTGCTCTTTTTACTCTGATTGGAGGTTTAAGTATTATCGGTAGTTTATTCGCAGATATTGTCAAACCTCCCAGTAATACCCCTCACTTTTATTTCCTAAGGATTGTGGTGGGACTGCTTGCTATCTTTATATCCTATGAGATCATTGAAAAAAGCAGGTTAGCGCTTTGGTTATATGCCGTAATTGTTGTAGTTGGCATTTTTATTAACCCAATCGTGACAATTATTCCTGGAGGAGTGCTCATTTTTCTATGGCTTCAGAGAAGCTATTTGAAGCCTTCAATTATAGATCAGACAATTGCATCCATTCTTGCAAGAGTTTCAAGAATTAAAACTTAAAAACCCGCTTACTTCTTTCATTGTAAACTCTGGATATTCCAATTCTGTAATCCAGTCAATTTCTCTG
Organism: uncultured Gammaproteobacteria bacterium; assembly: GCA_964393545.1. Taxonomy (GTDB): domain Bacteria; phylum Patescibacteriota; class Microgenomatia; order Daviesbacterales; family UBA10151; genus CAYMUB01. Next base: position 29 of record CAYMUB010000063.1, on the reverse strand, counting down.
AAAGAGGTCCAGTTCTTGAGCCCTTAAGA
>CAYMUB010000062.1:0-13645 GCA_964393545.1 uncultured Gammaproteobacteria bacterium | reverse complement strand
TTTTTGAATTATGATTTTAACAATCTTATCCAGAGTTTGAGATTGCAATTTTAATCCTTCTTTTAAAGGATGCTCTGACAAAGGATTATGACCAAAAGATTCTATAAAAATTAAATCAAAAGGAATATCATTGATTGCCTGAAATGCCCTACCTGAGTGAGAGCTTTCTTTCTCCAGTCTATCAGGTACAGATAAAATATTAGTTGAGCTAAATCCATAATTTAGTAAATTAAATGAATTGTTAGGATAATATTTTTTTAGATACCCTCTTAGTTCATCAAAATTTCCTAAATATTCTGTCATTGAATCACCCACAAAAACAAAAGCTAAATTAGTTTTTTTTGATTTGGATACTCCCAAAATACTTTTGCTATGAATATTTAAGAAATAGAAAGATAATGCCAGGATAGAAATTATAATTAAAACAAAAACTTTTCCCTTAAGACTTAGCATTACAATCTACAATAACAGTATTTAATAAATGTTAAAATAACGAAGATATATGAGAGATAAGTATCAAATACTATTGTTTTATAAATACACCACTATTGATAATCCTCAAAGTTTGGCAAATAGCCAAAAAGAACTGTGTAGTAAATTAAATCTAAAGGGTAGAATTATTATTGCTAAGGAAGGAATTAATGCCACTTTAGAGGGATTAAAAAGGGATACTGAAAAATATATTAAACAAATTTCAAAAGAAGCTAGTTTCAAAGATATTCACTTTAAAAAATCAGCAGGCAGAGGTGATGCTTTTCCTAAATTGTCCATTAAGGTAAGAGAGGAAATTGTTAGTGGGCATTTAAAAGATGTAGATATTAATCCAAGTGAAATTACAGGAAAATATTTATCTCCTGAGGAGTTACACAAGTGGATACATTCAGACAAGGAGTTTTATATTGTTGATATGAGGAATGATTATGAACAGGCTGTGGGGTATTTTAGGAATTCAATTCTATCTTCTTTAACAAATTTTAGAGATCTACCAAAAATTATTCCTCAACTTTTAAATTTGAAAAATAAAACTGTGGTAACTGTTTGTACTGGTGGAGTCAGGTGTGAAAAAGCCTCAGGTTTTTTAATAAAAAATGGTTTTGCTGATGTTTATCAATTATATGGGGGGATTTTAAGTTATATGGAGAAATACCCAAATGAGGATTTTTTGGGTAAATTATATGTATTTGATGGCAGAGTAACTATTGGATTTAATACTGATTCTAAGGATCATAAAATAGTAGGAAAATGTGCCTCCTGTAAAAATCCTGCTGATACCTACTATGATTGTAAAAATACACACTGCAAGGGTAAAAGACACTTTGTCAGCTGTGATATATGTATTAAAAAACAAGATGGATATTGTAAAGATTGCATCTCAAGACATACCCAGGTCTGATATAGATAATCAATCTTGTCTTTTCAAAACATTAGAAGTAACATAAATTTATGGATGAGAATAAGTTAAAAACCATAGTTGAGGAGGTTGTAAATAAAGCATAATGTATGAGTTATTACACCCGCTGGAAGTTAGTAATAGGGACAACTTACTTTCAAAATTTTTTGAGGGCAGCATATGCACAGGGAATTTCTGATCTTAAAACTCTTAACCCTAAAGCTTCATTTTTAAAACCTAATTTTACTAGTCTTTTATGTGGAGTAGGAAATGAGGAAACAGCTTGTTCGTTTATTCAATTTGTTATCAACAAAAATCCCAACAGCAAAATATATATTATTGACCTTGGCACAGAACAAATTAATGCTGTAAAAAAACTTGTTGCCAGGTATTTTGCAAAGTATGATATTACAATCCGTCAAACAAATGCGCTTAATCTGCTCTCTTTGCTTAAAAAGTCATCGGACATATACCATCAAGCCAAGTATTTCAATTGTTGAGTCCAAAGTTAGTAGTTATATAGTTAGAAACTAATTATGTAGCTACTAAAATAGCAATTTGGTTGGTGAAGATATTTTTGATAGTGTATAATGCTTAAGTCAGACATGAGACTTGCTACTTTTATCCGAAAATACGGAGGCTGGGTACTTTCAGTTTTTCTTCTTATTATTTTAGCTTCGATTATCGGTTTTTATCTTCATTTTAAGGTTGGCTTTATTTTTTCTACCTATCCTGAAGTGCATAAATTATATAACACAAACAAACTAACTTGCGAGCCTCTTATTAACTCTAGGACTGTAGCCGGTAATACCTGCGACGGAAAATCGTTTGGGGGACAAATATCGCAAGTCCAAGATGGTTGGATGGAGGAAGGGAGACGTTTAACTTCCGGAGCAGGTGCTGAGGGTGACCCTTGGGAATCGAAAAAAGAATGGGGTAAAGCGAATACATTATGGAGAAGAGACGGAAATGTAATATATACCAAGCAAGATATGTTGATTCCAGAATTGGAGGATGAACAACAGGAGACAGAATATATAATTGTTAAAGAAACAGAGACAAAAATAGTGGCTCAAACTTTTGAAGAACAAGGTAAAAATATCTCAGTCGGGACACTTTACCTTGACAAGGAGACTGGTTTATTAACAATTTCCGGATCTGGGAATAGTTATTTTTGCTTTGAAAGTATCAGAATCGAAAGCATGATTTATTCATGTAGGGAGTTGTAGACGAGACAATAGCTCCAATGAAATCAAGGGCAGATATACCTCACGTCATGTAGAATGAAGATCGAAATTGTCCCCACGCGTAGGGACAAAATGTAGCAACGTGTTGATACATTTTTGAAGCTATCTTGAACTTTATTTTTCCAAAAACACATCCTCTTTATACTTATATAAATATAAGGGGATGTAAATTACATATTTAAAGAAAATAGAACTAACTAAAAACCGATCAATAAAAACTTGGTATAATTTAACCAACCAAAGGGAAGACAACCAAATAAAAACTCAAATGAAAAAAACAACAATACATAAAAAACTCGCATTACAACAAATTCAAAAAAAACATAAAACTAACACAATGGACAAATATCTACATAAGATAATCGAAAGTAATGAAGATTCTGGATTAAAAGAGAAATTTAATAGCCTTCTAAAGAAAGCATTTAAACCTGTAAAGTCCTAACATTAGCAACTTGTTTTAAGAGGATATCAAACATCTCCCCATCCAGTTTTCTGTGATTGTATCGAAAAGCATATTCATCAGCATATGCTTGTAAATATTTAGCAGAAACTATTCTATAGACTCCAAATATACCTCTTTTAAGGTGAGACCAGACATTTTCAATATTCTGGGTATGAACCTCTTTTCTCACGTATTCACCAGCTCCATGATTGACTGAACTATGCTCGTAGCCTTTGTATGAAAGTTGAATATACCCTCTCCATTCATCAGTAAATATCCTTGCCTTAGGACTAATATTTTCTTGAATCTGTTGTAAAAGTGCCCATTTCCCATTTGTTTCAATATGTCTGATATATACTTTTCCTCCTCGTTGAACCATTCCCATTAAGACCTGTTTCTGTTTTTCTTCAATTCCTTGTACCCATTGATCTTTTCTGTTCTTGCCTTTGCCACCGACAAAAGTTTCATCAACTTCTACAATTCCATCTAGAAGATCGGAGGACGAATCACTGCTCATTAACATTCTAATCTGCTTAAACATTCTCCAGGCAGTCTTATACGTTACTCCTAATTCACGCTGTAATTGTTTTGCAGATATTCCGCTTCTTGTTTTAGTCATTAAATACATTGCGTACAACCAATACTGAAGAGGAGTGGTAGTTTTCTCAAGGATGGTTCCAGACAAAGGATACACTACATGTCCTCCAAACTCACAGGCATAACCAGGTCTCTTAGTTATTTTGTAGAACTTAGTTACTTTTTGACATTTAGGGCAAGTAATTCCATTGGGGAAACGAAGTTTTTTAATTTCTTCTAAACACGCATCATCATTTGGAAATCTTGAAAAGAATTCTTTGAGGCTAAACTTACCTATCATACACCCAATATATCAGATTATTTACTTGGTGTCAAGGGATAAGTGCCAAAGTCATCTATTGACTGGATAGAGACTGACGGATTTTTAGAGTTTTTTCCTCATAAAGATCTTATAAGTTTACTCGGCATTTGGTATACACTTTTAAAACCTGATGGTTTTGTTACCATCCGTGAGCCTGCAAGCGATAGTGTTTTAGGTTCATTGACTGATTATTTAAGAATAAAGATGGCAAAATGGTGGCTGGGAATTACTATTTATAAATATACACTCAAGGATCTTGATAAAATCTTCCGTGACATAGGATTTAAGTATATTTCATCTACCACAATTATTCCAACATACAGAAGGTTTACACTAATAAAGAAATAGAGCCAGAATGATGATTAAATATAGAATGTAATGGCTTATTTAAGCTATCATTTGCCAAAATAAAGGGCATTATTTTCCCTTAAACGCGTTAAAACTGCTGGTTGTGGTAAATGTTCAACTTTTCTATAAAATAAAATATCAGGATGTTTTAATAACGGCTCTAGTCCGATTGCATGTGTATCTTTGTTGAGCGGAATTGGTGTATTTCTAATATCTCCACCTGTAAACCTTTCAAGAGGATCCATCAAACCAATACCTGTTGTAACAAGTGATCCTCCATTCTTTAATGCTGCCAAAGCATAAGACCATGCTTCATCATCTGGAAAAAACCTTACAATCATGAGGTGATCTAGTGTCTGAGGTCCTTGTTTTCGTAACCATATAGATGCATCCTCAGGTATGAGATCAATATTGCGTATCCTTCCATGACGAGTGCCGGTTATTTGTGTTTCCTCACCAAAATTGGTTGGTATTTTAGCTTGTTCAAGTGTAAGTGAAACATTTCGGGTTAAATCAACCTTCATATCCTCCCCCCCCAAATACTCTGTCGTCAGTGGGTTCAGAATTTCCGTCATAGTAGTTATAAGCAAGATCTATAGATACAGCTCTATCAGGATCTTGTAGGGCAAATGCGCGGCATGGATTATTACCTCCGCCAATGTCATAAACTGTTGAACTAGGACTATGTATTAGACGTTTTATATCTACAAACTGTTGTTGTGTTAAATCAGTATGTAGATAGCCTTCTACATTTAAGGCATCGAGTAATTTATAATCATCCGCCCAATCAGGATTAGCTTCTGGTGCTTCTACGGCAGGCGGTTTGCTTCTTAACTTAAATCGACTTCTGAGCTTATCGAAAATATGACCTAATCCTTCAGCCATTAATGTATTATAACCTAAGTTAAAGCTATAATAGGGTACTCTATATTTACGGCTCGAAGGAAATACCCCTAATCCTATAAGCATTTCTTATTACATCCACAAAATGTTGAGGTCGTATACCTAATTCTCTCTGCATTGTTTCGGACTCAAAATCAGGCATTTTAGCAAGTATTTTGGCGGGTGTTCAGACGCAGCTTTGCTGATCCAGATAGTAACTATTTTTAACTCATGAGTCCTTGGCAAACCGTAAAATAACTTCTTAAACTATCCTGTGTAAAATATATTTATTTCTTAAGAGGTAGTTCAACAGTAAAACTTGTGCCTTGAGCAAGAATACTGGAAACTTTAATCTTCCCACCATGTTTATTAACTATTTGTGATGTAATAAAAAGACCCACCCCCAACCCCTTTTTATATTCACCCGGACCTGAGGCTCTTTTAAAAAGATCAAAGATTACCCTTTGTTCGTTATGAGGAATACCTATGCCCTGATCCTTGATAATAAATTTCGCTATTTTTCCATTCCTTGAAATTTGAATATCAATTGGTTTACTACCCCCGTATTTTATGGCATTGGAGACCAGATTAGTAATTGCCTGTTCTATTCTTACTTTATCCCATTTTCCCACAACAGTTGATTTAGCCTGAATATTTACTTTGTTTTTCTCTTTTTTTAACATTTCAGAAAAACTTTGAGTTACTTGCCTGGTAATTTTTACCAGATCAGTATTTTCCAGTTGCAAATCCATTCTGCCGGTGGTAATCAAAGAAACATCAAGTAAATCGTTAAGCATTGATTTTAACCATTTTATTTGCTGCTCTGAATTCTTCAAAATTTTTACTAATTCGTGAATGGAAAAACTGGCCAGTGAATCACTTTGCACACTTTTTAGCAAACTATGCAGATTTAACAGCATAACAGTCAAGGGGGTTTTTAGCTCATGTGAAATTATTGACAGGAATTGATCCCTGGCTTTAATATTTTTCAAAGCTACGGTATGCTCATCATGTATCTGAATAAAGGTTTGGGCATATGCTTTTTGTTGTTCCCTTAATTTTTTTACTTCTTTAGTTTCTTTAATCAACCCCAAAAAAGCACTTGCTACTATACTTAAGAAAATAACCAGATAAAAGGGTATCTTATCTTGATAGGTGTTGGATAAATCAATTAAAAAAAATATAACAATACCAAGTAGGACACTTGACCCAAAGGTAATAGCATATTTTGTAAATCTTTGTTTAAACGAAAGGTATTTTTGGATTGTCCCTTTTCCTTCTTAGTATTTTATTTTCCTACCTTACCCCATTTTTAAATACTACTTACATTCCAAACCTGTATTTTATCGCCTTAGCAGCAGGGTCTTTAATAAATATTGGACTGGTAATTTCAATTGCCTTAAAGTGGAACTCTGAATATACTGAGGTTTCTAAAGAAGGCATTGTTAAATATAGTGGAATTATGCACAGGAAAGAGCAAAAATATGCCTGTAATTTTGTTGAGGGAGCTAAGGTTGAACAGTCTTTTCTGGGATTACTTTTTAATTACGGGACAATTGAACTGTACGATCCTGCTTTAAAAGAGCAGGTTTATTTATTAAATATAGCAAATCCAAAAAAATACAGTGAAATAATACAAGATATTGTTTCAAAAGAAAAAAATAAATCTATGCCGTTTGTAGCAGCGGAGAATAATCAGGAATGATAATATCTGCAGAGGAAATTATTGCATAGATTGGGTTGTTGGGGATTATTTTTGGATAAGAGTTGAGTTTTGGCAGATTTTTACCAAAGATAAATTTTGTTGTTTTAGTATTCTTCTTCTCTTTGACTTGAAATTTTTGCCATCTTCCGTATTTTTCTTCTGATAGATGCATAGTGCCTGTGCAAAACTTACTATTACACTTGCAGGTGTGTGTGCAGGGTTTACAGTTCCCGCTTTTTGGGCTAAGTAAGTAGGAGATTGTGAGTTCTTCGCCTTGTTCAATTTTTTTTTGTGCAAAAAACAAGGTGTGACCACGGTATGTATAAATCCAGCAGTTTGGTGTACAAGAGTGGTTCAGAAGATGAATCCCGGGTTTTGATAAATCAGGATAAATAGCAGCTTGATCTGTAAAGTACATTAAGAAAAGCCTTTCCTTATCGTTGTCTAAATTGTACTCAGCAATTTTTATTACTTTTCCAAGGTAATCACCAATTATGGTACCTGCATTTATCTTTTTTTTGGCAAAAATGCCATATCCTTTTTCTTTTGTTTTTTTTACTTGCCAGCAGTCATCTTTTAATAAAAACATAGTGATTAATTAACATTTATCAGTTAATACCTGTTATAATACATTAGTGCAAACTTCTTTCTATGCCAGCGGATTCCTCTATAGTTTAAAAACTCACCAAATTCTCTTACTTGACTCTAAGCAGAAAAAAGATACAGTGTCTTTGTGGTCTACCCTGGGAGGGGATGGTGTAACAGGAGAAGATGCTCAAGTTACCTTTCAGAAATTAGTAAGTAAACTTCTACACATAAAACTAAAGGCAAAAGATATTTACCCTATATATGACTATTTTCATAACACCAGAAATAAATTAAATTATGTGTTTTATGCTGAAATACGGAAAACTAAAACTTTTGATAGATTTAAAAAAGCCAACCTTTCCTGGTTTACTTTCAGTGAAACTTTAAAACTTCCATTTACTACTCAAACTAAACAAGATATTTTAGTAGGTGAACGGGTTATTAATGCCAAATGGCGTGATGATGAGGCTAAAAAATTCCCAGATCTTTAAATTATCTGGGTGGGTGGGCAGACTTAGCCAGTTAAATTTATCATAATAAAAGCTGTATAATTGTTTAAGGAATGGGCGAACAAGATTTTAGTGCGGATCTTACAACTGACATTTTTCCTTTCAAAGTAGGCGAGGAATTTGTTATTACTCCAGTTATATTTGGTGGTATAGAAATTGTTTTCTTCTATGAAAGAGGTGTTGATTTAACTGGTTTTAACCAAGGTGAAGAATATTTTGTACCGACCCTTGATATACGGAATCCCTCACAATTTTCTATGACTAATAGAAATATGAACGAAGAAATGAGCGATCCAGAAGTTATTGAAGGACTTAAGGAAAGGTCAAGTAATCTTGAAATATATGAGTATCTTAACCAGCTAAAAGGAAGCAAGGGCTTAAAACCTGTAGATAGTACAGTAATTGGGAAAACCGCTTATCATGCAGGTGGGTTATTTTTTACAACACCTCTAAGGGATTTAATTCATAGACCAATTAATAAGATTGAAGGGATGAGGCAAAAAGGAATCTACGGCAGAGAAGATGGTGTCACATATTTCTCAGTAGATTTTAACACTGCACTTGTTCATGGGAAGGGCAGCGAGAATTCACCAGAAAGGCATGGTTTGGGACATCCTAGGACTAGATTGTTATTATTAACCATTGATGTTGCAAAGTTAGCTAGTAAGAGAAATATTTTTGCTGATCCAGAATCGCTTAGGATAACAGATGAATTTAGAAAGAACTTTGTAGTTCACAGTGGTATTCCAGTTTCTGCTATCACAAGGTTAGATGTTTTACAGTTTAGAGGTATGCGAGCTACACAAAAGTAGAAAGTGGCATATATTGAGGCTAAAAATGCTTGGGGTGGGTGGCTCGACGCAGTTTGTACCCAACTACGGGAATTGAAGCCTGGTTATGAGATCTCAAATTTTAGAGTCTAAAAAAGTGATACACTGTAAATAATTATGAAGAAAAGTGAAAAAGTTTTTCCTGAACCTCATGTATATAGTCATGTATCAAGGTTAAATTGGCTTAGAGCATCTGTTTTAGGGGCTAATGATGGTATTGTTTCTATCGCGGGTTTGGTCGTTGGGGTAGCAGGTGTGACTACTTCCTCGACCGTAATTTTAACGGCAGGTGTGGCTGGAATTATTGCTGGAGCTATATCTATGGCAGTTGGTGAGTATGTTTCAGTTAGTAGCTCTAGAGATACAGAAAAAGTATTTTTAGAAAAAGAAAAAAGAGAACTAAAAGAGCGTCCACAACAAGAATTAGAAGAATTAGCATCTATTTATGAAAAAAAAGGATTAACCAGGAAAACAGCAGTCGTAGTGGCAAAAGAGTTAACCGCTCATGATGCATTTGCAGCTCATATTGACGCAGAGCTAGGTATTGATCCAAATAACTTAACTAATCCTGGACATGCAGCTTTTGCTTCAGCTGCTTCATTTCTAGTAGGAGCAATTATTCCACTAATTGCCATACTTATTCCTTCAGAATCCATGCGTGTTCCTGTAGCCTTTATTGCTGTACTAATTGCTTTGATTATAACTGGCTTCTTAAGTGCAAGGATGACTGGTGCAAATGTAGTTCGAGCTACATTTAGGATAGTAATAGGTGGAGTATTAGCTATGGTAGTGACTTACAGCGTAGGAAGACTATTTGGGGTTACGAATCTATAATCTAATCAGATAGCATTTAATTTAGCCTGTCCTAACAATCTAAATCTTCTCTGGGGTGGGTGGACAGACTTTAGAGCGATTAGCTCGCAAGCTATGCTTACTTTGTACCCAAATGAAGGAATTTAAACCTCGTTTTATGATTCCTGATTACCCTGTTGTTATCCAATAGCGTCTTTTTGGAGGGTGATTCTCACCATTTTCCACAATATTTTCCAGAATGCCACCATTTTCTTCAATAATCTTTCTAGAACCAATATTAGTATCGTCACAAGTAATAAGTAACCTTGTTATACCTAATTTCTCCGCTTCTGATAATGATAGCTTTAAAATCTTTTTGCCGTAACCCATCCCTCTCTTTGAAGGACGAACCCAATATCCGATATGTCCACCAATTCTTAGTAAGTGCTCAGTTAAAGAGTGGCGGATATTAACATAACCAATAAATTCTCCATGATTAACAAGCCATAATTCTGTAGCAGGTACCCAACCCCAAGGTAGATGTAGCCCTTTTGATTCACTTTTGATATTTTCTACAAATTCTTCAAAAGATTCATCCTTTTTAGGTTTTCTGAGAATAGTAATCCCAACTTCATCTTCTGATTCCTCAAGTGCCACCAGGTAATCTTGTTTATATTTAACAGAAGGTAACACTAACTCCATTGTCCAATTATACAACTACCTTAATTTACCTGTACTAACCCAAAAAATCCCATCTGGGATTCTCGAAGTTAATACCATCGAACCAGAAAGTGCTTATGGCTGTAAGCAAAGTAATCCTGAAATTTCCGATTACTGAAGATTCATATCTATTTATATACCTTGTGAGTTCCACTATGGCCACCAATATCCAAAAGAAGAATGATTAATCTATTTTCCCTGTCATAATCCCAAATAATACGAATATCTCCTGTTACCCAACTACTCCATTTATCTCCGTAGTTTTTTGTTGTAACCTTATGTGTTTTGAGAGATGGATAAGACGGATTTTGCTCTAAAAGCTTTAACACTTTTTGTATGCGTTTTTGTAATTTTTGATCTCCCTTGGTGATGATTACATATGTTTTATCAAAATCCTTGGTTGTGAGCAAATCAAACATACAAGACTATTTATCGAGGTTATTGAAGTGTTTTCCAATATCTTCATCACTCTTTAATACAGTATATCTTCCTTCCTTGATATCTTTGAGGCTTAGACCAATTCTTTTCTCTGTTTCGGCATCAACCATTGGCAAGTTTTTATTGCTTTCCTCAACATCTTTAATGAGCGTGTGTCTAACATACTCAGCAAAGGGAATACCCAAGCTATCGGCTCTGGCTACAGCACTGTTATATAGTTTTGCGGAAAATGTTACTAATTTTTGTACTCTGTCTTGTGTTGTTTGCATATGTTCCTTCTTGATATATGCTTAATTATATATCTACTATATATTTTACTATAGTTTCGCAAATTGTCAACTACTAAAAGAGGTATTCTGTGCGTGCTATTTTCTGGTTCAACTCCCGTTAACGTCTGAAAAATATGAGGCTAATTTATTTCGTTTAATTATTCCCTATATTACCAGCAGTTTAGCCTGGAGTATCAAGCTATTCATAGTGTTGGTGCTGAACAAAATGCGTTGAGGTGGGTGGTCAGATTTACTTCGTACCCAGATAAAGGAATTTAAACCTGTTTACAAAATTCCTAATTTTAGTTTCTGATATACTCAAAAGATGAAATCTAATTCACTGAAACCAGAATTATATGTTTCTAATTTTCAAAAAAGCCTTGATTTCTATACAAGGATTTTAGGTTTTATAGTAGAGTATCAACGCAGCGATCCGCTATTTGCCTTTTTATCTTATCAGGACAGCCATTTTATGATTCAGGAACTTGATCCAAATGAAGACAAGGCATTTATTACTGGAAGCTTTGAATACCCATTTGGCAGGGGGATAAATTTTCAGATAAATACAGACAATATTGAAAGACTAGTTGAGTCCTTAAAATCGCATAGCTATCCTTTAAGAAGAGAGTTGCAAGATAGTTGGTATAAAAAGGGAAATATTATTAGTGGTTCTAGACAAATTCTTATACAAGATCCTGATGGTTATCTATTGAGATTTTCTCAAGATTTAGGCGAAAAAGAAGAATAATTGGGGGTCCTCAGCGTTAATACCATCAAATTAATGGATGCTTATATGCTGTTACCGCTATTGTTCCTTCATCTTTAAGATGTCTTTTTGTAACGGATGCTTGATCCTTCTCCAAGTCGCTCAACTTTCTTCAGATTAAGAAGTTTATTTATTACTTGGTTGACTGTTATACGGGCAATATGGACGTTTTTAGTAATATCTTGAGGTGTTGCCTCATCTACCTCTTGTAAATACTGCCAGACTGCCAGTTGCTTTGGTGATAACAAGCCCTCGATATTTTCCTGTGTTATTAGATTTATAGCCATTTGAGATTGTCTAAGTAATATATTTAGAAAGAAATCAAGCCAAGCGGTAAGATCCTCATCTTCAGTCCTAAAGGTTTTCTGGCTAGTTCTTAAAGCCATATAATAATTTGGTTTATTGTCTTCCACTAATTTCTCATGAGAGACATAAGGCACGTATACATAACCTTGTTTGAGCAACAGCAGATTAGTTAGAATTCGGGATAGTCTACCATTACCATCTTCAAAAGGATGGATATTTAAAAATTCAACTATAAAGTTGCCAATGACAAGAAGTGGATGGTGCTTTTTCTCACTCAAAGCTTTTTTGGTCCAATCTACCAACTCATTCATTTCTTTTGGGGTGAGATATGCTTTTGTAGTATCAAAAAGGATCCCCATATCGCGTCCTTGCGGATCAGCCATTCTAACTTGATTCTCTTTGCTCTTATATTTACCCCTATGTAGGGTATCTTTTTCTACATATTTAAGTAACTCCTGGTGTAAATGCTTAATAGTGCTTTCATTCATATTTAAACCTTCCCAAGAATCAAAAACATTTTTTAGAAGTTCAAAGTAGCCCTTAACCTCTTGCTCATCACTGTTTACAAACTTTTCGATGGTTAGACCACGCATTAGCTTATCGACATCTTCGTCTGAGAGATTAGACCCCTCGATACGGGTAGAGGCTCCAGTAGAGGTTATTAAAACCGATCTTTTTAATCTGTTTAGAAACTGAGGGCTTAAGTTTGTACCTTGAATCCATCGTCCTTTAAGCTCTTCAATTTGCGCTATTTTTAACCAAATCTCATTGGGGATCTGGCTTAATCTTTTATCAAAGCGGCTTATATTAGTCATATATAGGATTATATATGGTTGTATAGGGTAAGTCAATCTATTTGCAATACTCTACCTGAACAAAATGCGTTGGGGGTGGGTGGTCAGACTTACTTCGTACCCAACTAGTCTCATTTAAGCCTCTAGCTACTATTCCGGACTATACTACTAAATATGGAGTTCACAATAATGCCAACTGATAATAAGAGTAGTTCTCCTATTAAACCTGAGAGTAATTTAGATTTAAAACAGCGCAGGATACTTAAATCGTTAGATGATCCTGATATTGTACTTAAGGCCGCCAAAGAAGAAATGGAACGTAAAAAAATAGGGGTAGAATTATCTTTTGGGATTTTTTCAAACTTGTTTAAGGCTTCAACACTTAACGAATTTCATAACGGAGCGCTGATGACAACAGTTATTTCCGAGCAATATCGCACCTTTGCAATAGGACTTATGAGAAACATGGAGAAGGAATTTAACTGCCAAACTGAAAGTCAAAAAGTAACAGTAGAGCTTGCAGTAATAAGTTATATGAGGTTACTAGAGGCACAGAGAAGATTTAATAATGTACTCTCACTCGATATTAATTCAATAACTACTCAATTTTTAGCCGTTATAAGCAAAGAGATAGACAGGGCTACTAGGCATTATCTAACTGCCATTCAGGTATTAAATACTATGAATCAACCGAAACTACAGCTCACTTTAAAGGCAGATA
>CAYMUB010000061.1:0-15115 GCA_964393545.1 uncultured Gammaproteobacteria bacterium | reverse complement strand
GAAACAATTGGGCAATTAATTGAGGAAATCTACAGCCAGATTCACTACTACAACTTTAAAAGAATCCACACTGCATTAAAAATGCCTCCTGCCGTTTATGCTCAATTAGTTAAAGAATAATGTCTTAATGAAATGGGTACTTGACAATAGGAAATGGTTCTTCATTTGTCTCTGTCATCTCAGGATGTACAAGCCGGTCAGTAACATCAACATAAAAGGCTGCACCAATTCCTGAATTACTTAATTTTATAACTCTTCCTACCTGTTCTCCCAGTATTTCTTTATTTGGACCAAGATGAAACTCACGAGGCTGAGTTGGTGTAGGAATTTCACTTGTAGTAGTGATCATATACCAGAGTATAGAACACATATAAAAATAATTCCAGAAGTTGAGTAATTAGTGGGTAGTTATTAGTGATTAGTTGTTTTACTATAAACTACGGACTATCAACTATGAATTTTCTTCTGGATGTTCTATTTCCCAAAAAGTGTGTGGGTTGCAAGACAGAAGGCAGCTATTTTTGTGAGGGGTGCGTGACTAATATCCTACAAACAGATTTATTCTGTCCCCATTGTGATAACAAATCAATTGGTGGCCTAACTCATCCGCATTGTGAAACAAGCTTTGGTTTAGATGGGCTGTGGAGTTTGGGAATCTATAAAAATCCCTTAAAAGAAGCAATAAAACAGCTAAAATATGGCAGGGTAAAGGGTTTAGCAGAAACTTTGGTAGATATTACAGTGGAATACTGGACTAGATATCAGCCTTTTATCTTAGAACAGATTAAACAAGACAGAAAAAAAGAATGGGTAATTATTCCGGTGCCTTTATATTGGTGGAGAGAAAATAACAGAGGTTTTAATCAGTCATCTTTAGTTGGACAATTATTATCCAAAAAACTGGGATTAGACTATTGTGACGGATTAAAGAGAATCAGGAACACCAAATCTCAAGCTAAACTAAAAGGTTTTGGACGTCTGCAAAACATCCGGGGTGCTTTCGCAGTAACTAAACCCTATACTCTAAACCCTGTACCCTATGTTTTACTTATCGACGATGTTTGGACAACAGGTTCAACTTTAAGGGAATGTGGTAATGTACTAAAAAGAGCAGGTGCTAAAAAAGTATGGGCTTTAACTTTGGCCAGGTAGTATAATGGGCCTACGGAGAGGTCGCATAGTGGTCTAGTGCGGCGCAGTGCTAATGCGCTGTCCGAGAAATCGGACCGAGGGTTCAAATCCCTCCCTCTCCGCCAGAAGACAGCAGGTAAGCAGAGGAGTATTATCTTTATATGGATTATCACAAAGTTGCAAACCCTGCCAAAGTAGCTGAATTACAAAAACTGGCTGATTTATCCACCCCTCCCAAGACACTTTATTTTATAGGCAACTGGAATCTTAATCTCTTTGAAAATTGTGTAGCAGTTGTGGGATCCCGGAAAATGACAGATTATGGGCGCCGGGTGGTTGAAAAGATTATTCCCAGGCTAATTTCACAAAACATCACTATTGTGTCTGGATTCATGTATGGAATTGATCAGTGGGCTCATCAGGTTTGTCTTGAAGGTGGGGGTAAGACTATAGCTGTTTTGGGTTGGGGGATTGACCAAAAATTGACAGGAGTGGATCTAACATTAGCCAAAAAGATTGTTGATTCAGGCGGGTTATTGCTGTCTGAATGGGAAACTCAAAAAGCATCTCACTGGACTTTTCCTTCCAGAAACAGGATAGTAGCCGCCCTTTCAAAAGAAGTGATAGTAGTTGAAGCAGCAGAAAGTAGCGGTTCCTTAATTACCGCCAGACTCGCTCTCAAACTTAAAAGAACACTTTGGGCAGTACCTGGTCCAATTACCAGCCGTACTTCTCATGGATCAAATAAGTTAATAGCTGATGGTAAGGCTAAAATGTGGTTAGGGGAAGATTCTGCAGTAATGCAAAGCAATGATCCTCTTTTGCAAGTTTTGGATAATGAAGCCTTGACTGTTGATGAAATAGCAAGAAAACTTAAGTCGCCTGTGTCTGAGGTGGGAGCTCAAATTAGTCTGCTGACTTTATCAGGGCAAATTTTGGAAAAAGGCGGTAAATACTATATAAACGATGCTAGTTAAAATCCGCTCCATTGCTAATATTGGTTTGGAAACTATTCCTGTTGATGTGGAAGTTGATATTGCATCTGCAGGTTTTCCTGGATTTACCATTGTGGGGCTGGCCAGCAAAGCTGTGGAAGAGGCCAGGGAAAGAGTCAGGACAGCGATCATCAATTCCAAGCTTAATTTCCCCTCCAAAAAAATTACCGTTAATCTGGCCCCGGCTGATATTCCCAAAGATGGAGCAGCTTATGATTTACCAATTGCTTTAGGGGTTTTACTTGCTTCAGAACAATTAAGTTTACCCCCGGGTTTTGATTTAACAAAATCCTTTTTTTATGGTGAACTTTCTTTGGATGGCACACTTAGGAAAACCAGGGGAATTTTACTGCTGGGGTTGTTTGCAAAACACATAGGTGGCAGCACCATTTTTGTGCCTCAGCCTTCTGCTTTAGAAGCCAGTGTAGTAGAAGGAATTAAAGTAATATCGCTTAATACTCTATCTCAGTTGGTTAAACATTTACTAAATATAGAAAAGATTGATCCTTTAAAAATTGAAGTTGTAAGTAAAACTTTAGATCTAGATATCTTTGAATTTGATTTGAGTGAGATTGCTGGTCAGGAACAGGCCAAAAGAGCTTTAATTATTGCTGCCTCAGGCGGTCATAATCTGTTGATGTCAGGTCCTCCGGGTACAGGTAAAACAATGCTGTCGCGCGCTTTAGCAGGAATTTTACCACCTTTAACTCAAAATGAGGCGTTAGAAGTAACCCGGATTTATTCGGTTTCCGGCCTTTTAACAGAAGGACAATCCCTTATTTTGAAACGGCCATTCCGGGCACCTCATCATGGAATTTCAAGTGCGGGTATGGTTGGAGGAGGCAGCAATCCTTTGCCAGGTGAAGTCAGTATGGCTCATTTAGGAGTGTTGTTTTTAGATGAGATGCCAGAGTTCCCCAGATCAATTATTGAAAGTTTAAGGCAGCCTATGGAAGATGGAATAGTGGAAATTGTCAGAGTTGCCGGACATGTTAAGTATCCTGCCTCATTTACTTTGGTGGCAGCCATTAATCCTTGTCCTTGTGGTTATTTGGGTCATCCTAAAAAAGAATGTAAATGCACAGAGCGGCAGATTACCAAGTATAAACAACGCTTATCCGGTCCTATTTTGGATAGGGTTGACCTGTTTGTGTCTGTTTCAGTTGTTGATTCAAATAAGCTGTCTATCACCTCCCAAAATCCAGAGAATAGAATATCTTCAAAACAGGCTAAAGAACAGGTGATGAATGCCCGCCAAATTCAAAAACAGCGGTTTTCCAAAGAAACCCGCAGTCTTTATACCAACTCCCAAATGCGCAATAGCGATGTCAAAAAATACTGTCAGCTTACTAAAGAATCAGAGAATCTGCTTAAATTAGCTGCTGATAAGTTTGATTTTTCCGCCCGGAGTTATTTCCGTCTGATTAAAGTAGCCAGAACTATTGCTGATCTTGCTTCATCAGATAATATTATGCCAATTCATATGGCTGAGGCCTTACAGTATAAGCAAAGTGTATGAAGTCTAACAACCGTCAGACAGGTTTTCTAGCTGAAAACCTGTCTGCTGCTGCCTTGCAAAAGAAAGGTTATCAGATACTGGAAAGAAATTTCTCCAACCGCTATGGTGAAATTGATATTATTGCCAAAGATCAGGATACTTATGTATTTGTAGAAGTAAAAGCTAAAAAGGGGACAGATTTTGGTTTGCCTGAGGAAATGATCAACTCTTATAAATTGAAACGGGTGCAGAATATGGCCTTAATCTATCTGAAAGGGAAAAATCTGCCTTGCAGGATTGATGTGATGGCAGTTATTCTCTCCTCAACAGATGAGTTGATCAGTCTCACCCATTATGAAAATGTTTATCTGTAGATTAATTCTGGTAGAATTAAGCACACAAGGAGGGGTCGCTTAGTGGCCTAGAGCGGTGGTCTTGAAAACCACTGATCCAGCAATGGATCCGTGAGTTCGAATCTCACCCCCTCCGCACTTTACAGTTTAAGTCTTTAGGGTTAAACTAAAGCAAATGCCCAAAAAACCTAAGCAAAAACCCCCTGCTCCTGAATTCTTTACCCCAAAAATGATGGAGGCAGAGGAAATTAAAACCTTACTTTCATGGGAAGCTCCATCTAGACCTTTTAGGAAAAAGCAAAGATCCTACTACACTACTTTGGCTATCATTGTTATTTTGCTGGTGTTAATCCTGCTTTTGGCCAGAGAATTCCTGCTGATTGCCACAATTCTTTCTTTTGCCTTTGTGACTTATGTGCTGGCTTTTGTTCCTCCTCACCGGGTTGGTTATAGAATCTCTACCCAGGGTATTACTGTTGGTGAGGATTTTTATTTTTGGCATTTTTTAGATTCATTCTGGTTTAAAGAAAAAGAAGGACATCAAGTGATGCATATTCAAACCAGTCTTAGGTTTCCAGCCCAATTAATGTTAGTTTTAGAAGGAGTAGATGGGGAAAAAGTTAAAAAAATAGTTAGCAGGTTTTTGCCATTTCATGAAGTGCCATATAGATCTTGGATGGAGAAATGGTCAGATTCATTGCAGAAAAACTTCCCCTTGGAAAATGTCCACAAGTAAGTTCTCCCTGTCATTGCGAGTCGCCATAAGCGACGTGGCAATCTAATAATGTTAAAATACCCATGTCAGCGCTCGTAGCACAATGGATAATGCCCATCGTTGCGGACGATGAGATTGTGGGTTCAAATCCCGCCGAGCGCGCAGCGTAATAAATTACAAAATAAGGGTGGGATGCGAGAGAGGCCTATTCGGATGGTTTCGAAAACCAATCGAGATGTAAGTCTCACGCAGGTTCGAATCCTGCTCCCACCGCAGATCAGAACGGTATTGAGGTTTTAGCAGTATGTCATATGGCTTTTGGTAAGTTTTTCAAAGTATATTTATCTTTTAAATTTTGTCAGTAAATTTAATAAGAACTGATCTATGATGGATGATTTGAATTGATGTCTTTGAAATATAAGATACATTAGCACCAGACTTGGCAAGATAGACACAATTGGGTTAATAAACAAACCTACTACAACAATTATTCCATATAACCAAATTGCCAGTTTGCTTTTTTCAATAATTTCATAAGATATAAAAATGGCAAGCAGTCCCACAATGATCCTCAGGAAATAAAAATGAGGAGTATTACTCGGGGGCTTAACAATATCTGCAAATAAACTACCAATAATGCTAAGTCCTCCAATCAGAGTGAAAAGGGCAATTAGCCTAAGAGGAAGGGGTGAACCCGATGCAGGTAAGGTCACTTTTAGCTCATCAGCAATTTTTTCCGCTTTACCTTCAAATGAACTTTTGGTTCGAGCTTCTTCCATACTTAAATAATAACAGATCTGTTACCATGTATATATGAAGTTAAAATTACTGTCCATTTTCACTCTGTTACTTTTTTCACTAAGTATTACTAGTCCTGTTTTTGCCCAAAACAAGCCCTTAAATCTTTCACCTCAAGCCAAAACTGCCATACATAATTTATCTGTAGACATCTTAAAAAATGGCAATAATCCCAATCTTGTGGCTATTAAACCACAACTTGATCCAGGCGATTACAAGACTGTAAAGAATATTGGTTTATTGCCTAATAGTCCTTTTTACTTTTTTAAAAATATTGGTAGATCAGTCAGGCTATTTTTTACCCCTAACTCATCCAGTAAAGCCTCACAACTGCTTAAAGATGGTAATGAGAAAACCTTAGAAAGCTTACTGTTAATTGAAAAAGCAAACACGGAAAAAGATTTCAAAAAACATCAGCGGTTAATAGACCTTTCTGCTAAAAATTTAGATCAAGTTGGGAGTGATTTTGACAAAGTTTCCCAGGTACTGGATAAATTAGGAAAAGATCAACCTATTCAGGCTTATCTCTTAGAACAGGAAGCTTTTGCATATAGTGGCTACTACCTAAAACACCAAATTCTTTTGCAAAAACAGGCAGACACCTTAAGTGAGTCTGATTTTCTCACTATTGAGCAGGTAAGAACTAAACATTTATCAAGTATAGCCCATATTATCGTTTCAGCCAATTCTGATCCATTAGTTTTTAGTATGGAACTTTCAGAACTGATTGCTCCTCAAGTAGGAAGTAATTATAGTAAGCTTGCCACAATTGCTCTACTTAGAGATCTGGAAAATAATGCTCAAGCTTCTGACCAAAAAGCCCTAAGACAGGCCCAAACTCTGCTGCAAAAAGAGCTAGATTTAAAACTCTCTAAACTTTCAAAACCAGAACGGTTAAAACTTATTGAAAGATATATTGAGTTTATTCATGGTAATCCTCTCCGGCAATTTCAGGCATATAACCAGCTTTCCAAGAGTTTTACCTCGAAAGAAATGTTAGTACTCACTTCAGCATTTAAAGATAAGGCTGCCCAAAACTTTAAGGCTCACTTAAATCATTTGGAAAGTGAGGATCTTCAAAAACAATTCGTCGACACACTTTTTAGCAGCTACCCTGTTGATTTAAGGCTCCTGTTTTATACAGAAGTCCAGTTAAAAAGTCCCAAAGTCCTGGCAGCTGTAGCTCCTGAAAAAAGTAGCCAGAGAGATACTCAACTGACCAGGTTGCAACAGATAAAAGCTATCCTCGGTACTCAAATTTGCCAAAACTATGGCCAAAATCCGGAGAAGTTGGCGCAAACCCGCTTTTATACTAAGGCAATTGACCAACCCGATGTTTTGGACTTAAAAGTTGCCAAGTTTCTAAACCAGTCTATCCAAAATTGTAATTCAAAAAGCCCTGAGTCTTTAAAACTTGTTAATAACTTACAGACAAAAATAAACAATAATTTTACTGTAGAGGCAAAAAGATCAGTACGGACAACTAAATTACCAACCAAAGCTCAAGCCATCCAAATTCTAAAAGAGGAAAATATTCAAGTTAAAACTGGGGATGAGCAGAAAGTGGCAGAAGAAATCATTGAGGAAACACAAGATATTCAAGATTCAATCTCTGAAAACCCAGCCTTACTGGAAAAACAAGTTGCAGAGGTTATAGAAACTGTCTCTGTTCCGATAGAAAGTTTAACTAACCAAACTCAAACAGTAGTTGAAACTATTACCTCAATTGAACCAACCCAAGAAGAGGTTATCCAAAAAGAGGAAGAAATTATTGAGCAGATCAAAGATGCTGCCTCAAGTGGAGAAACTAGCCCTTTAGTAGAAGAGCTACCTGAACAAATCCAGGAGGAAATCAGCCAGGAAACAGGGATACCGCTGTCTCCGCCTTCACCTACTCCAGTTCCGGTTTTACCAACTGCAGCACCTACAGTTAAACCAACACCCACTCCAACCACACCACCTTTGCCTGCTGATGAACCTACTTTAATAGAAACTGTTACTAAGACAGCCTCTGAAACTGCACCTGTATCAACACCTAAACCCACACCTCCATCAACAACAGTTACTGCGCCATCACTTTAATAAGAATTGTTCTAAGACAATAAGCTTTGTGTTCTCAGAAATCCCAGAATTTTGTTGTGCTACATTCTCAGCTTGCCATACAGTAAATTACTGTGTTAAGAGTGCAAGAATTTTTAATTCTTTTTCATTTTTATCACTTAAGGTAGAATTAAGAACATGAAAAGAGAATTTTCAGCAGGTGGGATTGTTTTTAATGACAAAGGGGAAGTGCTTATCACAAAGCATTCTCAAAATAAACACTGGAGTTTTCCTAAAGGTTTGATAGATCCAGGACAAACAACAGAAGGAGCAGCCTTAAGAGAGGTAAAAGAAGAAGGCGGAATAGAAGCAGAGATTATAGATAAAGTAG
This sequence comes from uncultured Gammaproteobacteria bacterium, assembly GCA_964393545.1. GTDB lineage: Bacteria > Patescibacteriota > Microgenomatia > Daviesbacterales > UBA10151 > CAYMUB01. The sequence continues at coordinate 7,194 of CAYMUB010000061.1, read as the reverse complement.
GTTATTCAAAATATGTCTATACTTTTGGAGGAGAAAAAATTTTCAAAGTGGTGACCTATTTTTTAATGAAATATAAGTCAGGAGATATCAAAGATCATGATTTTGAAGTAGAGGAGTCTGGTTGGTATTCTTCTGGAGATGCTTTAAAGCAACTCTCATTTTCTCAGGATAAGGTTTTACTAAAACAAGCCCTGGAAATATATGGCCAGTGACAAATTTGTATCAAGAGGTGGGGAAAAACTTCAAGCTGCGGTTGAAAACTGGAAATTGAAAATTGAAAATTTGACTTGTCTAGATGTAGGTTCCTCAACCGGTGGGTTTGTGGATTGTTTACTTCAAAATTGGGCCAAAAAGGTTTATGCCTTAGATACTGCATATGGGGAACTGGCTTGGAAATTAAGGAATGATCCAAGGGTAGTAGTAATGGAAAGAACCAATATTCTTCATTTAAATTCCCTACCTGAGCAGATGGATTTGATTACTATTGATGCTGGCTGGACAAAACTGGAACTGGTTTTACCTGTTGTTCAAAAGTTCCTTAAACCCAATGGTTTTATTATTGCATTATTAAAACCTCATTATGAAGCAGATAAGAGAGATTTAGTTAAAGGTGTTTTGCCTCCTGAAAAAGCAGAGGAAGTAAAAAATAAGGTAATTAAAACGATTAACGATTTACGATTCACAATAAACGATTCTATGGATTCCCCAATCTTAGGTGGAGCAGGTAACAAAGAATATCTTTTAAAGATTACAATTCTTTCTTAGCCAGTTTTATAACAGATTGGATAAAATCAGCTTTACTTGTGGTGTAGTTGACTCGGTCATTTGAATATTTCTTAGCTAAGTCCTTTTTCAAGACAGCATATTCTTGAGCTTTTTGCTTATTTTTACGTAAATAATCTCGGAAAAGTAGATCGTTTTTCCATATTGAACCCTGGTATTTCATTAAGTGTATATAGTGAGTCCTTTTTGATTCTGATCCTTTCACAAAGAGTAATTGGATATTAGGGCCTCCAAAATCTGGTCTATATTCGTAGCCTAAATCTTCAAACAATTTGATAAAATCTCTTGAATTTTTCATTGACTTGATACTAATACTTATATCGATAATAGGCTTGGCAGGCATTCCTGGGATGGAAGTACTACCAATATGCTGAATATCAATTATTCCATTGCCAAGTTTTCTTTTTAGAAATTTCCTTTCTTTCTCAAAAATCTGCGCCCATTTTGAATTATAAGTTGTAAGTCTGACTATCCCTCTTTTTAAACCAATCATATGCGGAGGAGGCGGGATTCGAACCCGCGTGAGCTTACGCTCGCGCGCTTTCCAAGCGCGTAGAATTAACCACTATCTGACTCCTCCAATTCTGACATATTATATCAGGTTAATTCGATCTTGACTTTCGTACTTTATTCGCTTAATCTGGGATTAATGCCCAGAATTATATTTAAAAGTGGTAATCAAAGTCAGTTTCTCACAGAAGTAAAACAAAATAGTGGGCTTAATGTAGATAAGTTAGCCTTTTTGTGTAGTGTTTCTCCCAGAACTTTCCGTGATTGGTTGAGAGGAAAATATAATATTTCAGAGAGTGCCTTATCAATTTTACAGAGTAAAATTGGAATAAAATTACCCCAGGGTATAGAAGTAGTTAATGATTATTGGTACGTCAGCAAAGGTGCAAGAAAAGGAGCGTTAAAGAGGATGGAATTGTATGGATCTTTTGGAACTGAAGAGGGCCGAAGTAAAGGAGGAATAAATTCTCAATCAAGACGAAGAGAAAATCCAGAGATATATAAATTACTAGGTTGTAATGTGCGGAAAGAATTTAAAATTAATAAACCTTCAATATTGTTTGCAGAAGCTGCTGGGATAATTTTAGGGGATGGCGGTATGACTGATTATCAACTCAGAATTACCCTCAGTAGTTTAGTGGATGGTCCTTATGCAGCTTTTGTTATCTCTCTTTTTAAAAAAGTTTTTGGACAAGAACCTTCATCTATAAAATGTTCATGTTGTAATAGCATAGATTTAACTATCTCTGGAATAGGTTTAATTGAAGAATTAGAAAGGTGGGGTTTTATAAAAGGAAATAAGGTTAAATATCAGGTTGATTTTCCTGAATGGGTTTGGGAGAATCGGGAGTCCCAAATAGCTTGTGTCCGTGGTCTAATGGATACAGATGGAGGATGTTATTTTCATAAGCATAAAGTAAATGGTCTAGTTTATAGAAATTTTGGAATGTGCTTTTCAAACCAGTCTATTCCGCTTATTCAGTCTCTAGCTAGAGTACTAACTTCTCTGGGAATTAAGTTTTCTCTAGCTAGAGAAAACACACGGATTTATATTTATAGTTTTGCAGAGATAAAAAAGTATTTTAGCCTAATAGGTTCAAATAATCCAAAAAATACAAAGAAATTTAATGGCTATCTAGATGAAGATACCCATAGGATATTGTCTTAGATTGCACTAGGCCACTATGCGACCTCTCCTTGCTAGTCAATTATACCAGAGGTTGTTTTCGTCTATTGTTTGGTGTACAATCCACGTCGGTATGCACCGCATGGTGTCGTACCGCACACAATCTCAAATGGTTTACCCATATTTAGGGGACGATTAGATGATTGCAAAATATGGACGAAGTAGAAATTATCAAGCAAAAGATTAATATTGTAGATTTAATCCAAGAATATTTACCCTTAAAAAAAGCTGGTGTAAATTTTAAAGCTCCTTGTCCATTTCATAATGAAAAAACACCTTCTTTCGTAGTTTCCCCTGAGCGACAAATTTTTAAATGCTTTGGCTGCCAAAAGAGTGGTGATATTTTTACTTTTTTAATGGAAAAAGAAGGAATGGATTTTAAAGAGTCTTTGGAAATACTAGCTAAAAAAGCAGGTATAGTTTTGAAACAAGGAGACAGGGGACAGGTCACAGGTTACAGGGAAAGATTGTTTGAAGTAAATCTAAAAGCCCAAGAGTTTTTCCACTATATTTTAACTAAACATGCTTTGGGCAAAAAGGCTTTAGATTATCTAAAAAAAAGAGGAATTAGCGATGAATCAATTAAAAACTTTGGCATAGGTTATGCTCCTAACTCTTGGGAATCTTTAACTAAGTTTTTATTAAAAAGAGGTTTTACCTCTCAAGAGATTATTACCTCAGGGTTGGCAATACCATCAAAATCCTCTTTGTATGATCGTTTCCGGGGCAGAATAACATTCCCTTTAATTGATGGAAAAGAAAAACTAAGAGGTTTCTCAGGCAGAGTCTTACATCCTCAAGAACCAAAATATATTAATAGTCCGCAAACTCCAATTTTTGATAAAAGTACTTATCTTTTTGGTATTAATCTGGCAAAAATGGAGATCAGGAATAAAAAAGAAGCAGTTTTAGTGGAAGGGGAGATGGATGTAATTTTGTCTCATCAGGCAGGGTTTAAAAATGTAGTGGCTTGTAAAGGCACAGCTTTAACTGAAGGGCAAATTGAATTACTTAAAAAATACACTGAAAATTTAAAGCTTTGTTTTGATATGGATTTGGCAGGGGATAGCGCCTCAAGAAGAAGTATTGAACTTTTGGAGAAAGCCAATTTAAACATTAAGGTAGTAGAAATTTTGGGAGGAAAAGATGCAGCAGAGGTAATTTTGGAAGATGCCAAAATCTGGCAAACAGCGATAGATGGGGCTTTACCCATTTATGATTATTATTTAAACTCCACTGCCAAAAGATATGATACTAAAAATCCAACTGATTTAAAGAAAATAGGACAAGAGTTGATTCCAGTTTGGGCTAAAATTCCAGATGAACTGGTTAAAGAACATTACATTCAAAAATTAGCAGCATTTTTAAAAACAGATGATAAGGTTTTACGGGAGGCTCTTTTGAAGGTTTCAAAGTTTCCCCAAAAAAGCTATGGATCTGTACTGCAGATGAAAAAAGCACAGGATAATATTGTGGGAGTAAGGTCCAGGCGGGAACTTTTAGAAGAATATTTGATTGCTTTACTGCTACACCCGCCCAAAGATTTGGTTTTTGTCCCAAATTTTCCAGAGACCCTATTCTTAAAAGAAGCTTTCAGGCAAATCTATGTTTTGCTGTTTTTACATTTAGATTCAATTTCTTTTAAAAGTCAAGAGTTTGATATTAATGAATTTGTCAGTGATTTACCAAAAGAGTTGACTCAAGAAGTAGACACATTGTATTTAACAGAGCTTGATAGTAAACTACAAGATTCAAAGAGTTGGCAAAAGGAAATGACAGAAGTAGTTTCAGAGCTTAAAAAAGCCTTAATTAAAGCTACTTTAGAAAAACTATCTTTGGAGATTAAGAATGCTCAAGAATTTGGTAAGATGGAAGTAATAGAAATTTTAAATAAGCGTTTCAGAGATTTGTCAGTGAAATTGAAAAATCTTTAAAAACTATGGCTAAAATAAAAAAAGAAGCACAACTGGATATTAAAAAACTGCTAAAACTTGGTAAAGAAAGAGGATTTGTTACCCAAGAAGAAATCCTGCTGGTTTTCCCAAAGCCTGAAGAAACACTGGAAGAGGTAGATGAATTTTATACTAAGTTAATAAGTGAAGGTATTGATGTTTTTGAAACAACTGCCCAGGATTTAGATTCAGAGTCTAAAACTTCAACTGAGCTGGAAAAGGAACTCGAGGTTTTATCAACCATGGAGGAAGGTTCAGTTACCGATCCTGTCAGGCAATATCTTCGGGATATAGGTAAGATTCCACTTCTCACAGCAGTAGATGAAATAGATTTGGCCAAAAGAGCAGAGAAGAATGAAAAAAAGGCCAGAGATAGATTAATCAGCGCTAATTTGAGATTGGTTGTGTCTATTGCCAAAAAATATGTAGGGCGTGGAATGAGTTTGCTGGATTTGATAGAAGAGGGAAATATCGGACTGATGAGGGCTGTTGATAAATATGACTGGAGAAGAGGTTATAAGTTTTCAACTTATGCCACCTGGTGGATTAGACAAGCCATTACCAGAGCTATCGCTGATCAGGCCAGAACTATCAGAATCCCGGTTCATATGGTGGAAACAATTAACAGGTTTAACAGAACCCAAAGAAGGTTAATGCAAGAGTTAGGCAGAGAACCTACCCCTGAGGAAGTAGGAAAGGTTTTAGAGATTGATGAAACTAAAGCCCGGGAGATTATCAAAGTTTCTCAAGAGCCTACCTCTTTAGAAACACCAGTTGGGGATGAAGAGGATTCACACTTAGGGGATTTTATTGCAGATCAGGGTTTGCAACCAGATGAACAAGCTATCAGAGAACTTTTAAAGGTTCATTTGGATGAAGTGTTAGATTCCTTATCACCCAGAGAAAAAAGAGTTTTACAATTAAGGTTTGGTTTAGAGGATGGTAAACAAAGAACTTTGGAAGAAGTGGGAAAGGAATTTGGGGTAACCAGAGAGAGAATCAGACAAATTGAAGCCAAGGCTATCAGGAAATTAAAACATCCCACCAGGGCTAAAAAACTAAGAGATTATTTAGAATAGACTAGTCGTCCTAAAGCAGCTGAGGTACCCATTACTACTGTTCCAATAAGGGTATTAATTATTACTACAGTCCAAGACCATTTGATCAAAAATGTAGCATCAATAATTCCAGAAATGCCATAAATCATTAGTCCAATTAATGCTCCTTGAAAGGCAGCATAAGAGACTGGTTTGCTGGATGCATTTGTTTGTTTCAAAAAATATACTATGCCTACAGAAGTTAGTAAGTATTCAAGCATAACAGGCATAGGGTTAACTTCAGTCATAGGTTTTATTGCTCCTTCCAGTAACTTGGATACATAATTGCCTGCAATTACAATATGACCAATTGAATCAAGGACTAAAGAGGAGATAAAAACTGTCAGCCAAGTTAAGAATATTTTCTTATTCATAAAAAGTAACCATTAAGATAATATCACAAATGTTTCAAAGTGTATGTAATATTGTGGTAAAATTGCTCAGTCCTGACTTAATCGGGATCAAGTTCATTAAAAACTAAATAATCCCCTGCCACGCTCGCCATCGCTACGCTTGGCGTTAGCGGGCGCGTAGCTCAATGGGTTGAATTGTCTAAATGACAATTCAACGGGTAAGCATCATTTTATCGCCGAAGGCGAAATATAATAAAGTGCTTACCCAGGAAGAGCAGGATCCTGTTAAAGTCGTACCACCTTTATATTAATAAGTAGTTGATAATGCTTAGTTCGTTATGAAACAATGTAAGTATGGGTTATGTGGGTAAGTTAGATGAAAAGATTAGAGCTCAAGAGCTTCGTAGAACCGGTCTATCCTATCGGCAGATTATTCTTCAAATTCATGTTTCCAAAGATACTGTTAGTAGATGGTGTAAAGATATTAAATTGACGAAGATACAAGAAAAGAAACTTCTGGAGAATAAAATGTACGGGCAAAGAAAAGGGTCAATAGTTGCTGCTAATAATAAAAGAAATGCCAGAATATTAAAAACAAAACAAATTTTTAAAGATGCGAAGTTGCAGCTAGGTAAGACAGGCAAAAGGGATAGGTTTATAACAGGAATAGCACTCTACGCTGGCGAAGGTAATAAAAAAGGGAATGGTGGCTTTACAAACTCTGATCCCATTTTGATTAAATTCATGACTAGGTGGTTTCAGGAGTTTTGTGGGGTGCCAAAGAGTAGATTAAGAGGATCTATTTGGATACATAATAATTTGGACGAGAAAAAAGCCAGAGTATTCTGGTCAAAATTAACAAAGATTCCACTGAATCAATTTACTAAAACGTACGTTGTTGAAAACAAAATAAATAGCAAAAAGATCAGGAAGAATATTCATCTATTCGGTGTTTTTTCAGTGAGATTTAGCGATAGCGATAAACAAAGACGAATAATAGGATGGATTTCGGCCCTAATGGGTGGTAAAATACCAAGCGTACATTAATAATCCCCTGTAGCTCAATGGTAGAGCAGGATCCTGTCAAAATAGGCAGCGCTTGGTGGTAACACTAAGATGAAAATCGGGCTAATTCGGGGAACCCCCAGAAATGGGATGATCCCGAGCTAAATCTCCGCTTGGCGGGGTAAATGTGTAGAGACTATATACCTGACTCCCGAAAGGGATGATAAGATAGTCCAAGTCTTTTGGTAACAGAAGGGCGCTTGTAAGATCAAGGTTCGTGGTTCGAATCCACGCGGGGGAGCCAAGCT
>CAYMUB010000060.1:0-24524 GCA_964393545.1 uncultured Gammaproteobacteria bacterium | reverse complement strand
AAGTCAACAAGAATTTATAGAGAAGATTAAGAAACTTCCTGCTGACCACCCTTTTGTTCGGCGTTGGGGGGATTTGGGAAATGTTTACGGAGTCCAATGGCGAAAATGGAAAACATCAGATGGTAGGGTAATTGATCAGCTGGCTTGGGTAATTAATGAGCTAAAGACTACTCCTTTTAGAAAATCAATTGTTGTTTCTGCCTGGAATCCGGAATTTATCTATGAAATGGCCTCACCCGGAAAATCCATGGCATTGCCACCTTGTCATACTCTTTTTCAATTCAATACCAAAGGAGATAGGCTGTCTTTACAATTATACCAGAGGTCCGCAGACACCTTTTTAGGAGTGCCGTTTAATATTGCATCATATGCTTTATTTACCATGATGATTGCTCAAGTTGTTGGTTTAAAGCCAGGAGAATTCGTTCATACTTTTGGGGATGTGCATATTTATAGTAATCACTTTGACCAGGTTAAAGAACAGTTAAAAAGAAAGCCCAAACCTTTCCCAACCATGAAGATTAATCCTAGAATCAAGAATATTGATGATTTTAAGTTAGAGGATTTTACAGTGGAAAACTACAATCCTTATCCTCCAATTAAGGGAGAAGTGACTGTAGTAGGTGGGTTTTGAAATTATGATAAAAGTTAAAATTTCAATGATTGCTGCAATTGCTTCAGGGAATAGAGCTTTGGGGAAAGATAATGAGTTAATTTATAAAATCCCAGAAGATTTAAAAAGATTTAAAGAATTAACAACTGGTCATACAATTATTATGGGTAGGAAAACATTTGAATCAATTGGAAAAGTTTTACCTGGCAGAACAAATATTATTGTTACTCATGAACCAAATTATGTTTTCGAGGGGGCTAAAGTAGTTCATAGTTTAGATGAAGCCCTAAGACTTGCTCAGGGCGATAACGAAATATTCGTTATCGGTGGAGGACAAATTTATCAGGAAGCTATTAATTTAGCTGACAAATTATATTTAACAATTGTAGAAGGTAGTCCTGAAGCTGATACTTTTTTCCCGGACTATTCAGAATTTAAAAAAGTAGTTTTTGAAGAGAGTCATGAAAGTAATGGATTAAAATATAACTTTCTAGATCTAGAAAGATAGAAATTTAAATTTTATAAAAATGGGAATATGTTCTAGTAAGGAAAGTGAGATCACAGGAATTGGAGAAAATGGACCTCAATTAAGAAATCCAAATGAAGGAGTTTTTGTAACAGGGGGAATCATACGGTTTTCTACCCTTAGGAATAAAGAAGGAGAAAAGCTTATTCCTGACCAGAATATAAAACCCGCCGGGGAAGCAGGATTTATAGGGGTACTAAAAGAATGATTGATTTAGCAAGTTAGGACAATATATCTTAGAACCGTCCCCAAGAGTATTGTATATTATTTTTAATCCTGTTAGAATACGTCCATTACACACTCATAGTTTAAGTCTCTGAAAACCACTGACTATGAGGAGGAGAATGGTCCAGTGGACCATTCGAGTAAGAGACTAATATGTATAAATTACCAACATTACAAGAACTACTTGAAGCTGGTGTTCATTTTGGACACCAAGTTCGCCGTGGTCACCCCAGAATGAAGCCATACATATTTGGTGTTAGAGAAGGTGTGCATATTATAGATCTAACCCAATCAGAAAAGTATCTTAAAGAAGCTTGTGAATTTGTCTATGAACTTGGTAAGTCTGGAAAAGTTTTACTCTTTGTTGGCACAAAAAAACAAGCCAAACCAATAATTGAGGAACAAGTTAAGGAATCAAAGGCTCCATATATGACAGAAAGATGGATGGGGGGATTCTTAACTAATTTTGAAGAAATTAAAAAAAGAATTAAACTACTAAAAGACTTAAAAGAACAAAAAGCCAAAGGAGAATTGTCTAAGTATACCAAAAAAGAACAACTTTTATTGGATAGGAAAATGGATGGTTTGCAAAAAGATTTTAGCGGGGTAATGGATTTAGCTGGTATGCCGGATGCAGTTTTTGTTATAGATGCTGTTTCAGATAATATTGCTATCAAAGAGGCAAACAGATTGGGAATTAAAGTGGTAGCAATTGCTGATTCAAATTGTAATGTTTCAGAAATAGATTACCCGATTCCCGGAAATGATGATGCCATAAAGTCTATTAAAATATTAGTTACGGCAGTGGGACAAGCTTATGATATGGGTAAAAAAGAAGCAGGAGAGATAGAAACAAAAAAAGTTGAAAAAGAAAAGAAAGAAGAGGAGAAAAGAAAAGCTGATGAGATGACTATGAAGGTAAAGGTAGTTAGTAATGAGCAGGAAGAATTAAAAGTAGAAGCAATTAAAAAGCCGGTATGAATTTAGAACTAATAAAAAAGTTAAGAGAACAAACAGGAGCAGGAATAGCTGATTGTAAAGAAGCGTTAAAAGAATCCAATGGGGATATAGAAAAAGCCAAAGATATTTTAAAACAAAAAGGTTTTGAAAAAGGAGCCAAAAAAGGAGATAGAGAAGTTAAAGCTGGGATAATTGATGTTTATTCTCATGCAGGAAAAGTAGGGGTTTTAGTAGAACTGCTTTGTGAGACAGATTTTGTGGCCAGAACTGATGACTTTAAGAATTTAGCTCATGAACTTTCCTTACAAATTGCTTCCATGAATCCATCATCTGTTGAAGATTTACTAGCCCAGGAGTATATTAGGGATAATATTTTAACAATTGATCAATTAATAAAATCTGTCAGTGGAAAGTTAGGAGAGAATATTCAAATAGGTAAATTTGAAAGAATAGCTTTAGGAGAGTAATGGACCCAACACTTTCTGACCCAAACCAAAAAATTGATGAAGCCTTACATCATTTTAAAGTGGCAATTTCAGGTATCAGAGCAGGCAGAGCCAACCCAGCGTTTATTGAAAATATTCCAGTTGAAGCTTATGGAGGAAGAATGAAGCTGATGGAGGTGGGAAATATTTCTGCTCCTCAACCATCTTTACTTACAGTTCAAGTTTGGGATGAGACAATTTTACAAAATGTTTTAAAAGGGATAATGGAGGCTAATTTGGGTTTAAACCCTTCTAATGATGGAACTTTAATTAGACTTCCAATTCCAGCACTTACTGCAGAAAGAAGAGCAGAATTTATAAAAATTTTGCATCAGAAAATGGAAGAGGGAAAGGTAGCTATCAGACAAATTAGACAGGAAATTAGAAATGATTGGAAAAAACAAACTGATGATGGAACCATTTCTGAAGATGAATTTTTAAGAAGAGAGAAATTTTTGCAAGAATCAATTGATAAAAAAATATTAGAAATTGAAAGTTTGGGAAAAACAAAACAGGAAGAGTTAACACAAATATGATAATTTCTATAATAATCTTCATTTTCACCTTATTAACCCTGGTCTTAATTCATGAATTTGGTCATTTTTTAATGGCCAGAAAATTTGGGATTAAAGTTGAAGAGTTTGGGTTTGGGATACCTCCCAAAATTTGGGGAAAAAAAATAGGTGAGACGCTATATTCATTAAATGCTCTGCCTTTGGGAGGGTTTGTCAGGTTACAGGGAGAAGATGAAGGGGGGAGTATAAAAGGTAATAGAGATTTTAGGGCCAAACCAGTTGGACAAAGAATAATTGTGGTGGTGGCCGGGGTATTAATGAACCTATTTTTGGCCTGGGCTATTTTTTATACAATTGTTATTTATCAAAACTTTAAAATTATTTACCCAACGCTTGATCAAGGAGTTTATATTGGACATTTAGAGAAAAACTTTCCTGCAGAAAGCTCTGGGGTAAAGGTGGGAGAGAGGATTTTAAAAGTTGACGGTAAAGATATTAAAAAGTTTGATGATGCCAGAAATTTTATCAAAGAAAAAAAAGGCCAACCAGTTAGAATAACTCTTTCGGATTTGGACGGAAAAGAACAAAGAGAGCTGATAGTTACTCCCAAAAGTGTTGAGAATGGTGATTATTTAATTGGTGTTGGTTTTAGCCCCATTGCTATTCGCGAATACAAAACTCCCACTGAGAAAATATTTTCCGGAATAACTTATTCCTATGATTTAACCAAACTAACATTTGTAGGACTTGGAAAAACTATCAGTGATTTATTCACCGGAAATTTCAAATCTGTTTCACACTCAGTTTCAGGTCCGGTAGGATTGGCAGTTATGAGTAATGATATTTTGAGTGGAGGGAAGCAAGCTCTACCATTTTACCTTTGGTTTGTAGGAGTTATTTCTCTCACACTATCTATCTTTAATGTCTTACCCATCCCTGCTTTAGATGGCGGGAGATTATTATTTTTGGTGATTGAAGCAATAACCAGGAAAAAAGTTAAAGAAGATATTGAAAGATTAGTTCATCAGGTAGGTTTTGCAGTGCTTTTGGCAATGGCGCTTTTGGTAACCTATTCTGATATTAGCAAACTAATTCAAAAATAGTATACTGATTATGTGGTTCGACTGCTCAGTATAATTAGTTTAATTCTGGCTTTAGTGCTTTTTCCTCCAGCTGCTTTGGCTGTGATTTCTAATAACGCAGTTCCCGGAGATGCAACTTATCCAATAAAAAGAGCTTTGGAGGATATCATATTTGCAGTTGCTTCTATTAACCCAACGAGTAAAGTCTGGTTTTCTGCTGCCAGGTCTGACAGGAGATTTACAGAAGTTAAAACATTGTTAGCTCAAGGTAAAAAGGGGACTGATGCTTTAAATGAATTAGTTGAACAAACAAATATAGCAGCCAGTCAGATTGCTCAGGTTAGTGATCCAATTGAAAAAGCTAAGTTGGTTGAACAACTCTCAACTTCTATTGAAAAATATGATCAAGGTTTACAGCAAGTTACCACTGTCTCACCAACACCACAACCTGAAGTTACTGCTTTGCCCAAAGTTGCTGTTCTACCTTCAACAAGACCTACAAATCAACCTACTCCTCACCCAACTCTCCAACCAACCACCACTACTGCTCCGCTACCAACTTCTAAGCCCACTCCTTTACCAGATGGTGGACAAACTACGAATGCTCATAGCAGTCCAACTCCTGCAGCTATAGCTCAAACAACTCCAATACCAACTCATCAACCAACTGTTACACCAGTTCCTAGTCGTAGAGAAGATGGCGAGAAACAAAAAGATATAGAAGATGCTAGAGAGAAGTTAAAGGAGATCAAGGATAAACTAAGAGCCTCTTCACAAAATGATGATAATCATACGGATAAAAGAAATAGAAAAGTGGAAAATGAAGATGGTAATAGGAAAAAGAATAACAAATCCTCTAAAAAAGATTAGCGAGTTTGCCAAGCTTAACCTAAATAGAGTATCCTTAAAAAGTCTATGTTATATTCAAAACTTTTTGGAAAGACAATTAAAGATACTCCCAAAGATGCAAGTTTGATTTCTCACAAGCTGCTTTATAGAGCAGGTTTTATCAGAGAATCTACAGCAGGCAGGTATTATCTACTGCCTTTAGGAATTAGAGTCCAGCAAAAAATTCAAAACATTATCAAAGAAAAAATGGATCAAGCTGGGGCTCAGGAATTAATCACTCCAATACTGCATCCCAAAGAACTTTGGAAAGAAACAAATAGAACCTCATCAGTTGGGTTTGAACTGATGAGTATTAAAGACAGGAATGAAATGGAATTTGTGTTGGGGGGAACTGCAGAGGAGATGTTGGTTGATTTAGTTAGGAAATTCCAAATCAGCTATAAAGATTTGCCTTTTAATTTATATCAATTCTCAGTTAAATTTAGAGATGAAATAAGGGCCAGGGGTGGACTTCTAAGACTTAGGGAATTTGTGATGAAAGACGCATACTCTTTTCACTCAACTGAGGAAGATTTTAAAAAAGAGTATGAAAATATGAGGAAGACTTATCTTGATATTTTCAAAAGCCTGGGACTGCAAACTATAGTTGTGGAATCTGATAATGGTTATATTGGAGGAGAATATTGCCATGAATTTGTAGTGGAATCAGCAGCAGGGGAAAGCAGATTTTTAATAAATTCTGATTTAAATTACTCAGCGCATGAAGACATAGCCAAATTTGTTCCAGACAGGAAAAATGTGGATGAGCAAGAAAAACCTTTACAAGAAGTAGAAGCTGTCAGAGGAACAACTATGGAAGATGGGGCAAAGTTTCATAATTTACCTTTATGGCAACAGATTAAAGATGTGTTATTTGTGGATGAAAAAAACAGATTTATTCTAGCCATCATCAGAGGAGATTATGATGTTAATGAGATTAAATTAAAACATGTTATCAAATCTTACCAATTGCGTCATGCCACAGAAGAAGAGATAAGAGGAAAAATTCACTCAGAACCAGGTTTTATTTCACCTGTGGGAATAAAGGAAATAGTTGAAAAAGATGTAGAACTAGTTGTAGTAGTTGATGACTCTTTATCTACTATCAAAAATGCTTATGGCGGAGCAAATAAAAAACATAAGGATTTACTAAATATTAATATGGGTAGAGATTTTACAGGAGATCAAGTCGCGGATATAGCTTTGGCAAAAGAAGGGTTTATGGCCCCAGATGGCAGTGGGTCTCTTACTGAAAAAAAAGGTATTGAAGTGGGGAATATTTTCCAATTAGGTCTTCACTATTCTACCAAAATGAAAGATGCAAATTTTATAGATAAGGATGGTAAACCTCAGCCTTACTACATGGGTTGTTATGGGATTGGGCTGGCCAGGAGTTTGGCAACTATTGTGGAAGTATCTCATGATGAAAAAGGCATTATCTGGCCTGAAAGTGTTGCGCCTTACGCAGTTCATCTAGTTGGGCTGGATTTGGATGATTCTTCAGTGAGGAGCGAGGCAGAGAAGATTTATAGATTATTGCAAGTAGAAGGGATTGAACCCCTATTCGATGATAGGGTTGGGGTTTCTGCTGGAGCTAAATTCGCGGACGCAGATTTAATAGGAATTCCTTACAGAATAGTTATCTCCAGAAAAACTACAGATAAGATAGAAGTTAAAAAAAGAGCAGAAAAAGAAACTCAATTTAAAACCTTGGAGCAATTAATCAGCATTTTAACTTCAACAATTTAACGGGATTTTTTGTTAGATTTTTTGGTAGCAATGTACATGAGAGTAAGGAAAATGCCTAAGAGAATAGCCGCAATATAAAACATTATCCAGGCAAAAGATGCATTATCCATATTAATCAACTGAAAATAGTATAACAGATTAACTATCCCGACCAGTAATTATTATCGATTCTTAACTATAGGGTCTTGCTTTTTTTTTAACATCTGTTACTATCAGTATATGACTGAGTTAGCAAAACCACAAGATAGTTCTGCTGGTTTAGAAACCTCGGGAACGGAAGTAAGTGCTGGTCCTGAAAACCCAGCAAGAAGAAAGTTTCTTCAAGCAGCTGGGCTAGGTCTACTGGCTTTGGCAACTTTGAAATCACATGAAGTGATTCAAATAGGTGCAGGAATTGGAGTTGAAGTGTTTGATCCAGATAGTAAGAAGACAATCACAGTGTCAGTAAATGCGGTAAATGCAGAGAACTTTGGAGTAGCGGCACTTCCTCAGGATGTTAGGAGAAGAATGTACAATATAGATTCAATGATTGAGGGTAAGCGGACTGAGGTTAAGGTTGGAATAGGCGAATCGAGAGTAATAATATATCAAGGTGGTCTTGAGAATGCGAATAAGAAGAGAGGCCAAGGTCCTTTGGCGGCATTGCCGGCAATAAGTATATATAGTGGAGTTGCTGTAAAGAGTACGCCTTATGGTCCGCTTTCAAAATAACCCAAGTCGTCCTGTTGTTGATTTTAAATACTTTTTAAGACATTAGAACAATTCATAATATTTCTGTGTGATATATTTAGACCATGGAAGAACAATGGAATGTGATTTTATATAAAACTCCTACAGGAGATGTTCCGGTACGTGAATTTATATTGAGTTTAGAGGTAAAAGCAAAGTCAAAAGTTGAGGATAGCATTAAATTACTTAAAGAATTTGGTATTCGTCTGGGTTTACCTCATGTAAAGAAACTAACAGGTACGGAGCTTTGGGAATTAAGGATTGTAGGAGGAGATAGTATTAGGATTTTTTATATCGCAATCTCCGGTAAAAACTTTTTACTTCTTCATGGATTCAAAAAGAAAAAGGATAAAACACCGCCGAAAGAAATAAAAGTAGCAGAAGATAGACTAGCTGAATTCAGAACAAGGCAATAAATCGTATCTTGCGATTATAGCAGAACTGTGATATTATTCTATCTGTAAGGGAGATATTATGAGAAAACAAGATTACATGACCTGGGAGGAATTTGAAAAAGAATTATTTAAACAGCCTGGTTTCAAGGAAGCACAAGAAGAAACAAGACTTGAATATGAAATTGCCAGAGTCTTAATTAAGGCACGGCTTGAAAAGGGTTTAACTCAGGCTGAAGTTGCAAGACGGATGAATACCAAACAATCTGTTATTTCCCGTGTTGAAAATGCTAGAACCATGCCCTCTTTAGCTTTTCTCAAAAGACTGGCGAAGGTTTTTGATGCTTCTTTGCAAGTACAGTTTAAATTCTAATTCATCCTCTGATTGATTTTAAAGGCTGATTCTGGTACATTAGCAAGCTAGAATGATTAATAAAAATATTGTTAAACTGCCTAAATCGATTGTTGAAGTTTCTGTAACAGTTCCTTGGGTGGATTTGCAGCAAACCTGGGAGCAAACTTTACAGAGGATGGCTCAAGAGGTAGAGCTATCTGGTTTTAGAAAAGGCACAGCACCGCTTCCCATGGTGGAACAGCAATTGGGTCAAAGGTTGCAGGATGAAGTTCTAAAAACTGCCATGCCTAATTTTTTAATAGAATCTTTGAAAGGCACAGATATTATCCCAATTGATTATCCAAGATATGATTTAATCTCTTTTACCAAGGGACAGCAATTACAATTCAAAGCCACAGTGACTAACAGACCACAAGTCAATGTAGGAAATTATAAGGCAGTTAAAGCCGTAAGACCTCAAGTCAAACCTGTGACAGATGAGGAAATTCAGAAGACAGTTGATGATCTATTCAAAAGATGGAAGACAAGGAATCCAGTAAGTCAGACTAGTCCCTCCTCCGTGCAAGCTACGGAGGGCAAGCAAGCAGGATCTATTAGTTTTCAAGGTGGTCAAGCAGATCAGATGGATGATGCTTTTGCTAAGGCTATGGGAGCTATTTCTGTTGCTGATTTGAAGGATAAAATTAAAAAAGATTTAGAAGCCAATGTTTCATATAATAATGAGCTAGATTATGAAGAAGCAATTTTGCAGGAAGTGGAGAAAATTACCACAGTAGAGTTACCTGATATTTTAATTCAGGATGAATTAAACAGAATGCTGGTTTCTTTGCAAAGAAGAGTGGCTGATATGGGATTACTGTTGGAGGATTATTTAAAGGGGCAGGGTAAAACTTTAGATCAAATTAAAAATGAATGGAAACCTCAGGCTGAAAAAAATGTCAGAATGGAATTGGGTTTGGCTGATATAGCCAGACAGGAAAATGTCACAATTTCAGATGCAGAACTGCAAGCTGAGGTGGATAAAATTCAAGACGCCAGAGTCAAGAAACAATTTGATTCTCAAGAACCAAGGTTACACCTTCGTCATGCATTGAGACAAACCAGAACTCTGGATCTTCTAAAAAAGATTGTGGGAGGTTAGATGGAAGGCTGTATATTCTGTAAGATTATAGCAAAAGAAATTCCTTCAAATATAGTTTATGAATCAGATCAGGTAATTGCTTTTCCAGATATTAATCCTTCTGCGGACACACATATTTTAATAGTTCCAAAAATACATATTGGAGCAATTTCTGATGTTACTGCTGAACATTCAAAATTATTGGCAGAAATTTACCTAGCTGCAAGTAAACTAGTAGAAGATAATAATTTAAAAAACAATGCATACAGAGTAGTTGTAAATGGAGGTAAAGCTCAACATGTTCTTCATCTGCATTTTCACTTACTAGGTGGTAATATTAAAAAAATGGTATAGTATTAAATATAAAAAAGGAGGTGTTTTTTAATTGAGTATTGTAGTTAGAGCAAATCCAGGTGATTCAACAGAGTCAGTAATTAGAAAGTTTCAGAAAAGAGTGGTGGCTGAAGGTTTAGTTCAGGAAATTAGAGACAGATCAGTCTATAAAAAACCTTCGGAGCGCCGCCAAGAGTATTTAGCTGAAAAAAGACGCAAAATCATGAGAGCTAGAAGATATGGTGGTTAAACTTCAATCTGATTTAAAAAATGCTCAGCTTGCTAGGGACGAGATTAGAGTCTCAACTTTAAGACTTCTGCTTTCTGAAATAAAGAATGCTGAAATTGCCAAGGGAGAGAATCTTTCTGATGCAGATATAATATCTGTTGTACAACGTGAGGTTAAAAAAAGAAAAGAAGCTATAGCTGGTTTTAGATCTGGGGGTAGAGAAGAACAAGCTCAAAAAGAAGAGATGGAAGAAGTAGTTTTAAAATCTTATCTTCCAGTCCAACTCTCAACTGAGGAATTGACTAAAATAGTGCAAGAGTCTATAAATGAAGTAGGAGCAACTTCTATTTCTGATATGGGTAAGGTGATTGGGATGGTCATGGGTAGAGTAAAAGGTCAAGCAGAGGGGGGAACAGTAAGTGGTTTGGTAAAGGAGAAACTTTCTAAATAAGTAAAAAGTCAAAAGTATAAAGGAAAAAACTTTTTTTACTTTGAATTTTTTACTTTTAACTTATGATAAACATAATAGTCTCATCAGATCCAAGATATGATATTAATAAAACTGCCATTAGAACAACAGTTGCTGCTGTTTTGCAAAGGCACAGAATTGGTGGAAAAATTGAGCTGGGTGTAAATGTCATAGGTGATCGGAAAATGCATGAGCTCAATAGAAAATATAGAGGTATTGATTCAACCACTGATGTTTTATCCTTTGCTTTGGAAGATACCAATCCTGCTAGTCTACATCACATTCCCAGGATTGGATTTGTAGCCTCACCTGATAAATGGTTAAGGTTAGGCGACATAGTTATCTCTTACCCACAAGCTTTAGAAGATGCTGCTTTAGAGGGAATCTCTGTGGATGAGGAAATTAGAGTTTTGGTAGAACATGGAGTAAACCACCTGTTAGGTACTCATCATGCCTAATATTGCTTTTTACTTAAAATACCGCCCTCAATCTTTGGATGACTTAGTTGGTCAAGATAGTATAAAAAAAAGTCTTCGTGACAGCTTTATTCTGCAAAGATTATCTCACGCCTATCTTTTTGCAGGACCAAGGGGAACAGGTAAAACATCAACAGCCAGAATTTTAGCTAAAATGGTTAATTGTTCTGCAAAGCAGAATATCCCGTGTAATAAGTGTGACAGCTGTCTTTCCATAACTGATGGATCAAATTTGGATTTAATAGAAATAGACGCTGCTTCAAATAGAGGCATAGAAGATATCAGATCTATTAGGGAAAAAATAAAATTATCTCCCACTTCTTCCAGTAAAAAAGTTTACATTATTGATGAAGTTCATATGCTAACAACAGAGGCTTTTAATGCCTTGTTAAAAACTTTGGAAGAACCACCATCTCATGCTCTTTTTATTTTGGCTACAACTGATGCTCAAAAGTTGCCCCAAACTATTCTTTCCAGAGTGCAGAGATTGGATTTCAAATTAGCCTCGATTGAAGAATTATTAATTGCTTTGAAAAAAATTACTGATGCAGAGAAAATTGATATTGATAATGAAGCTCTAAAATTTCTTGCTAAAAAATCTGAAGGTTCTTTCAGAGATGGGATTAAATTTTTGGATCAAATAAGTTCAAGCAGCAGAGAAATTACTCTAGAAAGTTTACAGAAAAGTCTAAATTCTACCAAATTTGAAAATCTTTTAGAGTTAATAAACTCTTTAGCTAAAAAAGATACTGCCACTTCACTTTCTTTGGTTGTCAAGCATTTGGGTGAAGGTATAGATCCTAAAGAATTTATCCTATCTTTAATGGATAATTTGAGAAGCCTAATTTTTATTAAAAATGGATTAGGGGAACAGTTAGTTAAGGTAAACTTAATGGAAGATAATTATCAAGAATTAATAAAAGCTTCAAATGTTTTTCAGAATAAAGATTTAGTTAGATTTCTGGATATCTTGCAAAAAGCTTTAGAAAAATTGAAGTTTGTCTCCATTCCGTCATTGTCACTGGAACTGGCAGTAGTAGAGATTTGTGATTCAATTGATTCTACCCAAGTTTTTATACCAAAAGTTGCTGATCCCCCAGTCAAACAATCCGCTGAAATACCAATTGTCCAAGATATCAGTACCATAAATGATGACATAACAAAACTTAAAGAGAAATGGACTTTTGTTTTGGAGACTGTCAGAGCTTTTAATTTCTCTTTAGAAGCTTTACTCAGATCAATCAACATTAAAGAGTGTACGGAAAATTCCCTTATTATGGAAGTGCCGTATTCTTTTCATCAAAGAATTTTAGAAGCTCCCAAAAATAGAGACTTAATAGAATCAGTTATCTCTGATATTTTAGGCAGAAGTATTCAAGTTTCAACTATTTTAGGGAGTCGTCCTCAAAGAAAAGAAGATCTAGTAAATATTGAGGTTGCTGCAGATGATGAAATAATCAGAGCTGCCGCAGAAATTTTCAATTCAGATTCAGTAAATTAGACTCTTGACTCTTGATGCTAGTCACTATATAAATCACCTATGGCATCAAAGATTTTTAAATTAATTGAGGAAGAAGCTCATAGACAAAAATATGGTTTAGAGATGATCCCTTCAGAAAATTATGTTTCCCAAGATGTTCTAAAAGCCTTAGGTTCAATTTTAACTAACAAATATTCAGAAGGTTTTCCGGGCAGAAGATATTATGGTGGTAATGAAGTCATAGATAAGATAGAAAGTTATGCAGCAGATCTAGCCAAGAAATTATTTAAAGTTCCAGTTGCTTTGGTTCAATCATATTCTGGTTCTCCTGCTAATATGGCTATTACCATGGCGGTTTGTGAGCCTCAAGATGTAGTAATGGGGTTAGCATTATCATCAGGTGGTCATTTAACTCATGGGGCCAAGCTTTCTTTTTCCAGTATTTTTTATAAAGCAGTTAATTACAATGTTAGAGGGGACAATTGGAAAATAGATTTTGAAGAATTAGAACAATTAGCTAAAAAACATAAACCAAAATTAATCTGGGTAGGGACCACAGCTTATCCTTTTAAGTTAGATTATAAAAAGTTTAGAAAAATTGCAGATTTAGTTGGGGCAACACTGGTTGCAGATTGTTCACACATCACAGGGTTAATAATAGGAGGGATGCATGAATCCCCAGTACCATTTGTGGATATTATTATGACTACCACACACAAGACTCTAAGAGGTCCCAGAGGGGCAATCATTTTAGTAACTGAAAGGGGTTTGAAAAAAGATCCGGAAATCAAAGGCAAAATTGAAAGAGCAATAATCCCGGGTCTTCAAGGAGGGCCGCATAATCACCAAACAGCAGCAATAGCAGTATCTTTGGAAGAAGCTTTAAAGCCTTCATTTAAAAAATATGCTGTTCAAATTGCTAAAAATGCTAAAGTCTTAGCTCAAGAGCTGGGAACAGTTTCCCAAACTCACTTAGTACTTTTAAGTTTAACAAAATATGGATATGGGTTAGGCTATCAGGCCCAATATGCTTTGGAAGAAGCAGGGATTACTGTTAATAAAAATACTATTCCTGGTGAACCAGCTTCTCCTTTCTACCCTTCAGGTATCAGACTGGGCACACCAGCACTAACTTCCAGAGGAATGAAGGAAAAAGATATGGTTAGAATTGCCAGTTGGATTAAAAGAGTCTTGGAAGAGGTTAGGGGATTGGATTTACCAAAAGAGCAGGAAAAAAGAAAAGATTTCCTAAAAGAGGTTAAATTAAAGCTTAAAAAGAATAAGAATTTAAAACAAATCAGAAAAGAAGTGGAACAATTTGCTGGCAAATTCCCAGTACCAGGTATACAATAAGTTTTCATGAAAGTATCTGGCAAAGAAGTCGCGGAAGCAATTTTAAAGAAATTAGAGAAAGAAATCAAAGATAAAAATCTTCATCCGGGGTTAGCTATCATTTTAGCAAACAATAATCCAGCTTCCAGAATCTATGTAAATAATAAGATCAAAGCAGCGAAAAAAGTTGGGATAGATGCTAAGCTCTATGAATTTAAAGAATTTGAACAAGACAAAGTGCTTCAAACAATCAAGAAATTGAATGAGGATTCAAAGACACATGGGATGATACTTCAATATCCTTTTTTTGAGGGCTGGAATTTTGGAGAATTTGAAAAACATATCAATTTACAAAAAGATGTAGATGGATTTTTGGAAAATTCTCCATATAGTGGAGCCACTGCCTTGGGAGTTTGGGAAATGTTAACAGCCTTTTCTCTAATTGAGGGGTTTTCAAAAACAGAAGATTTTTTAAAGAATAAAAATATTGTAGTGATAGGTAAAGGTAAGGCAGCAGGCGGGCCGATTGTTAAACTTTTAGAAGAAAAAGGTTTTGAAATAAATTCTGTGGTGAAAGAAACAGAAAATCCAACACCTATTATTAAAAAAGGAGATATAATTATCTCAGCAACAGGAGCAAAACATATTGTTAATAAAAATAATTTAAAAAAAGGGGCATATGTGATAGGAGTTGGGATGGGGAAAGAAAAAGTTGATGGGGAGGAAAAAACTTATGGAGATATTAAAGAAGATGAAGTTTTAGAAATTGCCAGATTATACTGTCCCACAATTGGTGGGATAGGTCCTTTAACAATTGTGTCACTTTTGAAAAATGTGGTTGAATCAAGTAAAAAGGCAAAAGTAAAAAGTAAAAATGGAGAAAATATTTGATCTTAAGGAAAGAAGCTATCAGTTTGGTATCAATGTAATAAAGTTAGTTAAGTTACTTCCGAGAAATGTAGCGTCATATGTAATAGTTGATCAATTAATCCGAGCAGCAATGTCAATTGGCGCTAATATAGTAGAAGGAAGTGCAGCCGCTTCTAAGAAGGATTTTATTAACTTTTATAATCATGGACTAAAATCAGCAGTAGAAACTAAATATTGGCTACGATCCTTAGTAGATGCTGAATTAACTAATCTTGAGAAGGTAAAACCACTAATCGATGAAGTAGAAGAACTATCTAAGATCTTAGGAAGCATTGTATCTAAATCTAGAAAACGCTAACTCTTTTTTTCCTTTGAATTTTTTACTTTAAACTTGTATAATACCAACATGGGTTTCATGGACAATATAAAACAGCTGGGTGATCTTAAAAAGATGAGAGATCAGGCCATGGAAGTGCAAAAGAAACTTGCAGCCATTAAAATTACTATTGAGCATAAAGGGGTGATAGTAGTGATGACAGCAGATCAAAAAGTTCAGTCAATTTCAGGGGATATGGATCCTCAAAAAGTCACCGAAGCTGTTAATGAAGCCTTAAAACAATCTCAAAAAGTAGCTGCTGATGAAATGAAACCCTTAATGGGTGGTATGGGTATCCCAGGGATGTGACGAACAAAGTGAGTCATCCTGAGCGAGTAAAACGAGTCGAAGGATCCCCAAGAGTGTGTTAAAATTCAACCCACTATGGCTCAAGTTCCCAAGTCTATCCAAAATCTAATTGAGGCATTTGAAAGATTACCTGGAATTGGTCCAAAAACTGCTCAAAGACTAACTTTTTATTTGCTTCATTCTCCTAAAGAAGAGTCTCAAGCTTTGGCAAAAGCAGCTTTGGAAATGAAGGAAAAAACAGTCCTTTGTGCTATTTGTTTTAATATTGGTGAAAGCAGTCCATGTAACATATGTAGTGATTCCTCAAGAGATCCATCTATTGTGATGGTGGTTGAAAATCCATTAGATGTTTTGGCTTTGGAAAAAGCAAATTTTAAGGGTTTATACCATGTTTTACATGGGGTGATTTCTCCTTTGGAAAATATTGGCCCGGATGAAATACACATCAGAGAATTACTGCCCAGATTAAAGGATGGTAGTGTTAAAGAAATAATTTTAGCAACCAATCCTACTATGGAAGGGGAAGCCACAGCCATGTATATCCAAAGACTGCTTTCCCCTTTGGGAGTAAAGATCACCAGGATTGCCAGAGGTTTGCCAGTTGGATCAGATTTGGATTATGCAGATGAGACAACACTTACCAGAGCTTTAGAAAATAGAAATGAATACTAGATTAAGTTAAAAGGTAAAAGTATAAAGGAAAAAACTTTTTTACTTTGAATTTTTTACTTTTTACTTTATACTATACACATGGCAGATGGTGGAAGTTCAGGAATACAACAAGCAACTGAAGAAGTTACTGAAACAGCAAGTGAAGTATTGAGCGATACCAAAGATGCTTTTGGAGAAATGATAGAACAAGGTGTCCAAGCTGCAACCGGTTCTCAGCTTACTCCTCAACAAGTTCAACAACAGCAAGAACAAGATCAGAAAGACTTATCAGAAACCAGAAGGAAGATCGCTTTTTATCAACAAACAAGCCAAGAACAACAACAAGTAATCCAGGAAAATAAACAGAAAGAGCAACAAAGGCTTCAAGTAGAACAACAAGAAGAGCAGGAAACGGAATTTAAAAAGGAAGAAAAGAAAAAAATTGATCCACTAGCTCATGTTGGTAAAGTAGAGATTAAAGGAGGAGTGGGAGGATAATATAAGTAAAAAGGTAAAAGTATAAAGGAAAAAACTTTTTTACTTTGAATTTTTTACTTTAAACTTATGATTAAACTATATAACACGCTATCCCGTAAAATAGAAGAATTTGCTCCCTTAAACCCACCCCATGTTGGCATGTATGCTTGTGGCCCAACTGTTTATGATTATACCCACATCGGGCATTTAAGGAAATATATTGGGGATGATATTTTAAGAAGGGTTTTAGAGAGTAATGGTTATGAAGTTAAACATGTCATGAATATTACAGATGTTGGACATTTAGTATCTGATGAAGATTCCGGTGAAGATAAGATGGAAAAAGGAGCTAGAGAATCTAATAGGACTGTTTGGGAAGTGGCTAAATTTTATGAGGATTATTTTTGGTCCTCAGTTTCAAAGGTAAATATTGAAAGACCAAATATTGTAGCCAAAGCTACAGAACATATTAAAGAACAGATAAAACTAATCCAAAAACTGGAAAAAAATGGTTTTATTTATATTACAGATCATGCCATCTATTTTGATATTTCTAAATTCCCGGATTATACAAAGTTATCAGGACAAAAATTAGAAGATAAAGAAACCTCAAGACAAGATGTATTTATAGATAAACAAAAGAAAAACCCCCAGGATTTTGCTTTGTGGTTTTTTACTGTCGGGCATTTTAAAGACCACACCATGAGATGGCCATCTTATTACGGTGAGGGATTTCCTGGTTGGCATATTGAGTGTTCTGCTATGAGTATGGAGTATTTAGGAGATTCTTTTGATATTCATACAGGAGGAATTGATCATATTCCAGTTCATCATACTAATGAGATTGCTCAATCCCAAGCAGCCACAGGAAAACCTTTTGTAAAGTATTGGGTTCATCATAACTTCTTAATAGTTGAAGGAGAAAAAATGTCTAAATCAAAAAAAAACTTTTACAGAATTGAGGATATTATTGAAAAAGGTTTTGATCCACTGGCACTAAGATACTTATTTTTAACAGCACATTATCGGGATAAATTAAATTTTACCTGGGAATCTTTAACAGCTGCTCAAAATGCATTAAATAATTTGAAAGAAGAAATTAGAAATTGGGTAGAGTCAGCAGAAAAGCCAGGAGAATATTACCTAAAATTTAGGGAAGTTTTAAATAATGATCTAAATACTCCTCAAGCTATAGCTGTAATGTGGGAAATGGTTAAATCAGACATTCCAAATTCTAAAAAATCTGGAGATTTGATAGAAATGGATAAAATTTTGGGACTGGGGTTAGATGAGTATATTGGTAAGAAAATAGAAATACCTAATGAGGTTATGAAATTAGTTCATAAAAGAGAGCAAGCAAGAAAAAAGGGATATTTTAAAGAGTCTGATAAACTCAGAAAAGAAATTAAAAAATTAGGCTTTGAAGTAGAAGATACTCAATCAGGCGGAAGGGTGAAAAAGTTTTGATGATTGTGGTAAAATAATCATTTAGTGGCAATAGATATAATCACAATTGATGGGCCAACCTCATCCGGCAAAAACAGCGTCGGATTTTTATTGGCTCAAAAATTAGGCTACCAGTATATTGATACTGGAATGATCTATAGGGTAGGTACTTACTTAGTATTAAAAAACAATATTCTCTTTGATGATGTTGCACAAATAACAAATGTATTTCAGACTTTAAATATTGATATTAAAAATGGAAGCGATGGTCTAAAAATCCTAAATAATGGAGAAGACCTAACAAGTATTTTGCATACTCCTGCGGTTACCAATAACGTTTCTACAGTTTCAGCCATAAAAGAGGTAAGAGAAGTTACAAAAGTTATTCAAAGAAAGTTGGGTAGCTCTAAAAATACTGTAATGACTGGTAGAGATATTGGATCAGAAATCTTTCCTCAATCCTTACACAAGTTTTTTTTAACTGCCTCCCCAGAAGTTAGGGCCCAAAGACGTTTTGATCAACTGGTTAAAATAAATTCAAATCTTACTTATGAGCAAGTTTTAAATTCTATGATGGAGAGGGATAAAAAAGATTCTGAAAGAGAAGTCTCTCCATTAAGAGTTCCTGAAGGAGCTACAATTATCGATAACTCTAATTTAACTGTTGAGCAAACAGTGGATGAGATGTTAAGTCATATTAAAAACTATGTATAAACTGCAAACTTTTCCTAATGGCTTAACACTCATTACAATTAATATTCCTCACCTTGATTCAGTCACAACTTTAGTTGGAGTTGGAGCTGGATCAAGATATGAAACAAAAAAAATAAATGGGATTTCTCACTTTTTGGAACATATGTTTTTTAAGGGTTCCAGAAAATTCCCCACTGCTGAAATAATTGCTACCTTAGTTGATGGAATTGGCGCAGTCAACAATGCTGCCACTGACAAAGAGGTAACTTTTTATTGGATTAAATCAGCAGCCAGGCATATTAAACTATCTTCTGATGTTTTATCCTCCATGTTAAAAGAATCACTTCTCTCAGAAGAGGAAATAGAAAAAGAAAAAGGGGTAATAGTGGAAGAACTTAGAATGTATAGGGATAATCCTGCGCGTTATGTTTGGGAACTATATGAAAAATTGCAATTTGGAAATCAACCCTTAGGTTGGGATATAGGAGGGGAAGAAGAAATTATTACAAAACTAAAAAGAAATGATTTTACAAGCTATCTACAATCCTTATATGCTCCTAAGAATATGGTTTTAGTTTATGTGGGGAAGTTGCCCAGCAATATTGAGACTCTAGCTCAAAATTATTTTCTGGATCTACCTACTAATTCTCAATTCAAATTTAATCCATACAAAAAGACTAAGCAAATAAAACCTAGGATAAATATTTTCCACAAAAAAACTGATCAGGCTAACCTGGTTTTAGGAGTTGAGGGGTATAGCAGGTCTGATAAAAAAAGGTATGCAGCTAGAGTATTGGCTGTAATTTTGGGAGAAGGCATGTCTTCCAGATTATTTATGCAAGTTAGGGAGAAAAGAGGTTTGGCATACAGTGTGAGTGCTTCTCATTCAAGCTATTTAGATACTGGGTCATTTACTGTTTATGCTGGTTTAAAGTTAGAAAAAGTTGAAGAAGGATTAGAAGTGATAGTTGCTGAGCTTCAAAGAACAGTTTTGGAAAAAGTTACTGAAGAAGAGTTAAAAAAAGCAAAAGAAATGATCAGAGGTAGAATTGCTTTAAGATCAGAATCAACCAATTTTTTAGCAGAATACTTTGGGACTAATTTTGCTTTGGATAGAAAAATTGAAACCTTTGAAGAAATTATTAGACAAACAGATCTTGTGACAGGTGAAGATGTGCAAAATGTGGCTCAAGAACTTTTCCAAAAGCAAAGGTATAACCTACAAATAATTGCTCCTATTAAGGGGATTGATAGGTTTGAGGAGATCTTAAATAAGTGAGTACTTTTGAGGAAGCCTTGTCCCAACTTAAAAAAGCCGCCAAAGTAGTAAATTTAAATAAAGATCTTCAGCAAATTCTCTCTTCAGCCCAAAGGACTATTCAATTAACTTTTCCAATAAAAAGAGAATCAGGAAAAACAGAATTTATTAAAGGGTATAGAGTTCAACATAATAATTTATTAGGACCATATAAAGGGGGCTTGCGTTTTCACCCAAGAGTAGATATGGATGAAGTATCAGCTTTAGCTTTTTGGATGATGATAAAAAATGCTGTTGTTGATATCCCATTCGGGGGTGGTAAAGGTGGTTTAGAAATTGATCCCAAATCTTTTTCTGAAAAGGAATTGGAGATGATTACCCGTGAATTCACCAAAATGCTGGCTCCAAATATTGGACCGCATATAGATGTACCAGCTCCCGATGTAAATACTAACTCCAAGATTATGGATTGGATAGCTGATGAGTTTATCAAAGTAAAAAGTAAAGAGGAAAAAGGAAAAATTGATGAGACTCAGATGAGAGCAGTGGTGACTGGAAAGTCTGTGGGAAAAGGAGGGTCACTCGGGAGGGAACAGGCAACAGGACTAGGAGGATTTTTTGTCTTAGAAAAATTGGTAGCAAAGTTAAAACTTAAAAAACCTTTAAACGTCGCTATCCAAGGTTTTGGTAATGTGGGATCAAACTTTGCCAAGATTTTGCATGATCATGGTTACAGAATTATCGCCCTTTCTGACATTAAAGGAGGAATTTACAATAATGATGGAAAAGGATTTAATATTGATTTAGTTAGAGAATGTAGAGCAGAAAAAGGATTTTTAGCAGGCTGTTATTGTGTTGGATCTGTTTGTGATTTGGCTAGAAAATATGATGGCGTAATTTCTAATGAGGAATTATTAGAACTAGATGTAGATATTCTGGTTCCAGCAGCTTTGGAAAATGTAATAACTGCAAAAAATGCTAAAAAAATGAAGGCCAAAATTGTCTTTGAAATGGCTAATGGGCCAACTACTGCCGAAGCAGATGAAATTTTAAATAAGAGAGGAATTTTAGTTTTACCAGATGTGTTAGCAAACTCAGGAGGGGTAACTGTGTCATATTTTGAATGGTATCAAAACATGCATGGAGAAAGTTGGAGTTTGGAAAAAGTGAATAACAAATTAAAAGACAAAATGGAAAAAGCTTTTGATAGAGTTTGGGAAATACACAAAAATAAAAATGTTAACTTGAGAACCTCAGCCTATATCTTAGCTCTAAAAAGATTAACTGACAGTTTGGCGATTACTAAAGAAATAATTCCGAATACAAATCCACCCAAAATATCTAATGGGTAATGCACCCCCACATATACTCTGGATAATCCTACCCAAAACATAATGATTAAAAACAAAACTGACCATTTGGATTTGAAGTATAAATATGAAAAAGCCATCACTGAGGCAATTGTGGCATGGCGGGAGGGGAAAGAAGCATTAGGAGTATTATCTGTTATAGGTAAGAAATGATAAGTGACAAAGGGTCTGGGCTCATTAATAAAGAAATGGATTAACTTGATCATAAGTATGGCAATTGGAATTGCTAAAATTGTCAGCAATAAAGCTTTTCTTTCTTTAGTGCTACCCTTAAAACATAAAACAAACATTAGCACAATTGTCACATATATCAGATAAGTTGCTCCAAAAAGCATTAATTTATCCAGATAAATAGAGTGATTGTTTAGGTTAAAGATAAGAAAAAAAAGGTTAGTATTGTCCATTGATAAGATAAGGAAGAAAGATAATTATTCCAACTAAAGCAGCTGTGAAAGCAGCAATTAAAACTGCCCCTGCAGAAATATCTTTGGCAATTTTAGCAGAAGGGTGATGCTGCTGAGTTAATCCATCAACTACTGCCTCAATTGCAGTATTAGTCAGCTCCACAGCTATGACCAGTCCAGTTAATATTATGATAGTTATCCACTCTTGTTTAGAAATTCTGAGAATAAATCCTAAAATCAGCACTAATAAGCCTGCTAAAAACTGAAACTTTAAATTAGGCTCCTCTTTTAATGCAGCCATCAGTCCCTCATAAGCATATTTAAATGACAAAATACTAAATTTTTTTGACATAAATTTAGTATAACAACTTAATTACTTGACTTAAAGTGCCCAATTGGTTATATTAGGCTATGGGAAACCAAATCCGAGAGAAATGTGGAATATTCGGAGTTTACGGAAAAGGGTTTGAGGCAGCCCGTTTAGTTCATCCAGGATTATGGGCTCTCCAACACAGAGGTCAGGAATCTTCAGGCATCGCATCATCAGATAGTAAGAAAATTTATCTTCACAAAGGTATGGGTTTAGTAGCGCACGTTTTTGGAGAAGAGGACTTAATAAAATTAAAAGGATATTTAGCCATTGGTCATAACCGTTATTCAACCTCAGGTGATTCTAGCGATACTCACGCTCAACCTATTTTAGAAAAGATAAATCCTAAAAAAACTATAGTTTTAGCTCATAATGGCAACTTACCTTCAACTAAAAAATTAGAAGAATTTTTAAAAGAGAAAAAGGTCTTAACTTGGGGATTAAATGATTCTGAAATGATTACTAAGGCAATTGCTGTTTTTGTTAAAGAAGGCTTATCTTTAGAAGAAGCAATTAAAAAAGCCTATCCCTACTTTACCGGGGTATTTTGTTTACTGGTTATGGATGAGAAAAAAGTAATAGCAGTAAGAGACAGTTTTGGTATTAGGCCACTTTGCTTAGGCAAATTAAATGGTGGTTTTATTATAGCCTCAGAAACCTGCGCTTTAGACATAGTAGGAGCAAAATTTTTAAGAGAAGTAAAGCCAGGGGAAATGATTGTAATTGATGATAAGGGTTTAAAAAGCATTCAAATAGAAAAGGGAAGACCAAATTTAGATATTTTTGAATTTGTTTATTTTGCCAGACCAGACTCTATGTTGCTTGGAAAAAGTGTAGATCAGGTTAGACAAAATTTCGGAGAAGAATTGGCAAAGGAATATAAAATCAATGCAGACATTGTAATACCTGTTCCAGATTCTGCTATTCCTCAAGCTTTAGGTTATGCAAGAGCATCCGGCATTCCATTTTATCCTGGGTTAATTAAAAACCGTTATATTAATAGAACTTTTATTTCTCCGGAAGAACATACCCGTCACAGGTTAGTCCAACTAAAGCTTAATCCTATGAAACATATTTTATCTGGTAAAAGAGTAGTAGTTATTGATGATTCTATAGTCAGAGGAACAACGTCTAAACAAATTATAAAACTGATTAGGAATGCAGGAGCAAAGGAGGTGCATATGTTAGTTTCCTCGCCTCCATATAAATTCCCGGACTTTTATGGAATTAATACACCTGATCAAAAAGAGTTAATTGCAGCGGTAAAAAATATAAAAGAGATTGGCAAAACATTAGGAGTAGACTCTTTGCACTATCTTTCTTTAGAAGGATTGCTAAAAGCTGTTGGTTTGCCTAAGGATATACTTTGTACGTCATGTTTTACTGGAAAGTATCCAGTTGATATTGGTGAAAGGGTGAAAGAAATAGATTTTAGCCTAGCATGAAAAGAATTGCTATTTTAGTTTCTAATATAGGAACAGGGACAAATTTACAAGCAATCATTGATGGGGTTAAAAGCAAAAAAATAGATGCAGAAATAGTAAGTGTTATTTCTGATGTTGATGGGACTTCTGCTTTACAAAGAGCCAAGAGGTATAAACTACCGATTACACTTTCTCCAAAAAAAGAAGATTTACTTAAAATTCTCAATAAATTAAACCCTGACTATATTTGTCTGGCGGGATGGAAGCAAATTATTATTGATGAAGTTTTGGATACATATCCAGATCAAATCTTAAACACCCACCCAGGTTTAATACCAGATACTCTAGATGGTGATGTAAAAAACCCTGATGGGACAAATGCCTTATGGAATAAAGGCAAGATGACAAATGCAGCTATGCAGAATTTTTTAGACAGTAAAGTCACATATGCAGGTTGTACAAATCATTTTTTATCACATGATTTTGATTTTGGACTTGTTTTAGGAAGGTGCTTTGAAAAAATTCAACTGGGAGATAATGTAGAGTCTTTATACAAAAGATTAAAAGTTAAAGAAAATAAGTTATATGTGGATGTTTTAGCAAAACTTTGTGAGGGGGAGAAATGAATATACTAGTCATTGGACAAAATGGAAGAGAACATGCTTTAGCCAAAATTTATGCAAAAAGCAAAAGAGTAAAAAAAGTGATTATGACTCCAGGGAATGGTCTGACTGATTTTAATAATGACAAAATAAAAAATTACCCGGGAATTGGAATGCCGGATTTTGAAGGGATTGTGCAGGTTGCTAAAAAAGAAAAAATAGATTTAGTAGATGTTCCCCAGGAAAATATTATTGAAGAAGGGTATGTTGATAAACTAGAGAGGCTGGGGATTAAAGTATTTGGCCCTGCCAAAAA
>CAYMUB010000059.1:0-122074 GCA_964393545.1 uncultured Gammaproteobacteria bacterium | reverse complement strand
ACTTCATAGGTTCTAAAACGAAGTGCACCACTTCAGGTAAAATCTAACCTGGAGAGGAGGTGCATTTAATTGAATAAATACAAACACTTAAGCTTGGAGGAGCGGGAAAAATATTATGCTTTGAAAGAGCAAGGATTATCTTTACGTGAGATTGGCAAAAGGTTGGGTAGATCTCACTCAACCTTTGTCAGAGAAAAAAGGAATGCTAAATATGGAGTCTCATATATTCCCTGCAAAGCTCAAATTAAAGCTGATAAAAGAGGAATTAAACAAAGAACAAAAGCTCCATTAAAAGAGCCATTAATATTCCTGTATGTCAGAGAGCATTTAAGGAAGCCATATTATTGGACTCCGGAACAAATAGCTGGAAGGCTTAAACTGGATCATCCTGAAAAAAGTATCACTCAGGAAACAATCTATACATATATTTATGCCAGAAAAAACAGAAGATACAGGCTTTGGGAATATTTAACTTTAGGTAGAAAAAAGAGAATGAAAAAAGGAGGAAGAACAGTTCATAGGGTAGGCCATATTAAAGGAGCTGTAAGCATAGATTTGAGGCCAGAGGAGGTTAACTCAAGACAAACACCAGGACATTTTGAAACAGATAATTTAGGAGGTAAGACTACAGACAAAACTGCCCTGTCTGTAACAGCTGAGAGACTGGCCAGATTGGTACTTTTATCCAAACTAAGAAATAGATCAGCTAATGTTAAGTCACAGGCTTTGATTAAAAGATTATTACCATTTCCTAAAAGAGTCAGGAAAACTGTTACTGAAGATAATGGTTTAGAAAATACTAATCATCAACAAATTACTGATACTTTAGTAATGAATGTTTTCTTTTGTCATAGTTATGCTTCCTGGGAAAAAGGGACAGTTGAAAATACTAATCTAAGGATCAGAAGATTCATCCCTAAAGGAACAAGTATTGATACTGTTTCTTCTAAAAAGATTAAACAGATAGAGATAATCATGAACTCAACTCCAAGGAAAGTTTTGGGATACTTGACACCATATGAGAGAATGGAACAGTTACAAAATGGTATTACCTAATTAGTTAGTGGTGCACTTCCACCTAGAATGTACGCTTCTTTGCATTTCAGCACATAATAACCTATAGAAAATTCTTATTGAGCTACTTATCACCCAAGTAAATCGTGGAGTATTCTGGGTCAATAATAAAAGAATCGCTGCAAGAAATAAGCTCAAACCCATAGAAGGAATCATCAAATAGTTATGAATTCCTTTATAAACCTGGCTGTAAGCAATTATCCAAGTAAAAAATAGAAATATAAATGAAGATCCTGCTCCCAACCAGATTGGTAATAACAAGCTGTTTGATCTTTGAGAGCTACTTTTCCATTCCAACCATGCAAATATTGCAGCTTCCAAAATAAAAGCTCCGAATAACTGAACTGTTAAGACAAGGTAATCATAATCTAAAGTCTTATGATTTATTAGAAAAAAAGATTACTATAGTAGCTAGATTAGCAATAAAAAGTTTTTTAAAGAAAGCTATTGGGTGTTTAGATATTAATATAGAAAAAACCACTGATACCGGAAAAAGAAATAATATATATCTAGGAAGAGTGGATATAAAATATTGGGAAAAACTTGTGCCCTGATTGCCAAAAAGAAATAGGAACACATTAAATGGCATAAAGTAAATACCAAGTCCTGATAGTGAATTCAGAATAAGATGCCATTTACCTTCACTTAATCTCTGAAACAAGTATCCAAGATAAACTAAGTGAGTATTAACAGCACCTCTATCTAATAACGCTAATGCGAGAAGGGGTGCAAATAATAATAGAAGTCTGCAGAGTCCCCTGTCAATTGATGCAAATCTATTCTTTGAAAAAAATATCAGGCATATCTCTACAATTGGTACAAAAAAGAGTAGTGGATATACTCTCGGGGGAGATAGGAGAAAGGATACAAATAATAATGGTGGCAAGAGTATTGAGTATCTGAAACGCTTTGTTGAGTAGTAGTAGGTTATAAAAAAAACATTCATCGAGGACAGAGCTAAATAATCTGCTCCTTGTACTACGAATTTAAAAGTACCAGTCGAAGTATAGCTTATTGCAAAAAGTATGGTTGTCAGAAAAGCCAGATATTTTTTTTTAAATAGGGTATCAACTAGAAAATAAACAGATAATGTGGCTATTATTTTAAACAGAATATTTATGGTTTGAAATGCTAAGTAATTTAATCCAAATGTTTTCTCCAGCAGACCAATATAATAAACCTGATATGTAGTATACATCCCTCTGATATGCCAGACTTTACCTATTTGTAAAAGTGGGTTATTATTACCAACTAAGGACTTGTATGAATAAAGCAAGCCCCAGTCATCTGGCCCTAAACCATTTTCCCAAACAGGCTTCAATAAAAAAAAGTGAATAGCCGATACTATTATGAGCAGTGTAAGAAAAGGTGATAATCTATTCATAATTATTTTAACTTATGCAATATCCTTTTAACCAATAAGTCCCAACCCCAATAATTGTAAACAAGATCAGCCGCCTCTTTCTGAATTCTCAGGTAAAGTTTTTTATCAGTTAAAAGCTGTTCTATTGTCTTGCTAAAAACCTCAAGGTTACCAATAGGAATTTTTATCATTCCTTTTGGGTAGTAAGTTTTAAGAGCTTCCAAGTCAAAAGCTATGCCAGGCAAGCCAAAAGCCATAGCCTCTGCAGCAGCCATTCCTCCACTATCATATATGGCAGGGTGTACTATAATCCTGCTTTGCGAAAAAATTCTGTATTTTTCCGGCCCATCAAAAACATAACCGAATAATTTAATATGCTTTTCTAATCTTAAATCTTTAATCTTTAATCGTACATCATTCATGAGCGGTCCATCACCAATCATCGCAAGCTTGACACCAGGTTTTTTTACTAAAACCTTCTTCCATATATCAATAAGTTCGATCACCCCTTTTTGCGGATGGAATCTCCCCTGAAAAACACAATCATATATTTTAGGCAGACTACTAGATGTTTTTTGAAATAAGGCAACCTTGTCTAAATCAACGCCCCCCTTAATCACCATTATTCGATTTAAATTATTCAATTTAGGGAATTGCAATTTATCCGGCTCACTAGTAACAAAAACCAGTTCCGAAAGCTTTTGCATCAATGGTTTTATCGGTTTCTGGACAACCCAATAAGCTAAAGCTTTTATATCAGGAAGCAGTCTTAATTGTCCCTTTTCTTCAAATCCCCTAAAAGGATTTGGTGCACTCATATACCAGGCGGCAACCCATTTTATTTTAGGATGCCTTAATTTTAAAATAACAGCCGGTAAGCTATCTTGCCAGAATTCCGAAGCTGAATAAATTATTGTTGTTGGAGCGTTTTCCACTTTTAATAAAAAAGCTTTAAATATTCCAATAAAAACTCTTGCAAAGTAATTAATGAAAAATCCTAATTTGGCAAATGATTTTGCAGACCATAAAATGTATTTAACATTGTCTAATCCCTCTCTCTTGCAAATATTGAATCCCTCTTCCCATCCATAAACAAAAACCGGGTATTTTTTAGAAAATCTTTTTGAAAGCTCAATGAATATTCGATCGCCACCTGATAAACCAACCCCATAGGTGGACATTGAAATAATATGAAATTGAAATTCTTTTTTCACTATCGGGATTTTCTAAGGAATCTTGTTGGACTGCCAATATATACACCATTACCCGGAATATCTTCTACAACCGTACTACCAATTCCTATAATACTGTAGCTGCCTATTGTGATACGATCTCTTAAAGAGCTATTCGACCCAATAAAACAAGAGTTGCTTATTTTTACGTACCCTCCTATTGATGCCGTATTGGCAATAAACGAATAATCACCTATTTGGGTGCCATGACTTATTACTGCTCCTGGATGAATATTAACGTGTTTTCCTATGACGACGTCGGACATTATGGTTACATTACGCATTAGAACACTACCTTTATCTATTCGAGCAGTTTTAGAAATGTGTGCTGAAGGATGGATGACAGTTATATATCTTAATAAAGGTATCTTTGCTTTTTGGATAACATTTTCATTATTAAAAAAATTAATTACAGAATAAACACCATTTACAAAAAAACAGTCTGGAAAATCACTGGCCTTTTCAATAGGACCTAAAACTTTTTCTCCGATAAGTTTTTTCCCCCATAATGCCTTGTCATCATCCAAAAAACCAACACATTCATAAGTAGTACCTTGAAATCGGTTAATATCATGTAAGATATCCACAATATCCCTGGAGTTTCCTCCCGCGCCTAAAATCACAATTTTCTTTACACTTTTCATTACGAGTTATTATATCAGCAACTCCTTTTAAGATCCAAGTTTAAGTTTGGTATAATCATCGAAATGCAATTCCTAATTGGACTTATTGTCCCGATTATCAGTTACTTTTTTCAAATATACCCCAGGATATTCAATCGATATTTTGGAATTGATGTTTGGAAAAGGATGATTGAAGCAGATATTATTAGAAAAAATCACCATCATATCCCAAAAGGTATAGTAAGCAGTGGATTTATTATAGAAGGATATTTTGACTATCCTCCTGTATTTCCCTGGATTTTATCTTTTATTCCCAAAAAAACATTACTCGAAATTCAGGGCTTTATTGCACCTATATTTGATTGTATCCAAAATTATTTAGTCTTTTTTATTACTCTCCAATTAACTAATAGATTAGAAATTGCCCTAATTGCACAAATGATTTATTTTTCTACCCCGATTGCAGCTTTAGAAAACAGTTACTTAACCCCCAGATCCTTAGGTTATTTAAACTTTACTTTAGCCTTTTACCCAATACTTATGTATCAACAAACACATACTTTAATTTATCTTGTAATAGGGTATCTCTTTACAACCTTAATATTTTTTTCTCACCGCTTCCCAGTACAGGCACTTTTGTTTATTAGTATATTTTTTTCTATTTTTGACAAAGATTTAATATATCTTATTAACTTTTTTTTATCTTTATTAACAGCAATCCTGATTAGTCGTGGTTACTACTTGAGAGTTTTAAAGGGGCACTTATCAATAATATATTTTTGGATGCTACATTATAAGTTTCGATTCGCTCACCAAATTAGAGGAAACTTTTCCGACAACAAAATCCATAAGATGGATTTTGTTGGTTTCATTTATTATCTACTTTCTACCTTTACTCCCCTCTCACTTATTGCAACAAACATTTGGTTACTTGCTCCTTTTGCTTTTTTTATGGATAAATATGCAAAATTAAGTATTATTCCTCTTGATAATCCTTTATTTTTAAAAATGAGTTTATGGGTGGTTTTCTTTTATATTATCTCCACAATTGTTCTTTCAGTGAAATATTTAATTCCGATCGGAGAAGGACAGCGTTATTTAGAAATGGCTCTAGTCCCAACTTCAATACTGGCAGCTTTAACATTTTCAGCTTTCGTTAATACCCAGTACAAAATTGAGATTATTATCATCTATATTTCAATATTCCTAATTAATGTGTTACTGACTGTATATGCCCAGTGGAAAGGTGTTATTACTGATAAAAATAGATCCTTGACTTCGGAGCTTCCGGAAGTTTTTTCCTATCTTAATCACTTAAAATTTAAACCCAGAATTATCTGTGTTCCCCACGCTATGAACTTAATCTTTTTGTATAATACTAAAGTTGATGCTTTAGTAGATATAGAGATGAAGGGATTACTGAAGTTACAAGAGGTTTTTCCTATACTTAGAACGTCAATCAAGAAACTGGCAAAAAAATATAATCTGAATTTATTAATTTTGAAAAAAAGTTACGTTACTGCTCTGGAGCTAAAAATACCTAAAAACCATTTATTAAAAGACGTTGG
This sequence comes from uncultured Gammaproteobacteria bacterium, assembly GCA_964393545.1. Classification (GTDB taxonomy): domain Bacteria; phylum Patescibacteriota; class Microgenomatia; order Daviesbacterales; family UBA10151; genus CAYMUB01. The sequence goes on along the minus strand of CAYMUB010000059.1, from coordinate 116,214 downwards.
CGATATACAGGTTTATCAAATAGAAAATTTATGAAAATTATTGGATTAACAGATCATTTAGGCGGTGTTGCTCATGATAATTCTGCAGCATTACTTGTTGACGGAGAGATAGTTTTTGCAGAAGCACAAGAAAGGATATCTAGATTAAAACACGACCAGAGCTTTCCTTTGGATACCATTAAACATGCTTTAAAATTTTCCAAATTAAACTTATCTCAAATTGATTATTTTGCTTCAGCTATACCCCCAATAAAACTATTTCCATGCCTGATTGCTTATCTTGAAGGAATTAAATATTGTGGGTATTTTAAGTTTTTTACTTGGTTTGTAAAAAGATTACCGTTTACTTTATTAAGGCTTGGGACAACCTCAAAGGAACTTTCCTACATTAAAGCTGGTCTGCCCAAAGATAAGCTAATTTGTGTTTCACATCACCTGGCTCACGCTGAATCTGCCTACTGCAACTCTGGTTTTAAAGATTGTTTAGTAGTAGCTTGGGATGGATATGGTATAGACATTTCCGGCAAACCTTTGTGTGGAATTATTTATAGAGCCCTGGATGATAATTTAGAAAAGTTGGAGGAAATACCAATGTATTCATCCCTGTCACTATATTATGGCGCGGTCACGATTGCACTGGGATTTAAGCTAAATGACGGGGAAGGTAAAACCATGGGACTGGCCTCCTTTGGTAATCCATCTAAGTGTTATAAGGCGTTAAGAGAGATTTTTCCAATCTTCCTTAAAGATAGTTGGCTTCCCCGGAACAATTGGCTGGACATTACGAGTGTTTCAAAAACTGACTTATTCAAAACAACATCTACTTATAAGTATTTACAGCTCTTAATCAAAGAGCATAAGGCTGAAAACGTCGCTGCAGCCGCTCAAAGAATATTAGAAGAAGAATCCGAGAAATTTTTTACTTATTTAGTTAAGAAGTATAAAACTAGTATAGTAGCTGCAGCAGGTGGGATTTTTCTAAACGTCAAGATGAATATGCGGCTTCTTGATAATAAAATTGTTTCTGATTTATTCATTTATCCAAATCCGGGAGATAGCGGCACTGCAGTCGGAGCAGCTTTAGCCGTATACAAAAAGATGGGTGGAGTACTAAAGAAACAACAGCTTAACAGGGCAGATTTGGGATGCGAGTTTACGCCAGTTGAGATTCAACAAGCTATCAGGCGTTTTAAAAATCAAATCACAGTCCTGCAGCTTAAGACCAATTTGGCTAAAATCGTTGCTAAAAAATTAACAGAAGGTAAAGTTTTAGGTTGGTTCCAGGGTAGAGGAGAATGGGGGCCAAGAGCACTGGGACAAAGAAGTGTTCTGGCAGATCCAAGATATGAATCAATTAAAGAAAGAATTAATCAGAAGTTAAAACAGCGGGATTGGTTCATGCCGTTTGCTCCGGCTATCTTGCAGGAGAGATCAAATGAGTTTTTAGTAAATAATCGCTGGTCCCCTTTTATGATTACCGCAGATCGGATTAAACCAAATAAGGCCAAATTTATATCTGCCGCAATCCACATAGATAAAACAGTAAGGCCACAGACAGTTAACAAAAAGGTTTTGCCGCTATATCACCAAGTAATTGAGGAGTTTTACAAACTGACCGATGTACCTGTGATACTAAATACCAGTTTTAACAGACATGGCTTACCTATTGTACATTCTCCCAGTGAAGCAATTGAACACCTTTTATGGGGAGCTGTGGATGAATTAGTGATCGGAAACTACCTAATCCGGAGAAAGTCTCACTAGTTTCAAGCTTTGCTCTGTTGCCTTCTTCCAAACAAATTGCTTTGACCATTCAATACAATTGACTTGCATCTGCCTATATAATTCCCTGTCGTATACAAGTTTTTCTATTTTCCTGGTCAAATCATCAATATTAATTTCTGAAAGCAAACCTGTTTTTCCGTCCAGAATAGAGTCCTTAAGTCCTGCAACATTGTATCCAACTGTAGGAGTCCCCATAGCTGCTGCTTCAATTACAACTTGACCCCAGCCCTCACGCAAAGAAGGATGAATCAAAATATGGGACATTTTTAAAAGCTCAAACTTACTTTTCTCGCTAACAAAGCCCCATAATTTAACCTTTTCTTTCAAACCTAACTTGTCGATGAGTTTTTTCATTCTTTCTATATAAGGTAGGCTTCCTTTACCAACAATCCAAAGTTTTCCCATTTTATCTTCTTTAACCAGTTTACTGAATACATAAATTGCATCCTCCGTCCCTTTATCTATGCTAATTTCCCCCAAAAATATTAAGGTCTTAACTTTATTCTTAGATATATTTTGATCCACCTTATGTATAATTACGCCGTTATAAATTACATTAATATTCATCTCTGGTATTCCCCATACGATTAAGTCTTGTTTTGTAGAATTGGATACAGTAATAAATGGAATCCTGCCATATATAAACCGAAAGACCAACGGTTCTAAAATATATCCTATTAATCCAAATATATAGTTTAGCGGGAAATAAAGATAATTTAAAAACCAGACTTCTTTTGCAACCTCATGAATAAATGCTATCTTAGGCTTAAATACATAAAGTGGTGTAAAAAAGGGGATACCATGAAAATTATCAACTAATAAATCAATCGATTCTCGATTTTTGAGATAATATAGAGAAGCCTGCAGTTGAACCCCAAATACTTGTTTTCCTTGCCTTATTATAGTCACACCATCAATAATTTCGCTGGATTTTAAACCAATAACCTTTGAGGTAAATAGTGTGACATTAAAACCAGCCCTTACCCAGGCTTTCGCATGCTCATGAACTGACATCTCTGCTCCTCCTGAATTATAGTGTTTAGGACCTCTCCAGGATAAAATCAATATGTTCTTTTTCTTTTCTCCCACCAACTTTTTAATTAGGCTATAAAATACCTTGAAGCTCCCGTCCCAAGAATAATTTTGACTTAACCTAACCGATTCTTCACTAAGCTTATTTCTTAATTTATCATCAGTGATAATTCTCTCCATTGCTTGTGCTAACTCCTTTGGACTGGGATTTTTTGAAACAAATATTCCATTCTTGCCTTCTTGTACAGAATCAATCAAACCACTTACTCTGCTTGCAATAGTTGGAGCTCCACAAGCAGCAGATTCTGTTACAGTTATACCCCACCCTTCTTTAACTGAGGGAAAAATTAATGCCCAAGCTTGTGACATAAGTTTTATTTTCTCGCCGTCACTTCCATTAAAATCAAAAGATACATTCTTTTGAAGATTGAGTTTTTGAACCAGGGACTGCAATCTTTCTTGCTCGTAGCCCCTTCCCATAATATGCAGTCTGATACCGGGATACTTAGGTTTTAGTGTCCAAGTAGCCTTGATAGCTAAATCCGTCCGCTTCATCCTAACCAGTCTGTTGACACATAAAAAAAGCGGAAATTCTGTTTTTTGACCCTGCCTATATTTTTTTGGGTCAATTCCCAAGGGAAATATATGTATATTAGATTCATTTAGTCCTATTTTAAGCAGATCTTGCTTAGTACTGTTTGAAAAACATAACACCTGGGTTGTTTTATAACTTAAAAATTGTAGGTGCTCAAGAAGGTAAGCTATCCATGATATCGGTGGCCACAATTCATAAAATAGCACTTCTCTGGCTAATTGATTAACATAAGCCAATCTTTTAGACTTAGGTACATATAAGGGGGTTTGCCAAAATATGGTATTTAGCATATCTATGACTAGATCGGGTTTTGGATTTAACTTCTTATAATATCTCCATGCATGAAAGTAAGTAGTTAAGGCATTTCCTTTTCTATGAATTCTTATTCCATCAATATGCTCAACCGGTTGTGAGTTGGAGAATTTTCTGCAAAATATAGTAACCTGATTACCTTCGTTAACAAGTCTTTTTGCAAATTCAAAGGTAACAAGTTCAGCACCTCCTGAATCTGGGTTTTTAATATCCTTCCAACTAAGTATTAGTATGTTCATGCTTCATCAGTAAAATAAATAATAACACAGAGAGAAAAATAATAACCCCTAAGGAAATTTTATATAATTCAGCGTACGCTTCTTCAGATCCAAAAGTAATATCAAATTCAAAGTTATCCTTTTTTTCGTCAATAATAAATCCGTTAGCAAATCCATTGGCTACAAAATGATTACTATCAGGAAGAATGCGATCGTTTATTTTGATTTTCCAGTTCGGATGATAGCTTTGTAGGAAAGTCAAAATGAATTTTCCTTTATTATCGTTAACATTTACCCTATATTCACTAGAAGAAATTTTAGTAAAAATAACTTTTTCTGGGCTAGTTAAATTGTTAAAATCTGCTTTATTGACAGACATTTTAGGAACACACGACGAACCTTTACAAATATATGTTGATTTCTGTAAGTCAATTTTATTTTGTTTCACCATATCCAAAATATCAGGTATTGATTCAACAAAGATTGCTGATGAAGGTACGGAGATCATTGGGACGACCTTATTGTCGGGAACCTTAAAAATTGAAAATTCGGGGTAGTTTGAAACAAGTTGCATACTAGAAGAGGCTATCATCTCTTCAGACTTTTTTAAGGCATTTTCTGGCAATTCCAACCTTTTTAAATTCAAATCTTTTCTTAGAACGATAATGTCAGAGCCGAAAAATTGGGCTTTGCTAATGATACTTAATTTATCATCATAACTGAGTTTGTTAAAAAGTTCGCTGTAAGAATCGCCGCCAAACGCCTTTGCAATCGAGGGTGAATCGAATAAATATTCACTCACTTCATGACCTTGGAAAGCTTTATTCCAGGTATATTTTCCAGAAGCTCCTCCTGTCATTGGGAAACTTAATAAATGATGACTACCTCCAATCACCTTATTAGCCTCTTCAAATGATTTCGGGACATCAACAGCAATCTTTCGATCCTTATATCCAACTATTCCTCCTGTCATCATTGGCCAGTGAAAGATAAAAAAATAGGAAGCTAAGATAATAACTAACATCAATCTTTTAATTAGTGAATTGGATGTAAAAATTAATCTAATAAATCCAATGGCAAAAATTATCATAAAAATTGTAGGTAAAAGTAAACCCCATTTTTCTAGAGGATTACGGTAGAGTTGTATCGGTGGGAAAACTTTAAATAAAAATATTTGAATTTCGCCTAAAGGTAACGACGTTCCTTTAGCTAAAAAGATTAGGATTAGAGCAGAAATTATCAAAAACTTTTTTAAAAATTTATCTCTAAATTTTAAAATTCCAACTAAAGCCACTATTGGCAGAACCCAGCTCAAAAAGATAAATGGTAATGATTTATATATTGATCCAAAAGCTTCAGCTCTATATAAAAATCCCCCGTGTATTAATCTTATAACATTTACTAAAGTAAAATCTGGGCTATTTGATTTTAGGGTATTGACATTATATATAAGATCATTTGTCGATGATGAAGAGGTGAATCCGATAAAATAATCCTTCATTGGGATCATCCACCAGATATTTACTAAAGAAAATAGAACTAAGGATATCAAAAAAAACGAGATAGGGAAAAATCTATTATTCCGAGTAATAGATAAACATGTATAGATTCCCGGAAGAATCCAGAGCAAAGGTATCATGGCCGGAGAACCAAAAGAATAACAAAAAGGGAGTGTAACAAGAGCCACCAAAATAGTATACTTTAGATTGTGTTTTTTAAATCCTTTTAGAAAAAGCAAAAAAAACAAAGGGATAAGCGCATATGAAAACATAAAACTATATATAAATCTGAACCAGACCCCTAACATAGAGACGGGATTAAAGATATAAAACAGTGCAGCCAAAAAAGATGCCAAGTAAATTTGTTTAGAATCAACTTCGGATTTAAAAAACTCCCTGCTTAGATAATAAGCAGATATCATGTCTGTAGAAATTAATATAAAAAATAATATTTTTTGAAACTGGAATGTAGAAATACCAAACTCTGTAGCTTTAAACTGCAAATAAGTCAACGGCACTAAAGGTCGAAATATTGACCCCGGCATTCCTGTTCCAATCTCAGTCCATGAAGAATTATAAAGTTTTAAGGTTCTTGCTGGATTATAAAGAATCAAGCCATCCTCCCCTGTTGCTAAAAAATCTCCATTCCTAAACCAGATAGAAACTAATAACAACGCCACTAACAATAAAGCTGTGGGCATTAATATTGGTAGCAATTTTATTAATATTTTCATTTTTCACATACCGCCACTAAAGAAACAGCACTTCCTTTCTCGCTCCAATTATCATTCAACTGATCAAAGAAAAAAATGGGCGCAAATAAACTAAATTTATTTCTTTGTGATGAACTATGTTTTAATCGGGCTTGGTGATTCGCTTTGTACTTACTAAATAATTTTTGAAATATATTAGGAATTTTTTTACTGGCTAATATTATGGCAACAATATTAATTATGTAATGGTTAAATGGTAAACAATAATGTGTTAATTTTGCAATCTTTATTTTTTTAAAACCACTTTTTTTTAGAAGAGTTTGTAAGTTGACCTCTGTATATAATCTTAAATGCTGATTCCATATTCCTGCCCAAAAACCAGACTTTATATGGACATCAAAGAAATGATCCAAAATCCAGTTTATTGGATCCCAAAAAAATGGATAGTTTTTATGCGGAACAGATAAGACAAAAGTCCCTTCTTTTTTAAGAACTCTATTTATTTCTCTTAAGGCAGAGAGGTCATCCCCAACATGTTCCAAAACTTCACTGGCAATAATTTTATCAAAGGTCTCTTTCGGAAAAGGGAGTTTCAAAACATTACCACAAATCAAATTCACTTTCTTACCTTTCAAATTTGCCTTCGCACTTTTAAGCGCATGTATGTTTATATCAATACCTGTTAGCTTGAAATCGGAGTCTATTTTACTTAATAAGTAAAGATAAAAACCATCACCACATCCTATATCAAGAATTATGTCTCCTTTTTTTAGATTCATATTCTGAATAAGCCATCTTGCCCTTCTTCTTAAAGCTACATCCCCTACTACATTAAGTAGATTATTCAAATTAATTTTCATAAGTATTAATAATTTCCTTTATATTGTTTTCACCGAAATGTTCTGTAGCGTATTTTCTGGTATTCAATGTTAAATCATTTAGCTTTTGTCTGGAATGGAAAAAATATTCTATCCATTTTTTTAGATTAGAAACTGTTGGTTCTATTAATTTACCGATGGAAGGATTAAGTGCATCAGATAATCCACCTTTTTTAGAGGCAATAACCGGTGTAGAGCAAGCAATTGCCTCCATGATAACAAAACCAAAACCCTCATCTACTATTGAGGGAACTAAAACCAAGTCGGCGGCGCTGTAGAAAGGAACTAATTTATCATTTTCAACTCTTCCCAGATATTTTATATTCTTACTTTTATTTGAAGCATTTATTACATAATCTCTTAGCGGACCATCCCCAATAATTACTAGCTGTATCGATAAATCAATTTCCAAAAATGCCTTAAGAAGTAACATAATTCCTTTTGTCTCGATTAGTCTCCCAACAAAAAGGACTGTAAATTTATCCCATTTAAGATCTTGCCTTGCTTTCAATTTATTGATTGGAGAAAAGTGTGCTAAATCAATCCAATAATGGAAAATGGAGATTTTGTTATCATGCACTCCTAATTTTACGAGTTCCCGCTTTGCAAAATTTGTTGGCGTGAGAATTTTATTTGACTGCGAGAATATAAATCTTGAAACAAGTGGATATAGACCCCTCTTTGGAAAAAAGTATAAATTATGAGTACTACTTACTATTTTCTTTCCAAATATTTTACTAAGCAGTATGCCAACTGCAGTTGGCACTAATCCCTGGCTATGAATCACATCTATCTGACTCCTGTATCTGACTAAGACAAAAAACGAAATGAGAAATAGACCTGGAAATAAATAAATAAATTCCAGTGCCGGATAATTAGTCAGTTTATGAACAATATTAAAACCAAACCAAGGTAATCTAAAACATCTAAAGTTTTCTCTCTTCTCAAACAAAGGTGCTGTTTTTGATGATGCAAGAGGCTGATAAGTCGAAATAAAAACATTCCATTTAAGTTTAGCTAAACCTGCCACTAAGGCTTGCAGGTGGCTTTCCACTCCACCTATATTAGGGGGATAGTGGGAAGTAATAATAAGAACCCCTTTATCTTCACGCTCGTAATATTTTAGTATTTTCATTGCATTTCTTTCGCCAAAGTGAATTTTAGAGTAATCTCTGGCAGAAGAAGCAAGTTTTGCTAACTTTTCCGGATATCTAAATATATTTTTTAAGACTCTGCTAATATTGAGAGGTGTGACTTCTATAAAGATACCTACTTTTGTAGATAAAGCTTCGCGAATACCTCCCCTATTTGCTGCAATAACCGGTAGACCACAAGATAAAGCCTCCAAGATAACCCGACCAAACCCTTCCTCGTGAGTTGATGGAACAAGTAGCACATCAGCTGCACTGTAATAAACGGCAAGTTTTTTATTATCAATTTTGCCAGCAAATTTAACATTTGATTGACCCTTTAGTTTAAAAATCTCATCTTTAAACGGTCCATCTCCCACAATTAAAAACGTAACATTTGGGGTCTTTTTTGATGCTTCTAATAATTCCTCCACTCCTTTACCTAGTACTAACCTACCTACAAAAAGGCAAATATGGTCATTATTTAAACCAAGTATCTCACGAGCTTTTTGTTTTACCATTGGTTTAAAAATATTTTGATCAATCCAATAAGTAAAAACAGAAACTTTATCTTGAGGAATACCTAAGTCTAAAATTTCCTGTCTAGATTGATTTGAAAGGGTAAGAATATGTTCACAATTTTTAAATAAAAATTTTACAAAAAGGGGATATGATCCTTTTTTGGGAAAGTTATAGATTGAATGAGTGGATATGATGACAGGTTTTTGAAAAATTTTTCCCAAGAAAACCCCAACTGCACCTGCGACAAGTCCTTGAGCATGAATAGTATCAACCTTGGATCTATTAAAAAGAAGGAAAAATAATCCTAAAAAGAATAGTCCTGGAAAAAGATAAAGAAATTCAAAAAATGGAAATTTTGTAAAAATTAAAAAAAGATTCATTCTGATCCAAGGAAGACGATATATTACAAATCCATCGCCTTTTTCCTTGACTTGTCCATGAGCCTTTGTAATAAGCGGCTGGTATGTCAAAACAGAAAAATCAATACCTCGTTTTGTCCCAGCTGTAATCAAATCATCAAGATGCGTTTCAACACCACCTACATTAGGACGAAAAGGAGTTGTCAAAATTAAAATATGCTTGCTCATTTGTTGCTTAATCTACCAATAAAATACCCTGCTCCCCCAGCCATTAATTCTAAAGTTAGCATAAATAGAAGTGATAAAGATAAAATAGGGTGTAATATAATTTTTCTCCAATTTTTGTAAAAAATAGGACGCAAAAAAAATACAGTTTTAGGGGAAATAGGGGAAATATTATGCTTTCTTAAATAACGATAAGTCTTTAATCCGTAATAGTATTTTTTCCGTGCCAGATCAAAGACTGAAATAATCCGTTCTCTATGATAAATAACGGATTCTATTCTGTCTATATGATATCCTAAATCTCTAATGTTATCAGGTAAATCCCAGTCTTCTGGACCTGTAATAGTCTCATCATATCCCCCTGCTTTATTAAATACTTCTTTTGGAAAAAATCTTGCAGCATCTGTAACAGGGTCTCCTTTTTCATTATAAAAAGATCTTTCAAATGCTTTAACCTTACCCCAAAAATTTTCTGCAACAGACTCCTCTGGAATCGCAACACCTCCTGTACTTTTTTTTCTTTTAATTTCTTTAACACATTCTTCTATAACTCTTGGTGCTAATTTCATATCAGCATCTAAAAATAATAGGTACTTTCCTTTGCTTTTTTTGGCTCCATAATTTCTTTGTGAAGATCGTTCAGGACCGTAATTATAGATATCAATTTTATAATTCTTCGCAATTTTAACTGTTAAATCTGTAGAATTATTATCAACCAAAATAACTTCTATTTTTTTAAAGGATTGTTTTTTTAAACTTTCCAGCAAGTCTCCAATTACATCTTCCTCGTTTTTAGTAGTAATAATTACTGAAATAAGATCTTTATCCCGAACAGGGATCTTCTTTTTCATATCTTAGAATGATATCATACCTAAGTATACTTATGAAAAAATTTAAAAATATTCTTGTCACGGGCGGGGCGGGTTTTATCGGTTCTCATTTAGTAGATAAATTAGTTCAAGAAGGGTATAACGTTACTATTTTTGATAATTTAACTGAACAAGTCCACGGAAAAAAAGTTCCGTCATATTTGAACAAAAAAGCAAAATTTATAAAAGGGGATGTGACGAAAAAGACTGATGTAAAAAAGGCTCTAAAAGGGATTGATGCAATCTTTCATGAAGCATCAGTGGTGGGAGTTGGACAAAGTATGTATGACATTGAAAATTATGTTTATCAAAATTCTCTGGGTAGCGCAATATTACTGGATTATCTTGCAAACAATAAACATTCAATTAAAAGATTACTTGTTGCCTCTTCCATGAGTGCGTACGGGGAAGGTTTATATAATTGTAAAAAATGTGGACCTGTTAGACCCTTCTTGAGAACCGATGAGCAAATGAGGCAAAAAAAATGGGAGTTATTTTGTCCGAATTGTAAAAATATTTTAATACCAATCGGAACCCCGGAAACTGAAAGTTTTAATTGTAATTCTATTTATGCAGTAACTAAACAATCCCAGGAAGATATGTTTATAATTTTTGGAAGAGCCTATGGGATTCCTACAACAGCTCTAAGGTATTTCAATGTATATGGTCCCAGACAATCTCTGTCCAATCCTTATACCGGTGTTGCTGCCATATTTTTATCAAGACTTAAAAACAATAATGCTCCGGTTATTTATGAAGACGGGCTGCAAACCAGAGATTTTATTTCTGTTTATGATATTGCGGATGCCAATGTTACATGCCTAGAAGACGAAAGATCGTTTGGGAAGATATTCAATTTAGGAACTAATAACCCTGTCGCCATAAAAGAAATCGCAGAAATTTTGTCAAAGCTCTTAGACAAAAATATAAAACCTGAAATCGCTGAAAAATTTAGATCCGGAGATGTTAGGCATTGCAGTGCAGATATTTCTTTAATTAAAAATACTTTAGGCTGGCAGCCCTCCTGGAGTTTTGAAAAAGGAATGCAAGATCTAATTAATTGGGGTGAAAAAGAAGAGGCAAATGATACTTTTGATGAAGCCACAAATGAATTAAAATCCAAGGGATTACTTAAGGCTTAGGGGTATAAAAACCAAAGGCTGTTTTTATTATTACAATTAAAAAAGTTAAATTACCTTTGAAAAAGCTTATCTTTGTCGGAACTTTTCCTAGGGGATATATTCTGGCTACAGGCACTTCCTGAGTTTTCAGACCTAGCTGATTTGCTCTTACTGTAAGATACATGTTTAACTCATATCCTACAAAAATATTTCTAAAAGGTTGAACCTCAGGATGAGTTAAATACTCTTTACTATACCCTCTAAAGCCATTTGTTATATCTGTATACCAATATCTTGCTCCAAAACTAAGTAATGGTGATCCTATAAATCTAACTGCTAACCATCTGATAAATGGTGTATTAACTGCTTTTCCCCCTTTTATAAATCTTGAGCCTTGCGTATAGTCAAAACCACCGTCCAAAGCCCTGATAAATTCAGGTAGCACTTCTACACCATCTTTATTATTCCCATCTATTTGAATAATTCCTTCGTAACCTTGTTTTAAGGCATAGGCAAACGCCATTCTGAGTTGTGTCCCTTGTCTGCCTTTATCTTTTAAAGTAAGTAACGATCTGACATTCATCTTTTTTAAAAATTTTGGATCATTAGAGCCGTCAGTACTTCCCCAATCTGCAATAATAATATCCGCCATCTTCGAATAAGGAAGCAATCTTTGCAACTCTTTTTTAATTTTTTCTCCCTCATTTAAAACTGGAATACAAACACAATATTTGGATTTTTTTTGTCTTAGCTCTAAAGTTTTAAATTTTGGTACTTGCCAATCTTTACTCTTCATTTATTTAAAATTTTCTTAATTGGTAAAAATATCTTAAGATACCAAATACCATTTAGCATACCATTCATTAGACTTAAAATTCGAGAGGCGGTCTTTTTTTTATAAACAAAGTAGGATTTAGAATTATAATGCACAGGTATTTCCTTTATTTTCCCCTTTCCTCCCACTTTAATAAGTAAATCCAGAAAAACGTCCTTATTTGAAATCTTTATGTTTTTGTAGTCTCTAAGGTGAAAACCCTTGATGAGAGAAAGTGGATCTTTAACTTTTTGTCCCAAAAGTAGAGAGTAAACAGAACTGAAAATAATATTGCCAATTATATTAAGCTGTCTTAGAGGCTGACCTTCTATCGGGTATACATATCGGATACCATTTACAAAATCAGCTCTACCGCCGGCAAGTAAATTATAAAAGCGTGTTAGCTCGAAAGGGGGTATACTCATTAAATCATCATAGATAATTACTATATCTGACTGCACTGCATCTATCCCTTCTTTAATCAAATTATCAATTGTTATAAATCTATCGACTTTAATATATTTTAAGTTCTTCATATCTTTGTAATTTTTCTGAATCATTTGCTCCACATTCTTATTTGGACTACCATCAACAATTATTATTTCAGTTTTTTTACCCAATTTTGGTGTAAGTGGAATTAATCTTTTAACCTCATCCGTATGATTAAGGGTAGGTATAATAACTGAGCAATTCAAATTATTATTAACCGAGAACTTATCTTTTATTGCCACAACATATTGCTCAACGCAAAAAGAAGAGAGAAAACCCACCTTTTCTACTATACCGTTTAAAAATTTGCTCAGTAATGGAATATGTGTCGGAAGTATTATCCTATACCCGCTCTCCAGAATTTTATAACCTGAAATCTCAAGCAAGTTTTTGATATTTTCAAGCTTTAACCAATTTCTTTCTTCTTCAGGTCTTTTTAATTTTAATCTTTCTAATATCTCAAAGATTTGTTCCCATCTCGGGTTTAAAGCTGTAATTACCACTCTTGATTCTTTATGTAGTGCCGAATAAATATTTTCAAAAACAGTTTGTATATCATATATATGCTCCAAAGAATTTGGGAATATCACATAATCAAATTGTTCATTTAATTTATTCTTTGTAAAATTAAAGTTTCTAAACTTAATGTTGGGATACCTCTTTCGAGATAATGCAATAAAGCCTGAATCATCATCAAAGCTAACACCATTTTTGGGATATAACTCTGACATAATATCCCCTAATCCATATCCAATCTGCAATACTTTAGAATTTTCTTTTACACGATCTTTAAATATTTGTTTTAACTGGCTATGAAAATACCAATTTTTCTCCCGCCAGTAATCCAAGTTTTTAGCAATGGCAAAACTAAATACTTTCCTCCCAAAAGTGCTATTTCTACAAATATCCTCAATGGTTGAATCTATATCATATTTATAATTCCAGTCAGGGTAATCTTTCTTAAATTTTGAAACATCAGAAACATACCAAATATGATCTCCTATCCTATTTTCATCAACATATTCAACCTTAGCCACCTTGCCGGAAATTTGCTCAATTTTTTTTATTGCCTCAATAATTGAAACATTGGCAAACCTTGAACCTCCAATATTGTAAACTTCCCCCTCATTAGGATTTAAATAAAAATTATAAAAGGCGTTTATTAAATCATAAGCATGTATATTATCTCTAACTTGTTTCCCTTTATAACCAAATACTGTGTATTTTCTTCCAGTCAAAATACATTTGACCAAATAAGATAAAAATCCATGTTGTTGTACTCCAGCATGACCTGATCCTGTTAAACACCCCCCCCTAAAGATTCCAGTCTTTAAATGAAAGTATTTACCGTACTCCTGAACCATTAAATCTGCTGCAGTCTTAGAAACACCAAATAAGCTGTGTGTGCTATTGTCAATCGACATATCCTCACTGATACCATTTTTATACTTGTGCGATAAATCTATCTCAAATCTTGTTTCTTTTTCAATTAATGGAAGATTATTTGGAGAATCTCCATATACCTTATTTGTTGAAGTAAAAATGAATACACTCTCCGGGGAATACTTTCTGAAATTCTCAAGTAAAATTAATGTCCCAGTGGCATTTACACTAAAATCAGTCAAGGGTTCTTTGACAGCCCAGTCATGTGAAGGTTGTGCAGCTGTATGAATTATTAAATCAAATTTATCTTTTTTGAAAATTCCTTCAATTGCCTGGGTATCCCGTATATCACAATTATTGTGTTTATAATTGCTAAAAATACTTTGCTGCTTCTCTATACTTCCCCTTGTACTGCCTTCTTCTCCAAAAAAGTAAGCCCTCATATTATTATCTACACCAACAACTTCAAAATCATTCCTACAGAAAAAACTAACTGCTTCAGAACCGATTAATCCACCAGATCCTGTCACTAAAACTTTTTTCTTTTTTCCCATTGGATGAAATATAACATGCCTTACTTTATATATTCAACCTACATTTACCCTAAAGTTTAATTCTGGATCAAATCTCCATTTGCGTTTATTATGATCTGAGTAATAGCGCAATAGACGTAACCTATAAAAAACAGCTAAAGTATCAGTTAGCATTGCTAAAATAGTTCTTATAAATTTTTGGTTAGTTACACTTGAAGTCTCACCGAAATTTAGTTTAATCTCTACTGGTGCCTCAAAAATCCTTTTAAACCCTAGATAGTTAGCTACTGCAAGCATTTCAACATCAAAAGCATACCTTTTAACTAACAATCGTGGTAGAACTTTTTCTAATACCCCTCTTTTAAAGAATTTCAACCCTACCTGAGTGTCCTTGATACGAAGTCCGAATAATATCCAGACTATAAGTTGATATCCTATTGATAGAATTCTTCTTTGCCAGGGATAATGAACTTTTGAAACAGGGTGCCTTTTTGACCCAACCATAATATCCGCATCATACCATTCAAAATGTTCCAAAAGCATGGACAATCCATTAGGGTCGATGTCCATCCCTGAATCAATAAAAGCTATGATATCACCCTTGCTCTCAGCCATTCCAAATCGCACCGCATAACCCTTACCTTTGTTTGTATCATATCCAATTACATGGGTATTAGAATTTTTTTCTGCAAATTTTTTTGCCCTATCAAAAGTTTCATCAATCCTACCATCTACTACACAGATTAACTCCGTTGGATAACGTAGTTTATCCAATACATCTTTAATCGTTTTTAAATCATGAATAATTGTCCTTTCTTGTTTAAATGCTGGAACTATTACTGAGATCAATTTTATTCCTGCTTCGGCTAGTTCTCCCATAGGTAGAGTATATAAAGAGACAAGCAAGTAGTAAAGCAGTAACTAATATGGAAATTATTATGATTTCTTGTAAAGAATTGTGGAAAAACAGGATTAATACAAGTTGAGCTATAGCTGCTCCCAAAGAGAAAAATACAACTCTTGTTCTACCCAAAGACAGACCATAATTAATTAAGAGCACAGATAGAGTAAATAGTGTTATAAAAACTCCATACAGAAATAATAAATTTGTTCCTGTTAGATACAACTTACCATACAACAATCCAATGGCAAATTGAGGGAAAAACCAATAAACAATTGATACCCCCAAAGCTATTAAGCCTGTTATAAGAAAACTCATTATGAAAATATTGCTGTGATTTTGCCCTTTTGATTGTCTTTTGGAAACTAATGGAAACATAACTGAGCTGATTGGTCCTGTAGCAAAAAATATTATTTTTCCCAGTGTAGCAATAGCTGCATATATTCCAGCATCAAATGATGAAAAGAAATGTTTTACTAAGATTATATCTGTTGAATAAAGAGAGGTCATCGAAATGGATTGAATAAATACTGGAATAGTAAATAGAATAAGAGTCTTTATATTTTTAGGTGGAACAGGATTAGAATTTTTTTTATATTTTAAGAAAGTGTTGGTTTGATACCATCCAACAATAGTGGCAACCAAGAATGCCATCATTGCTCCCCCAACACTAAACCCAATATATACCAATAATATACTCACTAGTAGTTTAGTTATATTTTCTACAAAAATAGAAAACATCATCTCTTTAAATCTTAATAACCCTTGCAGAATTGCCCTATTAAATAAAGCTTGTAAAGAGAATAGAAATGATAGTGAAATAAGAACTAGGTATATTGTTTTATCTATATGAAGAAATGAAGAAATTACGGGTGAGACAAGAACAATAGCCAAGAAAAATAAGATAGATAGTTTAAAAATCCGTGATCTTAACCAATCTGTTAAATTATTAACCTCATTTTCATCTTTGGCAGATGAAACATACTTTACAACCACTAGATTAAGCGAGGAGGGAATTATTCCTAAGAGTCCTATCAAAGATATGAGGGATACTAATTCTCCATAATTTGTAGGCCCAAGTAGCCTTCCTAGGATTAAGTGGTAGACATAATTCAACATGCTAATGCTATTTGAACCAATAACCATAATTGCAGTTCCTGAGAATAATGGGTTCGTAATTAACTTCCGAATGTGTCTTTTCATGATACCCAATATCCTCTCAAAAATAGTGATGTTTCAATCACCAGTAAGGAAATCGAACAGAGAAAAAAAATTATTTTGAATGCTTTTGGTAAATGATTTAACCACAATGCAAGCACAATAAAACTGGGAAAGAATACTAATACATAACGAGGTACGGATGAGAAACTTCCCTGTACAGTAGTAATTAAAAAACCTATGAAAGCATAAAACAAATAAGACAATCTAATTTTCTTGAAATAACCATAAATTGGTAAGATTAAAAAAATTATTCCAGCTATAAACTCAAATAAAATTGTTTGATATATGGGTTGATTTATGTCTACAGTACTTAACATCCTTATATATCTATAGTAAACCTGAGGCAATACAACCAGTTGAGATTGGCGTTGTTCACCCACCATATCTTGTAATCGATAAAAAGCAATTGGATCTCCTACAGTTACGTACTGGTAATACATATATAAGCCTAGTCCTAAAGGAATCATAAATATCCAAAACAGTTGACGATATTTTTTTTGCAAATAAGCTTCAACAATAAACACTGGAAAAAGAAGAATACCAAATATTCTAGTTGCAGAAGCAATCATTCCAAACAGGGAGGCCCAAAACCAATTCCCTTTTCTTGCCTGCAGGAATGCCAAAACTGTAAGTAATAAAAATAAGGACTCATTATAAACTGCGCCAAAATAAAACGAGGTAGGGAATACAATTATTAAAAATACCACCAACAAAGAAACTTTATTGGAAAAATCCAATTTAATCAACTCGTAAAGGTATAGGAGCGCAAGCAGAAATGATCCATTTGCAATTATCAAACCAACAATTGTTGAATTTATTAGTGATGAGAATAATCCTTCAGAAAATGGTTTAGCAAAGAAAGAGATAATCATTGGATAAACAGGAAAAAAAACTTGTTCTAGACCCTTATAACCAAATATTGCGATTGAAAGATAATGCTCACCATCAAAGTTAGCCCATGAGAAAAGATGAGGTGCTAGTTTGTAATTAAAAGCGCCACCCCCTAAAAAACGATCCGTATAACCTAATGGAACAAATTTAATAGCGATTATAGATACTGCTACTAAGAATAACTTCCAACTAAAAAAAGCTAGGCATACTTTAATTACAGCGGGGTCTAATTTAAAATATTTAATCATTTTTTTGAAGCTTTTATATAGACATCTTTTGTTTCTTCTATTACTTTATTCCAAGAAAATTTCTCAGCCTGAATCTGACCTAATTTTGCTAATTTGGCTTGCAAAGATTTATCTTGCAAGACATCCATAACTATCGATTTAAACTGATCAAGGTTGGTTGGGTCAAAGTATATAGCTGCATCCCCTGCCACTTCTGGCAAACTACCGCCTCTGGAGGAAACTACTGGTGTACCAGTTTCTAAGGCTTGTAAAACAGGCAGGCCAAATCCCTCGTAAAAAGAAGGTTGTATGTATATAGTTGCTAGATTATAAAAGGCAACTAAGTCTTCTTCTTCTAGTTTTCCTGGTCTAATAATTCTGTCTTGTAGACTATACTGTTCTATTAATCTATTTGTCATTTTAAGGCTTTCTAATTCCGGATGAATTATATCTTCTACTTTTTTTAAAAAGATTGCTCCTATTAAAACCAGTTTTACTTTATTAAATGCCGGTTGTTTAATTATCTCTCTAAAACCTTCAATAAGAAAAGGGAGATTTTTAACCCAATTAGCATCTCCAACATATAACAAGAATTGGTCGGGCAAATTATGTTTTCTTTTTATAAAAATTAACTTATTCTCATTTAAAACTCTAAATTCCCTACCTATAGCTAAAGGTATAACGGTTATTTTTTCCTCTTTAATTTTTAGATACTGGATAATATCTTTTTTGGAGTTATTAGAATCTGTAATTATAGCTTTACAATTTTTTAGCGCCAATTTCTGTAAGTAGAAATTAAACTTACCCCTAATCCCTGTGGGATAATGAGATTCAAACTTAAGGGGTATCACATCATGAATGGTAACAATGGTAGGAAAGGCTTTTTTTATGGGTAGGGTGTGAAAGAAAAAATCAAACCAGGGGTAATGCACTATGTCTGCACTCTTTACCTCAGAAATATCAGTAAATTCTTGGACACTAAGACTTACATCTTTTTTTAAGCTCTCAAGTAGATTGCTTGTATAGTAACCTATTCCTCTATTTTTATGACCACTTTTTAAAGGATATGCATTGATACCTATTTTCATTTTTTCTCCCATATTTTAAAATATGTAACTGGAAACCTAAATGAGGAAAAAAGAGCAAAAACAAACCCAGGAAATCCATCCACATACCCGCGGTGCCTTATATATGATTTGATAAACCAGAATAATGGTTTAATCAAGATATAATTAATAAAAGTTAGGGGATTTATAGGAAATTTTGCCTCTTCAAGCTGCATTGCTAGAAGATCTGTATATCTATTAAATCTTTCAAGATAGATTGAGAAATTTTTATCCCTTGAGTGCAAAAGACTATTTTTTAGATATCCTATCCTCCCCTTTACAACAGCCTGTTCATGGACATCTTTTCCTGGCAAGCGACCCATTCCCCGGCGATAATATCTTAAAGTATAATCCGGATACTGACCACCTTTAGTTAAATACCTACCTAAGAATAGATTTTTTCTTGGAATCCAATAACCATTTATTTCTTTTTTTCTAAGAGCTCCTCTTATCTCTTCAGCAAGAGCCTGTGACACTACTTCATCTGCATCGAGCTGTAAAATCCAATCTTTTGATGCTGCATCGATCGCAATATTTTTGTTTATATGAAAGTTTTGTGGATTATCTTTGGCATGAATAACTTGGGCGTTGAATTTCTTAGCAATTTCCACAGTTCTATCGGTAGATCCCCCATCCACTATCACTATTTCACTAGCTAAACTCTTTATAGAATTTAGACACTCCGGCAACTTTTCTTCCTCATTATATACAGCCAATACTACAGAGATTGTATCCATTATTTTGAGTTAACAATAATAAAAGCATTTGTATTATCTGGAAAGTAAACTATTTTTTTAACATTGAACTCTTTCTTGTGCTTTAATCCATCATATTCACTGGTAGTAAGAATGTACAGTACCCTAGGTAATGGCATACTTTCCACTGTATCCCAACCTCCAAAATAGTATTTTCCAAAATTAGAAACAGTACTATAGCTTTTACTTTCTGAGTTATTATATAAAACCCTTCGAAGAAATTCAGGCAATGGAGTCTTTAGATAATATAGAAAAAAGACATAAGGTTGAGAGCGTACATCAGTCATAAATACTTGGTCATACTCATCATCATGCTCCTTAACAAAATCAGTGATTTCTTTCATTCCAAAAACCCAGTCATGTGGATTTTTCTTTGAATATACATTGAAATAATAATTCATATATGAGAATACCTGTAAGGAGAGTATAGTTAATATAACTACAATAATTATTAACTTATTTCTTCCTTTAAACCATCCAATCAGACTGCTTGCCCCTAACGCGGCTATCAGATTTAAACTGCCTAACATAAAGATTGCCCTGTTAGCATTTGGGGCGCCTTGCACCACACTTGCTGGCAGAGGAGAAACTAACAACCATAGCAACATAACTAAAGTAACTTTTGAACGTAAATTAAGTAAAATTATAAGTCCAATAATTAGAAATATTGCATCAATTTTATAAAATTCCCCAAAAACTTTGACTGAATTCCTGGGACTTTGATCACCTTTGAAAAATAAATATTCGGGAGTAAAATGAGCAGCTAACCCATTTAAAGTAATCTCGCCAAGACCAAGAAAAGAACTCCCGGTATTTTTAAATATTTGAGTTTTTTCTATCTCGGACTGGTTAAACTGGGTTTGCTTTACCCTTGCAAATCCAGCCAGTCTAGGATTTAGAATTAGGATTGTAATAAATACTAAAAAAACTACCATTGCTGAATAAAAATTAAATGACCGCCTCCTTAATTCTTTAAAATAAAGTATGGTCAGTAAAACAACTATGGGTATAACTACTATCTTTGATGAATGGTAGGAAAAAAGACTGATACCAAATGAAAGATACGCTAGGTTAAGAAACCTTCCTTTATGTTTTAAACCCCGATAAAAAAGCAGCAGTCCCATTAGAAAAAAGGAGAGGGCAAAATTAGATTCCCACAAACCTCTGGAAAATTGTAAATGATATGGAGAAACAGCTAAAAAGAGTGCTGACAAGGTGGCAGTCAGTTGGTTTTTAAATAAATAAAGCGACAAAAAATATACAACTAACACGCTTATTGTTCCTATAAGCGCTGATGGGAATCTGATTATAAAATCTGACAACCCGAATATTTTTACAAAAGAAGCAGTTAGATAGATGTGCACCGGATGTTTATCATCTCTAAATGAAGTAAAAACTAAAGGAAAAGAATCACCCCACTCATCCCTACCCCAATTTGCTATAGTATAGACATTGTATCCAGCATCAACTTCATCCCAATTCAAAGATACAGGAATAACATCCAATTTGTATAACCTTAAAAAAGCTGCCAAAAAGAGTATAAATATTAAAATAACTGTCTTTTTATTTTTGAAATTCATATACATAAAAAGCAACACTTTTATCCAGATTTAACATCACATTCTTGTACGGAATATCTAATTTATCAATAGTGGTAGCAAATACTAGATTATTTCCTTTAGGCAATTTTTCTATAGTTAGTTTATCAAATATAAAGTTATCAAAACTTTTTACAGTAGAAAATCCCCATTTATCAACATCGCTTCTTATGGCTGAGGTTTGGAACTTAACAGGACTATATTGTTGATAGAAGAGGGCAAAAATATAAGGTTGGGCATGCTGATCCGAAATAATTATATGATCGTATTTTGAAAATGTTGCTCCATAATCACTATAAATTTTCTTGTATCCATACTGCCAATCTAGAGAAGTTTTAGTAGAGTAAGTATTTACAAAGGAAATAAAATAATTTCCGAAAAGCAACATATAAATACTGATTAGAATGATCAAAAATTTCTTTCCTCTTTTAGATAAAAAGTGGCTTATTCCTATCCCATTTAAAATTGCCAGAAAAGGAATAATAGGTAAGGATCTTAGCGCATGTGGAGATTCTTTAAATAAAACAGCAGCAGTAAGAGACAAAAATAAGGAGACTAATATGAGATAGGACCATCTCTTTTTAGAAGAAAATATATAAGATATTCCCAAGACAATCAAAACTAGATCTAGAATATAGATTTGTCCAAAACCAGGCTGTTGATGCCTGGGATTAGGATCTCCATTAAGTAACAAAAAATTGGGGCTTAGGTGAAGCAAATAGTTATTGATTATGGTAGATAAATTTTGCCACCAATTTACTGCACCGGATCTATCATAGATTAATTGAAAATGGGGTTTACCTTGTAAATCATAGACTTGTTGTACTGTTGGAAATAATCTGAAAGCTTGAGTTCTTACAAAACCAGCATCATACAAGGATAGTCGGATAATAGGAATCAGACTTATGCCAAAAAATAATATCGAGATAATTATCAAGCCTATATTTTTCAAAGTAAAATTTTTGCGTAAATGGAGAGTCAGCAACAGGAAAAATATTATTGGAGAAATCATCCTAAAACTGTTGTAGCTGTAAAGAGTTAGAATAAAACATAAGGTAGAAATTATTAAATATAGCTTGCTCTTCTCAGTTAAGATAAATGAGTAAATACCCATCATAAAAAACATAATACCTGCTGTTACTTCATAACCTGCTCTTGAAAAAATAAAAAACCAGGGGGAGATAGACAAAAAGAAGCTGCTAAATAAAGCAGCTCTATCATTGTCAAATATTTTTTTAACTATTAAATAAACCAGAATTATGGTCATCAGTGAATATAAGATTGCAGGTAACCTAACTGAAAAAATGTTTAAACCAAGAATTTTTACAAAAGGTACTGCCGAATAAATATAAACTGGTAATTTGAATTCACCAAAAGCTCTGAAATGTATAGGTAGAAATTTTCCCCACTCATCTTTTCCAGTTTGAGCAATTGAATAGGCATTGTATCCAATCGATGCTTCATCCCAATATACTGACGGAGGAATTTCAGACAATTTATATAATCTTGTAAATAGAAAGATTAAACAGATAATGATTAACAGAACTTTACTATTCATCATTTGGCCTTTTCCTCCTTTGTTTTAACTTCCACAACATCAAAGGCTCTTTCTCCGTTAAGAAAATTTATGGAATATAGTCGTGGTAAATTAAGAGGGAAATCATTATTCCTCCCGATAAAGAGTAGTTTCTTCTCTGGATTATTCTTAATAATATCTTTAAACCTGGTACCCTCATCTCCTAAATCAGGAAAGTAGAATTTATCAAACTTTAATACTCTGACCCAGTCAAAAGTCTCAAATCTAACTAAATTAGAATCATTCTGATACTTTGCAGGATCATAATTTAAATAAAACAAGGTAAACATATGTGGTTCACCATAATGCCTGGTAAAAACTACCATGTCATACTCATTTTCATGATTTTTAACATAATCTACGGCTTGTTTGTATCCATATTGCCAATCTCTTGAATAAGATACCGGGTATATGTAGTAATAGTTATATAAATACCAAGCTATACTTACTACTATAGATGAAATAAGAATCAAGACAAAGAATGATCTAGATAGTATTGAAAATCTTTTAAACCACTTTAAACTTACAACAAAACCATACCCACTCATTAACTGATAGAAAGGTACTACCAGTAAGGTTCTAAGTGCATGAGGAATACTATCCTGAGTTACTGAAACAGGTATAAATGCTAGTAATAACCAGGATAATAATAATTTAGTATATGTATTCTTTGATTTAAACAAATATATTAATCCCAATATTAGAAATGGAGCTTGAAAGTAATACAGTTCCCCCATATTCTGAACATGATGTTGTTTATGAGGTGCTCCTGATATAAACAAAAAACTTGGAGTAAAATGAGAAAGATAGTTGGTAATAAAAGAGACAGATGTATAAGTAATTTTATTATGAATTATTTTAGGTAATGGTTGAGGAAATTTAGAATGTCCCCTGCCTTGATTTACCCTCTGTACCAACCCTGGATCATCAGTAATGCTGACTAATTTATACCTGGCGCTTCTTTCTCCACTCAAAAGATACGGCACAAGAGGTAAGAGTAAAATGACAAAAACAATTATAGATACTGTTATAGTTTTTTTAAATCTTCCCAATTGTTTCCTGTATAAAATAAATAAAGCTATCAAAAATAATGGGGTAAAAAGTCTGGCAGAATTATAAGTAAATACTGAAAGAGCGAATGGTACCATAGAGTAAATAAACCATCTTGGGTTCTTAAAACCTTTAACAAAAAACCAAACTCCAATTGTTATAAAGAGTGTTGCCAGTGAAGACTCAAATGACCCTCTGGTTAATTGAATATGCCAAGGAGAGATTCCAAGCAAGAAAGCAGATACAAGCCCAGCAAGTTCACTTTCAAACAACTCTTTTCCTAAAAAGAAGATTATAAGAATAGTCAGCACACCATAAATTACAGGTGTAATTCTCACACCTAACTCATTTAGTCCAAATATGTATATACCTGGAATACTCAGGTATATTTGCATAGGTAACTTATACTCTCCATAGGCTTTGAAATGTATGGGAAAAGGCTGCTTCCATTCGTCCTTACCAGTTTTTAGTATTGAATAGGCATTATAGGCAATGGAGATCTCATCCCAGTTTAAAGAAGGAGGATTTTCAGTTACTTTATAGAATCTTAAAAGAAATGAGGCTAAGACAATAACAAAAAGAGTAGAGTAGACAATTTTTTTCATGTAGCTAGAATAATGTTAACAATTTATCCCTATAAATGCTATTCATTATCATGAATGATGATAAAATGAAAATATGACCAAGTGGATCTATCTTTTGATTATTTTATTGTTTTCACTTATTGGAATAAAAGCTCTTTTCCATCCTGGACTTTTTACCGCTCATGACATTTGGCATCAAGTGGTTAGACTATACTACTACTCTCAGTCAGTAAACGATGGTCAATTTCCACCCTATTGGATAGGTAGACTTGCAAACGGTTTTGGATATCCGCTTTTTTTCTTTTCTTATAATTTACCTTGGATAATTGGTCTTCTTTTTCTAAAGTTGGGTTTTGATATAACAAATACCATCAAGGCTTTATTTATTCTGTCCTATATACTATCCGGTTTTACTATGTATTTTTTTGTTCTGAGCTTATTTAAAGATAAATTATCTGCTCTGTTATCTTCTATATTATATTTATGGCTGCCTTATCACTTCCTCATCATATTTGTTAGCGCATCTTTAGGCATAGCTTTCATATTTACTTTCTTACCATTAATATTTTGGGGTATCCACCTTATAAAAGAAAATTCTAGATGGGGTATCAGTTTATTAGGAATAAGCCTTTCTGGTGTAATTCTTTCACATATAATGCATCTAGTTTTTCTATCACCAATAGTTTTACTTTTTGTTGTTTGGGAGTTTTTGGATACTAATAAAAAGCCCGTATTTACTAAAAATGTAGTACTTGGAGCACTACTTGGAGTTTTGTTATCTTCATTCTATTTAATACCTGCTACTTATTACAATCAATTTACAAGAGTCCATAAGGAAGAAGGAATCACAAAACTTTATGAGAGAAACTTTATCAACTTCAATCAACTTTTGTATTCAAAGTGGGGCTACAGTCCTATTATTAATAATGCAAAAAATGGTGAAATTTCATTCCAATTAGGTATTGGTCAATGGATATCTATTATTATTCTTTTCTTTTTAATCATTTTCAAAAGATTGTCACCCAAATACCGACACTTAGGAATTTTTCTTTTATCTAGTTTTGCATTGAGCATATTCCTTACACAAGATTCTTCTGCACTAATTTGGAAAACTCTAGTAAAATTTATTTCCATTGATTTTCCATTTAGACTTATCCTGCCTTCATCATTTGTAGCTTCTGTTTGTGCTGGGATTATATTATCAACTCTTCCAAAGAGAAAAATATTTGTCTTTGTTTTCTTAATACTTATTACTGTTTATACAAATAGAAATCATATCAATATTAACCAGTACACTAACTTTCCAATTGAGAGTTACTTAGATTTAGAAACAGAGGTGACAACTAATACTTTCAATGAATACCTACCAATTCATGCAGATCCTAAATTATTGAATAAACCCTGGAATGAAGTTATTGGAAAAGAAGTAAGAACATCCAATACAAGGCATAATACTAACCAACTTTCTTTTGATATCGAGGTTCAAAAAGAAGAAATAAGCTCGTTAGGCCAATTTTACTTTCCCGGCCAAACCCTATACTTAGATAATAAAGTCGTTGACTATAAGATTGATAAACAAGGAAGAATGAGTTTTGAGTTCCCCAAAGGCAAACATAAAGTTGATATTAAGTATCAAAATACACCTTTAATCAAAATTTCTTTAATTCTAACCTTGATTGGTCTTCTGGTATTAATTTTTCTCCCTTTTAAACAAAATCTTTTAGGAAAAAAGCCTGTTTTTAAATAAACCTAATCTGTGCAGTTGATAGAGAAAAATTACCCAAAAAATCTCTAGAATAAATTTTGTCCCCTTTATAAATTGTATTGACGAGGCCTTCTGATGATACCTAGTTGGTATAGGAATCTCCCCGATTTTAAATTTATAGCTTAAAGCAGAGATTGTCATTTGTTGATCAAAAATAAAATCATCAGAAAAATATTGGAAGGGTACTATTTTAAGTAACTTACTAGAGTATGCCCGGAATCCTGAAAAATGTTCAGTAAAATTAACCCCAAGTAAGGTATTTTCCAGAAGACAAACTATTCTGTTAACATAATACTTAACAGCCGGCATACCCCCAGCTAAAGCAGAGAATCTGTTTTGTATCCTGGAACCGAACATAAAATCAAATCTTCCCTGTTCAATAGGTCTTACAAGTTCCTCTATCAGAGTTGCGTCGTATTGATAATCAGGATGAAGCATTATTACAATATCTGGGTTAAGCTTTAAAGCCTCTAAGTAGCAAGTTTTTTGGTTACCTCCATAACCTAGATTTTTGGAATGAGTAAAAACCCGGATACCTAAACTCTTTGCTACATCAACCGTATTATCCTTACTATGATCATCAACTAAAATAATATTTCTTCTAAATCGCTCAGGAATCTCCTGGTACGTATCTTTAATAGTTTTTGCTGCATTATATGCGGGCATGACTATTACAACTTTGGAACTCATGTTTTTTTATTTAAGAAAGGAATTCTTTTGTACTGTAGCAATCTCATCCGATGTAAACATGCAAAGAATACTACAACCTGTGCTAAACTAAAAATCCTGATTATATTTAAATCCTGCCAGTTTTGATTATTTGGTAAAAATGGAAATCCCCATGAGTAGAAGAGATTTATTGAGTAAAGCATACAAGTTATAATCCACAATTTTAAAAGCTTGGGGAAATAAAAATTAAGTAGTCCTAGGATAAAAACAACAGGAAAAAAATAGCGGTCTAGCTGACCAATATAGAAAAGGTAACTTCCTCCTCCTACTAAATAAAGGCCAATTAAGAGATGCTTTAGATCATTTCTCCTGATAACTAATATGATTGACCAAACATTGAAACCAAACAGAAATAGACTTGCCCAGATAAAAGCTGGTAAACCCAGGATAGGTATAGTTGCTTTCTCTACTTGCGGGATTAAAAAAGCCCAGAAATTAAAAGCATGATTTGCCAGCAACCATCTATCATTTAAAACTCTACTTAAAATTACATGGAAAGTATACTCAAATGTATTTCTTGTTGAAAAAGGCATTGTTGTTAACCAAAACACCGCTCCTATTCCCAAAGAAGAAGTAATTATATTTCTTAAATTTGGTTTTTGCCGGAGAAAATAGAATACATAAAAGGGTAAAAAGAATCCGGAAGTGGGTTTTATTTGTATCGCAAGAAAAGAAAAAATAGCTGAAAATAGAAAATATCGCTTGGATAAAAGAAAAAAAGAACCTATTAACAGTAAGGTTGCAACTTGATCATACTGTCCCCAAAAAGAACTTAAATACCAACTAAATGGCAGAAAAAGGAATAAAGATGATAATAGTAACGCCTTTGATATACTTAAGTGTTTTTTGCCAAAATTGTAAATTATCATTGCTAAAATCAAATCTGCGGTAATTGGCAAGATTTTAATCCACATAATAAATCCATAGTGGAGGTCTGTTAAAGGAAAGAAAAGACTTGCTGGCACAAGCATACTCTCCCACCATTTCACCCAATCAAACCACCATAACATGTGGCCAGGTGCCAAATGAGGAACAATATTAAACGTTAACCAACGCATTAATTCTAATGTCTGGTAATAGCCTATATAAGCAAATGCCATCAGAAAATTAAAAAAAGGCAGTTGAGTTGGTGATGCATAAGTCCATACCTTATGTTCATAAAAGCCCTGTGGACCATTAAAATAAATCCACTTTCCCCAATTAGCTAAACTTAATATATCTCCATGATTTCCAAAAGGAATAAGCATTAAACGAAGCAATAATCCCAATAAGAAAATAGTTAAAACTAAACGATTAATTTTCATTGTAATATCTGCTTGCAGTGATAATCTAACCTATCAAGATCTTTAAGCTTGTTTAACAATATTTGGCATTTTTTTAGAGGATTAGTCTTATAAATAGCTACATAATGAAGATCTAAGTTGGCAGTAAATTTCTTTACCAAATTCAACCCACTTTCTAGTGCTTTGTATTCTGCTATTGTCCTCTCATCCCCTGCTAAATATTGGTCTATATAAATATCTTTTTCCCAATCAATGGGCCTAATACTTAAATTTTCTATGGCGAAAGTCTTCGGAACTGGTACATCACCATAATAATTGTTTAAGTCCAGGTTAATATCCTGCTGATACTTATTTGGGTCGTATTTATATACATACAATGCTATACCGTATACATTAGGTTCTGACAATTCCACAACCACATGAGAATCCATTTTTTCTTTGGTAAATTGAAATAACTCATTAAATAACCCACTATAGTCTGCTTTCCGCTCATGTTTAGATAAATGGAAATAATTAATATTCAAATTTACTAGACTAATAAATAATAATGAGACTAATAAAACAGCCTTTAAAAAATTATTTTTGATTAATATAATTCCTGCTAATAATCCTAAAGATATAATAATTGAAACAACCAATAAGTAGTTTAAGACTCTAAGAAGATATAAATTGTCTGTTGTAATAGCTCCCGGAATTAGACTGATCAATCCAACTGACAGCATAAAAATAATTGTTCTATTATGATATTTTCTAATTACTTGTATTAGTCCTAAGAGAAAAAAAGGAAACATCCAGGTATAAAAAGAGCTAAGTTCTGGTATGCTTTTTGTAACTGCTGGATCAGATTCAAGAAAAATACTTCTTGGTGATAAATAATCAAAATATTTACTCAAGAATAGCCTGCCGCTAAAAAGAAATCTGCCTCCTGGTATTGAAATGAATGATCCTCCATTCTTTTTAAAATAACTATCTGATGTGTATTGAAGCAATTCATACCGTCTTAGACTACCTGGGGTATTAAAAATAAGTATTTGGGGAATTAAGATTAAGAAGAAGAGAATACCGCTTATTAAATAAATTTTTCTCAATCCTATAAGTTTATTCCAGAAGAAAATGGGGAAAAGTAGTACTAATACAATAACTGAAGTAAAACGATATGAATGATAGGCATAACTTGTGATAGCTAGAGTTAGTAAGCCAAAAAATATCAAATATTTATTTTTTTTGTATACAGAGCGCAAAAGCAAATATAAACTTAGTATGAAAATAAATAAACCTAAGTTTGCCTCTAAAGCATTTCTACTAAAAAGAATGTGCCAAGGACTAATTGATAAAACAAAGGCACTGACTAAACCTGATTCTTCATTATAAAAAGGGGATATTAATTTCACTAGAAAATAAACTAATAGAATTGTCAGCATTCCTGAAACTATAGATACGAGTCTTATAGCTATGGCATTCATGCCAAATAGTTTAATTGGAATTATTGACAAATAAGTATACAAGGGAGCCTGATACATCGCGAAAGATCTCAAATAGGTGGGAAAGCTTTTTCCAAATTGATCAGTACCCCTTGTTCCCAAAGAATAAGCATCGTAGGCCATTGATGCTTCATCCAGATAAAGACCAGGGGAAAAACCTTTTAAATCTATTATCCTAATTAATAATGCCAGAATTAAAATTAGAAACAATATCACTTTTTTGTTTATTAAATTCATGGATTTATTTTCTGATCCTATTAAGATTTATAGTCAAATTGTAAATACCAAAAGATAATATGGCTGTAATGATTGGATAAAGAGGATAGAGTCCTAAATCAAAACCTGGATCAGCAAAAACCAGAATTAAAAGAATAACAAAAAGGTAGACTAAAAAAAATTTGATGATTTTTTTTTGCAATCTAAGTATACAAAATAATCCGTAAAGAAAAAAAATTAGGTAAAACAATGAGTATTTTTCAAAGTCTAATGCATAAGGACGAAAACGTGGCTCCCCTCCGAAGAAAAATTGGTTAAAACTAATATTAGTTAGAAAGTTTCTTTGAATTTTATAAAAAAATAGCGTGTATTTATTATGTATTAACTTACCAAGATGATAGGGATAATAGGACTGCCTTGTTTCTATTATATTAATATCTAAAACACTGGGTTTGAATATCTCTTTTGCTAAGTGTGTGTAAGTAAACAAAACTGAGAACATTATTAATCCTACTAAACAAAAACCTCGCAACCATTTTGTTCCCAATCTTGCTAGCTCAAATGATAATCCAATTGATAAGGTAAACAGCACCACAGCTATAATTGGCTCCTTTTTGAAAACTACAAAAAGCCATTCAGAGGTAAAACTTATTAATACAACTATAACTATTAATAACAGTAAAAACCAATTTATATGCCTCATATCAAACTAAATTTAGTATCCTGCTTCTGAATTTATCCTTACCAAACCTTTTTGCTGAAATTAAGGTATTTTTAGAGATTACAGAAGCTAAATTCTTATTGGTTATTACCTTGATAGTAAATTCTTTTAACTGGGGCAAATTATTCCATAAGAATCCAGATTGGCCATGTTTGATTATCTCTAATTGACCTCCCTTTCCCATCACAATTGGCACACACCCCCCAGCCATTGCCTCAACAGTTGATATACCAAAATGCTCCATTTTAGTTGGATCGTCTTCTCCATAGCCTGCTGCATGCCAGTAAATTGAAGATTTGCCATACAAAACAACTAAATCTTTATACCCTAAGTTAGGATAAAATTTTACCTCTAATCCTTGAGCTATTCCCTTCAATTCTTCTAAATAAGGCCTGTCTCCTTCTGAGGTAGATCCGACTAAGTGTAAACTCCACCCATTTAACTGCTCACTCCCACAAAGCTCTTTAAACGCTTTAATCAACAATTCATGCTTTTTATCTTTTAAGTAGCCAAAGAATCTTCCTACCGAAAGAATATATTTCTCCTTTTTAAGAGGCTTAATCATATCTACATCAACCGGTGGATAGATAATTTTAGATTGAAGCGGCCAATTTTTGGAAGAATTTTTTTTTGTAAACTCTGAATTATAAATGATTAGATTCCAACCCTTGAGCTTAATCTTACCCAATCTACTTTTAGCTGCTTGTCCTACTATCGGGGATTGAATATGAAGAATATTCTTTTTTGCACTTGGTATAAAAATACTCCCATCTGTTAAGTAAAAAAACAAATCATATTTTTTTAAAAATACCAATCTTTCTAAAAAGTTTGATCTCTCTCCTAATGGGGATTTTATAAACTTTGTTCTCTCCAAGGTTAAATTAAACCTATTAGATAGCTCTTTCTTTAAATATTCCGGACCAAATTTATATAAATGTTGGTCTAGCAAAATATCTACTGAGTGGTCTTGAGAAAAGATTTCCGCTATGGTCATCATATACTTCTCCCCTCCTCCAAACGTATCAAGATAAGGAGAATATAGCCCTACTCTCATGGATATTTGAAGTTACTTTCTTCTAACTTAAGATCAAGTTCGTCATATATCTTTTCCAGCGGCTTACTTTGTTGTAGTTGCCAAAGTCTTATATAAGTCATAAGCATGCTAAATGTTTGTAAGATAGTATCAATTACCCCAATTGTTCCATTTGAAAATCCTTTTCTCACTATTCCTTGATTTAAAAGTTCAGTTATCAGAATTCTTAAAAATCTCCATCCGCTCATTTTGGGGTGTTTTGCATCCAATCTCAACTTTGCGTCTATTTTTGACCATTCTAGGCTTTTTAGTACAACTTGATCTAAGTTCCTATGAGTAAGATGTATTAAGTAATTCTCACTATATCCCAAATCCCCTTTAAACTTTGGATATTCATGTACTTTTCCAACCCAAGTTTCAAAACTTTCTTTTTTTAAAAGCCTGATCATCCAGTCAGGCCAAAAAGGACCATTTTTTACTTCTTTTCCAAAAATAATATTCCTTCTGCAGATAGCATAGGCTGATATATTGGTTGAGTTAACCAGAATTTTTATTTCTTCTGCCAAAGAGTTTGTCACTCTTTCATCGCTATCAACAAATAACACCCACTCTCCTTTTGCTTTTTCCATACCCTTATTTCTTAAAGAAGAAAAATCTAAATCCCCAAAAATGAATACTTGATCTGTAAACTGTCTGGCAATATGGGGAGTTTTATCACTGGAACCATTATCTAAAACAATCAATTCATCAGCCCATTTAACTGACTCAAGACAGGTTTTAATTCTTGCTTCTTCATTCTTAGTTATAACGACAACACTTAGCATAATTTAAATTCTACCTTGCACTTTTTGAATAAATCTTTTAAAAGGATTTTTTGATAAATTACCATATTTAAACCAATAGTCTATCTCTTTACCTGATTGTCTAGAGATTTGTCTGAGCTCTTTGCTATTTATTGCTTCTGGTCTGAATTTCTCCGCTTCCCAAAGGCGAAGATATACTATCAGAAAAGAAAATGATTGAAGCAAGCTTAATGTTAAACCATGTATTCCATCTTCATAGCCATGATTTGCAAAAAATCTAGATAAAAACTCTTTTAAAGGTTTTTTTATTAAGTCTTTCCAGTTAAATTTATAGCCTTCCTCTCCCAATTCTTTAGCTTGAATTCTAGTATATCTGATCATTCTTTCTAAGAATTGAGAAATCGTTTCATAGTGATGATGGATAATAGCAAAATCCTCATTGGATTCCAGATCAATCCCTTCTCCTTCAGTCTGTGGGGGCCTATGGATCTTATCACCCCATCTAATTTTGTCTTTTTTAAAAAATCTAATATTATAGTCTGGCCACCACATAGCAGCTTTCATCCAATAGTGAAAAATAATATTCTTCCTGGGCAATCTAACGTAATCTATTTGTTTTAGTCCATTTGTAATCTCAGTTAGTCTTTCTGCTAGTGATTGAGGCACCTCTTCATCTGGATCCAGTATTAGTATCCAATTATTAGACGCCTTAGAAATAATAAAATTCCGGACCAACTCAACATACTCTGATCTTTCATGAATAAAGACTTTTGCCCCCATTTTTTTTGCAACATCCACTGTTTTATCATCGGAACGCATGTCACACACGACAACTTCATCAGCCCATTTAACAGATCTAATTGCCCGCTCTATGATACTTTCATTATTTAAGGTATTTAAAACGACAGAGATTTTAGCTTGCATCTAATAAATCTTACCAACTAACACTTCATAAGTAAAATGGTCGAAACCAATCATAGCCGTATGCTATTATCATTATAGTCATGATTTTGCCTGCAATGAATATTTCCAACAAGTATAAATTACTATTCGGGTTATTTACTCTGGTAGGCTGCTTTGAATTGTTACATGCTTATTTCAACTTAGGATCACATACTCACTTTGTAAATCTGTTTACTTTAGACTTATTAAACATCAACTTCAAAATTTCAAGGGAGGTAGTAATCATTCTGGGAGCACTTAATGGGGTTCTTCTCTATGAAATTTCAAGAAAGGTTTTTAACCAAAATACTGGATTGATACTTTCAGGGTTGTATTTTATATCACCTTGGACCATATATCTAGAACTTGCTTCTTCTGCCTCTATATTCTATTTGTTTCTAATATTATCTTCTTTTATAAGTCTAATAAATTTTAGTCTTTCAAAAAATAAGCTTTGGCTATATACCTTCTTACTTTTGGAAACAATGCTTTTTTATACTAATTTCATAGTGGGATTTCTTATATTTATTTTAGTTATCTTTCATCTATTTTCTTCAAAACATAAACAATCCAAAATTATTTTCATTTCTCAAACAGTATTACTTATTCCTCTTGTTTTGTTGATTATTTCTCATAAAGAGGGTTCTCGGAATCTAATCACAACCAACCTAACTTTTTTTTCTGATATCCGTTTAATAAACACGGCTAATACTTTTCAAGGAGAGTTGAAAGAGACAAAAGTTTTCAAAGTAGGAAAGTTATTTGAAAATAAATATACCTACATTTTTGAAAATATATTAAGAAACCAATTTACTCACCTGATTCCAGTCACATACTTTACAGGACAATATAAGTTAATGGGATTTTCTGCAAGTACGCCTATTTACACTGCTTTTCTAATTCCTTTCTTATTTGGCCTGGTTAAAGTACTAAGAAATATTAATAGTGCACGGTATTTAATACTTACCTTTTTATGCTTAACTTTTGTGTCTGTATTTAGTTACCCGTCGCCAAATTTGGAAAAATCTTTTTTAGTTGCACCCGTAATATTTTTAATAACCAGTATTGGTTTTGAAAAGTTTATAAGTTATAAAGGAAGGTTTATGAAGACTTTGATTCTTTCTTTTTTTGTTTTAATAATTCTACAAATCACTCTCACAATGATTGATATCTTCTTAAGAGACCCAATACGTTATTTAATAAAAATTTAAACATGGGCATTTTATTTAAGAAACAAATTCAAATTGTTTTACTGATAATAATAGTTTGCGTGGTTACTACATTGCTTAGACTCCCTGACAATACAATAAATCCAAATGGATTAAATGTTGATGAAGTTGCCTTTGGCTATAATGCCTATTCCATATTAAAAACCGGCAAAGATGAGTATGGAAGATTTTTACCTTTAACATTTGAATCTTATGGTGATTATAAAAATCCAGTTCCGATATACGCTTTAGTTCCTTTTATCGCCTTATTTGGGCTAAACGATTTTTCGATTCGATTTCTAAATATAGTTGTTGCCACAATCACTATTCCAATTTTTTATTTATTTATGTACAAACTAACTAAGAGTAAGGCTACTTCTATCGTTGGAATTATTTTACTCTCTATATCCCCCTGGCATATTTATTTTTCCAGGTTTATGCATGAAAATATTCTTGTTTGCCTATTTATCTTGCTTGGTACTCTATTTTTTTTACAGATGGTGCACTCAAAAAAAATGGTCTGGCCCATTCTTTCAGCAGTTTTTTTTAGTATTGCTGTTTATACATATTATTCTCCCAGGCTTTTTGTACCACTTCTTATTCTTCTTTTAACAACTGCCTTCTGGAAAGATTTAAAAGCAAATAGAAAAATATTTACTATCTGGATAGCAACTAATTTAATATTGTGTGGCCCTATATTAATTTCAATGATTTTAGGAAATGATAGTGCCAGGGCTAAAATGACTTATATAGGAAATGATATAGAACTAAAGAGAAATATCCTGCTTGAGGGAAAAACTAAACTTCTTGCACCTATCTTAGAAAAAATTGTTTACTATCTTTATTTATTTTTTCACTGGATTAGAAAATATTTGAATTATTTACACCCTGATTTTTTATTTTTCCAGGGACTGGATATGACAACTACTGGTACATTAGGAAGCGGTGTGTTGTATCTATTTGAAGCCCCTTTTCTACTTGCTGGTTTGATTAAAACTATTAGAACTTCCTCCTATAAATTCCTTATCCTTGGCTGGATTATATTAGGACTACTTCCAGCATCTTTTACCTTGAGTGAACAAAATCACTCCCGAACTATGTTAATACTACCTATGACTCTATTATTATCTTCTATTGGGATAGTTGAAATTTTTAAAGCTTTAAAAAACAAATTATCAAGGTTGATGTTTAAAATCTGTTTATTTAGTTATTCTATTTTTCTTGTATGGAATATAGTGCATATTTATTTTGTTTTCAGTATACATTTCCCATTTCAAAGAGGAGAATATTTTATGGAAGGCAGCAAGGAAGCTATTCAAACAGTTATGCAGTTACAAAACCAATATCAAGAGATAGTCTTTGACCCCAGAAGAGGTACTACAGGACCAAATATTGTCAGTGTTCCTCATATGTACTATTTATTCTATTCAAAATACGATCCTGCCTTATATCAGAGTATCGACAAGAACAAAGGCAATTATCATTTTGATAAGGTAACAGTTAGAGATATCGGATGGAGAATTGATAGATCTAAAACAAATACTTTATTTGTAGCTAGTCCCTGGATCATACCTGAAATAGATGTTTCTCCAGATCAGATTGTGAGAAAGATTTACCTGAAAGATGGAATATTAGCTTTAATGGTAATCAAGTCGAAACAGTAATATCATTTAATGAACTTACTTTGGAGAGACTATAAAGTAAGCCGGATTCCCACTTGTCATATAAATCTTTTCTAGTAACTCCCCTTCCTTCAAGCTATTTTCATTAAAACTCCAAGGCGCACCAACAAAAAGAACCCCTTTTCCATCCCCATCTTTATTCCAGTTAATATCCCTAAAAGTATACTTATTAAACTTATAGAATGGCATTTCCCGTGTCCCAAAGGTCTTCTGTTCTGTTTGGTAGGTATATGGATCATATTTTAAGTAAAAAAGTAGGCTAAGATAAGGATTTATAACAATAAATGGTCCACCATTTCCCCTGCGCGTATCAAAAACTATCTCCTTGTAGCTTGCTTGATTATCGCGGACATACATAACTGCCTCCCTCAACCCCTCATCAAAAGACTCTCCTTTTGCTATAGAAAAATGAACTGCGAAGGTTAAAAAAGCGTGAGTTATAACTATAGTTGTAAATATTACAAAAATGGTGGAGATGAATATTCTAATATGTAAACCCGGAAGGCTTTTAATCCATTTAAAAAAACGTATTGCACCCAAGGTAGTTATCAAAATCACAACAGGAACTATATGCAGCAATCTTCCTGTATGTTGCTGATTATTTGTTAGAGAATCTGGCAAAAGCCCTATCAGTAACCAGATAATGATGATCTGTTTATTTTGGATTTTGCGCTTAATCAATTCAGCCAATCCTAAAAGTAACCAGGGTAATTCAAAAAGATATAACATGCCCAAACCAATAGTCCCTGGATGGGTCATGTTTAAACCACTGAAGAAAATGAAATCCGGTTGTAAGTAGTTTAAGTATCTTTTCAACCAAAAGAGTACTAACAAAGAAACATCACTTAATGACTGAAACTTTTTTAAAATAACGTATCTACTGAATTCAATATCTCCTCCTAAAAAAACCATCGAAAATCTTGTACCTGCTTCTCCAAATATAGATGTATAAGCAAGCGGTAAAGATAAAATCACACAACTTAGTATGAAAATAAGAACTTTTCTTGGGTTTCTTTTAAAATTTGGGAGACTAAATAGTAGAGCAAAAATAACAAAAATAGGTATGAATAACCTGGGAGCAAATGCAGTGTACATAGTCAATATCAAAAAAAATGCAGAAAGGATTCCCCAGACAGATTTACCACTGAGCATTTTAATGAAAAACCATATACCTAACATTACAAAGGTGCTTGCCATGAGCGGCTCATAAGCAAATCTAGAGTAGAGAATATGCCATGCAGAAATAGATAGAAAAAACGCACCCAATATAGCAATTTTTTTATCCTTAAGGATATCTTTTAAGAACAGGAAGAAAATTGGAATAGCAAGAATTCCGATTAAAGCATTTGGCAATCTAACAACGAAATCATTTAGTCCAAGTAATTTTATAGGTAAAACCAAAAGATATACCGGGAAAGGATTCTTGTAGTCTCCAACAGACTTAAATGCAAGAGGCATAACATTCCCATATTCATCTTTCCCTGTTTTTAATATGGAGTAAGCAGAGTAGCCAAAAGATATTTCATCACCAGTCAGACTTGGCGGATTTTCCGCAATTTTATACAGCCTCAAAAATCCACCTAGAAGAGTAATTGTTATTAGTGCTATTAAAATTCCCGATACTTTTTTCATTGCTTTTCTATTTCGTAATTCTCTCCATGATATTTTACAAACCGGGCTTTTTCCCTCAAATGTATATCTGACAATGAAACTATTAATTGAAGAACCACTAAGCTAATTGTTAAAACTAAAAACAAATAAATTCTTCTGTCTTTTCTTTGTTTATAAATTTCAATTAATCCATAAGAAATAATGAGTATCACAACAGGAGAAAAGATTACCAAACGATTTAAATCAACAATATGTTTTGATAATATAGAAGGTATTACCAGAACACTAGATATAATTAGGATCTTTCTTAAAAAGGGACTTTTTAAGATTTTATAAAGACCATAGAAAAAAGGCAGCAAAAAACCAAAGAATATTGGAGAGGTAAACGAAAAACTTAATAGTTTCTCTTGAGAAGTAAAGAATGTTGAAGGCGTAAATTGTTTAGTAAATTTAAGCAAGATAAATTCAGGATAAAATATATATTTGTTTTCTGCTAATTTAGCAAATATGCCAAAACCTTCCTGTCTTGCATCTCCTTGATACTTATTAACCATATTTATAAGACCAGGATCAGAAAATATTTGAATTTCATTGCTTAAAATATTCTTGAAACCTACTTGGTGAAAATAAATTAGAAAAAACAAGGGTAGTGTAGAAATAACTATAATCAAAATAGCTTTTTTCAATATACTAAAAGAATAATTCTTAGAAACAATAAGCAATAAGAAGATAACAGGTATGGTTACTATCATAAGAAAAGAACTATATAAAGCTATTACTGCTGTACTTCCTAACAAAATCAAGCCTATGGAATTTTTTTCGCTCTTTATCAGAAATAAGCCATAAGACATCACCAGCACTAAAAAAGATAGGTAAACATAGAATGATTCACCTGATACTAAATAATTACTCCAGGGTGAAATTGCATATACCAAGGGTGGGATTAAAGAAGCATTTTTGGTAAAAAAACTTCTACCAATTAACCATATTAAAATTAGATTACCCAAATCAAAAAAATATAACGCTTCTGATGGAAAATATATTCTTCTACCTATAAGTTCTAATACAAAAAAGTTCTGTGCAATATAATGAATAGGGTCTATGTTATTTTGGATAAAGATTGTTAAAAAACAATGCACTAATGCTATCAAAATAAAAATAAGGTACGTTCTCATTATTTATTTATCCTTTTGACAACTAAAGCATCTTGTTTATCTTTTCCTAAAAGAGTGCTATACCCGCCTTTCAAATACTTTGCATCATTTACTGGACCAATATACATTATTGATCCGCTTAAACCATCCAGAAACTTTTGAGCAGCACTATCTGGTATCGGTCCAAGATAAATATTGTCCTGCTTCCTAAATTCAAATTCCCCAATACGTACTCTTGAGATTTTTTTATTATCCAAATCTATACCAGCATAGACTGAATAAGCAAATTCAATGTTGTCTATTCGATCAGAAATAAAGATATATTCATACTCTTTTTGATTCTTAAGCGCCATTTCTGTCGCAAGCCTTGCCGGATATGACCAGAAACGTGAGTATTTATTGGGGGAAATGAAATATAAATTTTCTGCAATAAAGATAAACTGTATTATTAATCCAAAAACTATTCCCAATAATAATACTCTAATTAGAAATAATCTTTTTAATTTCCACAAAGAATATAAACCTAAAGCCGAAAAGATAATCAGTGGAGGTAACATAAAAGAACTTCTTAACGCATGCGGATCTTTTATTAGAGAGGCTGGGATAGAAGCTATAAGCGTCCAAGTAACTAATAATAACATCTCCTTTGAATATCTATTTTTGAATAAAAATCCAATACCAAAAAATATTAAAACCAGTTGTACTAGATAGAACTCTCCCAATCCGGTCATATTCTGCCTTGGATTCTTATCACCTTCCAAAAATAGGAAGCTGGGAGAAAAATTATTCAAATAGTTTTTACCAAAAACTAACCCATACTCCCAGAATCTATTATGCAATAACTTAGTAAGTTTATTATTTTGTAAGACAAATTCATTTTGTTCTCTTATTGTTTGATCAATTTGAGTTTTAATATCATTATCTGAAAAAATATTTATACTTAGGAATCTTGATTCGCTGTTATTTAGCAACACCTGAAAAAAAAGTAATAACATAAATAACAATAAGATTAATCCCCCAAATAATGGATAAGCCCTTGTTTTTACATTCATCAGAATCTGTTTAAAATTGCCAAACCAAAGTAATATTGGAAGAAAGACTGGCAAAGTAAACTTATACGTAGAGTACGTATTAATGCTCAGGCCAAGGCTTAACGCAGAAATAATATAAAACCAAGCTTTTTTATTTGCATGTAAAAATGATACCACCATGAGCAAACCCAGGAATAAGGCAAAATGACTTTCAAAACCTCCTCTACTAATGGATAAATCCCAAGGAGAAATAGCAATAAAAAAAGCTGAGAGCAAACCAATCTGTTTTGAGAATAATCTTTTACCCAAAAAGTAAATCAGCAAGACAATTCCTACTCCTGATAGAACTGAAAGCAGGCGAATGCTAAGGGCGTTTAAGCCAAATAAAGCAACAAAAGGGAGTGAGAAATAACCATATCCTACAGGCCTACCCCCACCCATAGTAAAATTTAAGGGCAGAAATTTCCCAGTTGTATCAAAACCTGAATGAAGTATGGAACTCACATCAAGCAACATAGTTAACTCATCGCCATACATAGCAGAGGGGTTATCTGAAATATTGACAATCCTTAACACAAAAGAGATTAACAATATTAACAAAAGTATTGGTAATTTTTTAAAGAATCTTTTAATCATTTTAAGGTTTAGTAAAAAAATAAAAAGCTGGCGCTCCTGACGGATAATTAATTGTTTTAACAAGACTGATATCTTTAGGCAATCTTTCCGGTTCTTTGTTAAGATCCACCACCACTTCCTTTGCTGTTGCTACATACAGAACTTTCTTCGACAGTTTAGAACCTATTTCGTAAAGACTTAAACCTTGCCCAACAGGAGGAAATTCAAATTTACCAAGGCTCAAAGTTGGTTTGATCTCCTTATTTAATGCATATGAGCTATATTCCTTCTGAAAAACTTCAGGTGGGTACATAGACCAGCCTAAGAAAAATACCAAGGCTGGTTCGTTGGCAGAGCTAAGTATAACTTTTTCATAGTTTGAGCTCTCTTTAACTGCAAGCTTAATACTATTTTCAAAACCTGCCTGCCACCATCTTTCTGACTCCCAAGGGTAATGAATCCAATAATTGTGTTGATAATAGAGGAAACTTAAAAATAAACCCATTGAGATTAATATAATTGATAAACTCTTAAATTTCTGGTTTATTTTTACATAACTATAGTACATACCAAACGCTATCAAAATAGTAAGAACAGGCAGCATTAGGATTAACCTGGTAGCATGATCTCCCCCTCCCTTTGTCAGACTTGAAGGAATTGGTGAAACAATAAGCCAAAAGAAAAGAAAAGTTTTAACTTTTTTATCAAGCTGTATGACTATGAGAAAAAACAATCCCAGTAGCAAAAAAATGCTCTCAATTTTATAGAATTCACTGCCTGATGCTTGTCTTAAATTAAGCACATCTCCATCAGTAAAAAGGAAATTGGTTGAAAAAGCCTGAAAATAATTCCTGGAAAAAATCTCACTAAAAGAGATTATTTGATTATGAAATAATTTATCAACAATGCTTACTGAGTAGGTAACTCCATTTCTCATTTTAATATCATTTAGACGGTCAAAACCCATCTGCGGAATAATGGTTGGATTATTAAATATTGAAATACTTTGTATTCTTTGCGTTCCTCCCCCAAATAGAGTATTGAAGGTATAGGGAGCAGCGAATATGGAAAAGGCTATCAGTGCCAAAATTAATCTTTGTTTAGAAATCGCTTTAAATTTATCCCTCCAGATAATCAAAACTACAATAATAGTTAGAGGAAGAAACAGTTTGGCTGTATTATAAGCCCAGGGGGTTAAAGCCAGTAAAATAGCTGCCAACCATAAGGTATTCTTTCCCCTTAAACTGAGTAACAAAAAAAATACTCCTAGAATATACAAAAACAGCATTTCTGTAACTTCAAAGCCTGCTCTGGAATAATGCAGATGCCATGGGGATACTGCAAGTAAAAATGCAGAAAGTAAACCTAAACTTTCATTCTTTGTCAGTTCTTTTACTAACAAGTAAAATGCTAAGACTCCTAATACTCCAAATATGGCTGCCGGCAGCCTTACTCCCCAAGCGTTAATTCCAAATAACGCTACTGTGGGTACAGATGAGTATAGATAAAGAGGTGTTCTCCATTCGGCTAAAGATTTAAAATGAAGGGGGAAAAAATTACCAGAATAGTCTTTACCTGTTTTTAGAATAGAATATGCCTGATACCCAACATCCAGTTCATCCCCAAAGAGTGATATTGGAACCAGATCAAGCCTCCAAACCCGAAGGATCAATGCCAGAAGAATAATCAGGACTAGTAAGATTTGTTTTGGGCGGATACTCATCTAATTTCAGTATATCACGCACATATCTTAAGGTGTTAAGATTAAGTTAGATGGAAATTTTGATTTACTTTATTCTATTTCTTATTGTTTCTACTGCCTGCTTTACTTTACCAGGAATCTTTATTCTAAATTATAGTAAAACTTATTTCGGCTTCAAAGAAAAAATAGTATTAGGCACTATTATTGGCTTTGTTGTATTTACTCTCCTTTCATATATTTTATTAGTATTCAAAATTTCTATATTATTATTGCCGATAATTGGGCTTATTAACTTAGTTTACTTAAAAAAAACTAAATTCCAAAGAATTAATTTCAAAATATCCTCCAAGAAACACCTTTTACTGCTACTTATAGTATTTACCATAGGGATACTTGGACAGATGGCAATTATGGCACCAAGCGGCTTAAAGATTAATAACGACTTAATTTTTTATAGCTCTAACGGTCATGATGGACCATGGCATATAGCTTTAATGGAGGAAATCAAAAAGGGCTATCCTCTGCAAAACCCTATCTTTGCCGGTGAAAGATTGGTAAATTATCATTTCTTTTCTGATATAGCTCCGGCCCAATTTAGTAAATACTTTAAATTCTCTAGTTTGGATTTGTACTTTAGGTTTTTTCCTTTTTTGAACTCTATCCTTTTGGGATCCATGGCCTTCCTTTTGGGAAGGAAAATAAATAACTCTTTTAGTACAGGTCTTTGGTCTTCTTTTTTTGTCTACTTTGCTGGAAGCTTTGGCTATTTTGTAACTTTTTTTAAAAATCATGTAATTGGCGGAGAAAGTATTTTTTGGGCTACCCAGATACAAAGTTCTATTGGTAATCCGCCTCAGATTATTTCTGATATCTTAGTATTAACCATTATTTACTTTCTTTGTTTCTTTCCTAAAAAGAATTGGGGGTTATCTGGAATTTTAATTGTAGTGATTGGATCTTTGGCTGTTTTCAAAATATATGCCTCTGTAGTGGTTTTAATAAGTTTACTGCTGGTAGGATTAGTCGAACTATTCAAGGATAAAAAAATATACCTGCTTTGTTTATTTATTTTAAGTAGCTTACTTTCTGCTATTTTATATTTACCAAATACTGCCAATTCAACTTCATTTTTAATCTTTGAACCCTGGTGGTTTATCAGAACAATGATCGTGGTAGATTCAAGACTAGACTGGATAGATTTAGAGTTGAAAAGACAAACTTATTTTGCCGAAAGGAACTGGAAAAGGGTTTTCCAAATAGAATTAACCGGATTCTTACTCTTTTTCTTTGGAAATTTAGGGACTAAATTTTTAGGCTTAATCTTTATAGCAAAATCTATCAAAAAAATATTAAACAATTTATTCTTTCAGTTATCTTTTTCTATTGCCATAACTTCTCTGATTTTACCTTTACTATTTTTACAAAAAGGCGTGGCAAAAAATACTATCCAGTTTTTACAATACTTCTTACTTATTTTTGGTGTTTATGCTGCTATAACAACATCAGGGTTACAAAACAGAATCAAAAATAACCTTTTAAGATGGTTATTTATTACATTAATTATTATCTTCTCAGTACCTACCCAGATTGGGGTGTTGTATGATTTTTACCATAAACCGCCTATTGCCAAGATTACTCCTGACGAAATCCAAGCTTTAAATTATTTGAGGGAGAATTCTGATAAAAATAGCATTGTGCTTACTTCACCGTTTAATAAATATAGTGGTGTGGAAATGGCTACTCCTTTTATCTGGGCTTGGTTTGATACATCTTATGTAGCTGCTTTCTCTCAAAGAAGAATATATTTAGCAGACTTGGAACAAGTGGATATCATGGGATATAACTATAAAGAAAGACTAAACACTCAAAAAATTATTTTTGAAAACAACCAGAGAGACAAAGTATGGAGTGAATTAAAAAATAATAAAATATCCTATGTATATTTCCCAAAAAAAGTAAAACCAGTTGCTTATCCTTTAATAAATTCAACACTAGTTTTTGAAAACGGGCAAATAGAAATCTGGAAAATTAATTAGCTTTTTTTAAACGTAGCAGGTAAAATGTTAATCCCCCTAGCAAACCTAAATAAAAAACAGCAAATGGTAAATCTGCAAATAATCTTTTTAATAATTGA
Source organism: uncultured Gammaproteobacteria bacterium (assembly GCA_964393545.1). Lineage (GTDB taxonomy): Bacteria > Patescibacteriota > Microgenomatia > Daviesbacterales > UBA10151 > CAYMUB01. The sequence goes on along the minus strand of CAYMUB010000059.1, from coordinate 71,718 downwards.
GTAAAAATCTCTGTAGTAATAGTTAATATGTTGGAAGATTTATGGTAAGTAAAAAATGAGAAGTTCGAATCTTGTTTTTCAGAATTTATATAAAAATCCCCTACCCAGGAGGTTTTCTTAGAAGTTAAGAAGATTTCTAAAGCCTCATTATTTTCTGTATCTTTGGAAAAAACAGATAAAAAGTATTTTTTGTTTTTTGAATTAGGTAATATATCAAATGGAATTTTTATCAGATCTCCATCTGGAATATTCATCCCATTGAGAGTAATTTCCCTAAGTAATTGTTTATCTTCAGAAAGAATACTAAAAGTTATATTCTTTTTATTCCTAAAATAAGGGTTTTTAATACTCATTCCTATACCTGACAGGTTATCCATTTGTGATCTAAAAGATTGCAAAGCAGTTACTCCTTTAAAAATTATCTGTGTTCCTTCCAAGGATGGTTGAACATCATTGTAGACTTCTTTAATTAGGAAAGACAATAAAAAAGGAGTTATAAATATAAATACTATCAAAAAGTAAATTTTTTTCATCTTTTAATAATTATTAAACTTAACAATAATCCCAACCCAAACAATGCACTGTGCAATACTCCTTGTATTATCTCTACTTTGTAGATTTTACTTAAGATGTCTGCTGGCGTTGGTAGCAGTTCATATAAAGGACTAACTACCTTAAGCAACCCTACAGTCATGAATTTATCTGTATAAAGAAGAGGTATAGCAAAAGCAATTAGAATAAACGCCATCATTAATCTTTTCTCCTGATTAGAATCAGCAGCATAAGAAATTGCTAAAAAAGGAAGAATCCATAAAAACCATTGCAAATGAAAATGAATAGAAATAAGTATGAAAATAAAAGCTACTAAATAAAAACGCCAGAGTTCAACTTTTGTTTGACTAAGTCCCCAAAAAAATAGAATAGAAAGTAAAATAATAGCTGGCATCAAAATCTCACCAAAACCTAAATTTAAGCCGTTGGAAACAATTCTGGTGGTTAAACCCGAAGCCAATGCCGACTCCTTAAAAGAAGCAGATTTGATAAAAGGGAGTATTGTTAAAAGAAAAACAATTGCCGAAACAAATATTGATACTATTTTATCTTTAGCAGTTGATGCCTTCAAAAATAAAAAGGGAACCAGCAATAAAGGAAAGGCTTTAAAGCCTGCCCCCAAACCTAAAGCCAGGGACGATACCAGAAAATTATTTTTAGCAGCAAAATACAAGCTTAAAACGATTAGAAAAACTGGAAATATATCAACATTACTATATACATAGATTAGGACAATAGAAAAAGGATTAAGCAGCCAAAAAGTAAGAATCCTTTTTTTGGTCTGAAAATCAGAAAAAAGTTTAGTTAGAAAGATGCCAATTAGTATGTCCAATATCAGATAAGGCAACTTAAGAATAAATAAATACCTAAATACCCCAATATCCAAAGAGGCATTTGTCCCAGCATCTGATAACCACTTTTCAAAACCAGAACCAAGAAAAGGAGAAGCTATTGCCTGATAAGCCCCTAAAAAGTAATATGTCAGGGGAAAATATACAAATTCATCTTTTAAAGGCAGGTCTGCTTTATGTAAGGACAAATAATCATAAATATTAAATACTCCTTTTTTAAGAAATGAGGCCTGAAAGTTATATGTTTTTATATCTGGATGGAAATAAAATGGCATTAACAAGAGTCTTATTAGAATTGCCACCACTAAGAGTCTTTTAAACGGTTGAATTTTTAATATGCCGAACATTTTAGTTAATTACTTTATAAATTAAAACCTGGGAATTTTCAAATCCTACTTCTAGATTATTTTTCTCTAAATCTAATTGTACTCCTAACTGTTCCTTAGGTATATAAATATATCTTATTTTTGCTGATTTAAGAAATTCTTTGTCTTTTTCCGCATCCTTTTGCTCAAAAAAATTATTTGTCATTTTCATTCTTTCTTTATAATCATATCCAGTCATATCTACTATATCCTCTGATGAAACATAGGTTGTCCTACCAGTCATTCCAGAAACATATGCAGTACTGGACCAGGCCCACATAGGAAGTGGTGCAACTGGATATCTATCTCTTGCATATTTATCAAAGTTTTTAGTTAAAACTATATCCATCTTTTCCGTATGATCTTTTAAATACTTAAGTCCTTCTTGTTCGCCTTTACTAATCATTGCCAGTGGTGAAGCATTTGGCCCATATAGTTCAACTAGATTACCTATTACTGTAGGTACTGAGAAAATTATTAACAAGGTTATGAATAAAAATTTCAGAAGTTTATTTTTTATTAAATCAACTAGTTTCGTAGTTGTAATGGCTGCATAGAATCCGAAAAATAATAAAAAATACTGCATAAATTGGATACTATTATAAGTCATTCCTTTTTGTAGAAAAAGCATTGGAACTATAAAACTTGTTAGCATCATTACAAACAGACTTATTTCAAAAAGATTAGTTAGAATACTTTGTTTTTTTACGAAGATCTTTTTAAAAAGATCTATAAAACCAATAAATCTTGTTCCTAAGTTACCTATTAAAAAGATAGAAAATGCCAAAAGCTCAAGCTGTATAACTCTCAAAGATGCATGCCAGGTTCCTTTTGAAATATAGTGTTGTCTTCTTAATTCCAAATCTACCCAATCAAGCTTTACTACAATCATTGTTCTAATAAACCACCAGGGTTCAAAGATTAAAATGTTTTCAGCTCCCCGTGTCATCAGCTTTACCACGGTATAGTTTGAAATACCAATAAGAATAAGTAGATATAGAACTGTTAAATTGCGATTAACGATTATATTTATTACAGCACCTGCTACTAATCCGCTTAAAACTACTACACCAGCAGATACCTTAAAACCTGCAATCATAAAAACACATAAAAAAGATATAGCAAACCAAGCTTTCCTCCTGTCTTTTAAAAAAATCAAAAAAGATAATAAAAAAGCAGATAATAAACTAATCGCTATAGCATGCGGTGGATTTGCAATTACCGTATTAAGTTGAGCAGCCCAAAAAGTAGTTTCGCCTCCAAAAATTTTCCCTTCTTTAATAAATGTGAAGATATATCCGAAACTACCTGTAAAATAAGTAAAAAATAGTGCCCAAAGGGCAGTCTTCTTACCCTGCCATCTTTGGACGAAAGAGTAGATACTAACACCCATAAGAAATGAGAAAAATATAGGGAATAGTCTGAAATGTAAGTCCAATGAAGAAAAAAACGGAAAAATTCTTGAAAATTCTCCCATTAAAACATCAACTAGATAATGATAGTTAAACAAATTTTCCCCAGAAAAAATGGGCATTTTAGGGGGGAATTCTTTTTTTATCTCTTCAATAACCGAAATTTGCCAAAAACCGTCAAAACCCTGGGAGCTCCAAAAAAGTAGTCCCTCTTTATATTGAAATCCGCTTGGGAAATTAATAAATCCCTGCATCAAAATGCCTAATAGGATCACTGACAGCAATAATCTATTTCTCAAGATGCTTATCCAATATATAAATATGTACTTCCTAAGTTTAACTAACGAGATTAAACTTGCCCCTATTAAAGTAGGTAAAACAAGAAGCCTTAAATGAAGAATCCCAAATATGACTGCTATTGAAACTAAAAAAATAGCTCCAAGACATAGTGAAAGAGAAATAACTTCTTCCTTATCTAAATCATCCTTAACCTTTGAAATTAATAAAAAACCTGGAAGATAAATGAATGTAAAAATAAGAACTAAAAAAAGGAGAATATTTATTATTATGGTTAGCATTATTTTGTTTTATAAATTATTACCTCTTCATTTTCAAAAATTATCTTTACATTATCTATTTTACCTAAAGAGACTTTATGAACTTTTGGTAGGTATATATACTTTATATTACTATTTTTTAAGAATTTATAGCCCCGGGTTGAGTTACCAAAAAAATCCCTTGAGGCAACTAATCTTTTCTTATAGTCAGTTAAAAGGATCTGGTTTTGCCCTTCATCTGCTAAATACACCGGTTTATCAGATAAAGCAGAAACATATGCAGTACTATCATATACAAAAAGCGGCCAGGGCTCTAAGATTAACTGTTTAAGCTTATCATTGTATGGATAAGTCAAAACTATCCCCTCCGGCTGCTTTGATAAAAACTCCAGGGCTTTTAATTCTTGAGGGTCAATTCTGGCATGAGGCAAATAACCTTGGTAGTAACTTGAAGTAGTAATTGAGTTAATTGGAGTAATTACTATAATCAAAACAGTCGCCACAATTGCCACAATTTTAGGTAATTTAATAATAAATGAGGCAGCTACCCCCCCTCCAACTATTGCTGCTATATACAAACCATAATAAGAAAACTGAATCGTATTCCAGGGATTTCCTGACTGAATAAAAAGAATGGGAATTAGGAATGAAACAACAGAAAAAATAAATAAAAACAACTGCTTGTTATCTTTTAAGATACCCTTAATTTTCCACAGTGAAGAGAAAGCCAAAATCCTTATACCCAGATTGCCTGCTATAAATATTAATAGCCCTACTGTTTCTGCAATAATAAATTTAAACCAATTATTAGTCTCAATTCCAGCTACCCGGGCTTGAGACAAACGCACCCATCCCACTCTATCCATGGAATCAACCATGGAATGTATTAGCCAGAACGGAGAAAAGATTACTAACTGTTGATTTGTTTGAAAATTAGAAATGAAAAATACAAGAGATAATATAAATGAAAGTACCAAAACGCTCAGAAGCGTAAAATCTTTTTTAAGTACATTAATTAAAGCCAGTATAGCAAGAGGAATGAAAAATAATACTGCCGCATAAGATTTAAACCCAATTAAGCTGCCCGCCAAAATCACCATAATAATAATTCCTCTAAAAGATTTTATTTTTTTAGAATTTAGCATTAGAAGAAGGGCGATGATAATTAAAAGAGAAATTGCAAAAGGAGGATTTAGATTAAAGGAGATTGATTGATTTGCCCAAAAAGCTGATTCTCCAGCAAAAGTCTTTTGTTTAATAAAGTCAACAATCCAGCCAAAGCTACCGGCAAAATATACAAAGTACAAGCTAAAAATAGCTGCTAACTTGGATTTTGTTAAGTAATAAGTGCCTATACCTAAAAGCAAAGAAAAAACGATTGGGTAGAACCTGAAAACAAGATCTATAACTGGTATTTGGGTGAAAAAAACCGCTTGCGCAATCATTAAATCATAGAAAAAGTGGTAATTTTTTAAAATACTGTCTGCAAAAATAGGATTTTGTACGGGTAACGCCTTAACTAACTGATTAATCAAACTAATATGCCAGACCCCATCATGTGTATTGGGCCCCCAAAAACCCATGCCAAAGGAAAATACTAAACCATTTTTGAAGCTGGGGATATTTTGAAAGATAGTACCAATAATAATTACCAATCCTATAACTAGATCTACTATTTTTAAATCGGGAATAGTAATCTTAAAAGTAGATGTGAGTTTAAGTTTAAAAAATAGAAATAAGTTTACTAAGACATATAAAAACAACAAGAATCTAAAATTCAATAAACTTGCTACATAGAAAGTAATAGTTATTAATACAAACCCTGTAATAGTTGCTATAAAAACCCGTTTAAGAATTTTCTCTTCCATGAATAATTTGTTTGTTAAAACAAAGCCAGGTACTAAACATACAATCAAAATAAATAGCAGAAATCTAGTTATTTTTGAAACAACGCTTCCTATATTCCAATTAAAGCCACTCTTTTCAAAGTTATTTTTCTTTTTAAAATTTTGAGTGTCGCTTTTAATAGCGTCCAGGATTGTTGTGTCAATTGATAAGATCTTCCCGTCAACACCAATATCTCTTGGCATAAACTCTATCTTCCGGCTGTTCTCTGCTTCATTTTCGTAGGTAATTAGGTATTTTTCTCCCTCTTTAGATAATCTAAAATCTGATATCTTCCCCTCATCAATTAGCCATTTGTGTCCAAATGAAACTTCATCCAAAACCCTGGTAGCTGATGTCGCAAAATTAACCTCATCACATCTTTTTTGCAAACATAGTTCTTCTTTTCCGTCAATATATTGCCTGATATCTCTAAAAACAGAACCTGCTTCATTATAAAACCAGCCTGCCCGGTAAAATCGGTTCATAAACCAGACCACCTTCTTCTCCGACCCTAATGGATCATCAGCCATAATTATTTGAGCAGGAGAAAGATCAGGAAAGTTTTGCTTATACCAATTGGCAAAGTTTGCCAGTGAACTTATAAAAATCTCGTTATTTTTCCGTTTTTGGGCCAGCTTTTTAATTTGATTTTCATATTCTTTCGCATACTTTCCCCACTCATATGAATTCTCCAGTCCCACTACAATATGGCCAAACTTGTTAAATTTTTGTTTGGTATAAATATCTATTAATTTCTCAAAATAATTTGTATCAAGATCGTGATAGTCCAGGTAGTCGTTGGCTTGAACCGAGTAGGTGCTTTCCAAGACTCCATTTCCGTAACCATTAACCGGATCTCTGGCAGCCCATTGAGTGATAACAACAGGAAGTTTATTTTCTAAAGTTTGTGCTGGATGTAAAGCATTCACTCTAGATGGATAATAAGGAGTAGAGAAATACTGACCCCAGATCTGATAATTATCTGTTGTATATTGGTCAGCCACAATTAGTGCATCAATAATTTCATATTTCTTGTGCATATAGGAAAGCGAATAGCTATCAATCCACCATGCTCCAACAGACTTAGGGTAACTCCCAAAAATGTTTTTGAATTTTTCAAATGCTGCATCAATCAATTTTTCTCTTTGATATGGCTCATATCCAGTTAAAAACGCACTCTTGGCTGAATGCCAACTTTCAGAAATTTGGTATTCAACTCCTGCTTCCTTAGTCCAAATAGGGGTTACTTCTAAAAACAGTCCTTTCTCGTCACTCGTAGTCTTTAAGGAATCAATTATTTTGTTATCTGCTAAAGCATCAAATCTGATTAACCAGGTAGCTTCTATGTTTTGTTTTTTTAGAATATCCCTTTGCCCAAAAAAGGCAGTTTGAGGATCCTGGTCTTTTAAAGACCAAAAATCAGATCCACGGATTGGATTAACAACTGAAACAAAACTATTACTTTGAGCAAGGACTGCTGAGTCAAGGAAAAAGGATAACACTAAAAAAATTAGACAATAAAAGATTTTAATCATCTTTTTTTCAGATAATTTAAAATCTGAGGTTCCAATAAAACTACCAATGTAAAAAAAGTTATTAACCCCCCAACTATCATGACGATTACCTGCAGCAAAGAAATGGGTATTAATAACTTAATTACAAACACTACTAACCCTACTATCACAGCTGTAATTAAAGGTTTGCCTAAAATCTTTAAATAATCAATTTCTATATATTTTAAAGCAATAATCAAAGCAATAATAGAACTTAAACCAACTAGAGAAAAACCTAAAGCAGCCCCAGTCACTCCATAATTTATCGCTAGTATTGGTACAAAAGCCCAAGTTAGAACAGTCCACATAATCATTAGTTTAAAAGTGACATAAATCTTACCTATGGCATTTAAAGTATTGGTAATTGGCGTTGTAATGGCAGCTAAAGCTGAACTGGCAGTTAAAATTATTAGGGCTGAAAGAGCAGGATTCCATTTGTTATATTTAGGAATTATTTCTATTAATGAGGGAACAAGTAGTACTAACATTACCAGGGATGGAAAAACAAATAAACAAATATAAAGAATAGACTTAGTTACAGCTTGAGATAATTCTTTTTTATTATCTTGCAATCTTGCAAAAGCCGGAAAAGTTACTTTTATAATCTGATCCATGAAAAATCTTAAGGGAGCAAAAGCCCATTTTTGAGCCCAAGCCAAAAGCCCTATCCCGTTTGGACCTAATGTGCTTCCTAAAAATATTGTCATCCCGTCATCCTTAACCATTGCCAGCAAGGTATTCATTTGATAAGGAACTCCAAACTTAAGAATAGATTTTAATGAATCTTTTGAAAAAGCTAATGCAGGCATCCATGGTTGAATAAGATAGGTTGATAGCAAACCAACAAAACCTCTAACTAAAACAGCAATAGTAAAGCTAGTTATCCCAAAATCCTTCCAGGCAAGAAATACTGCCACAACATTAAAAACAAGAGTCTCTACTAGTTGAGGAACAATTAACTTATTAAATTCTAATTTTCTTTCCATTAAAACAGAAGGAATAACCTTTAATGAAGATAACAATAGTGAGAATGTCAGGGCCCAAAGTAGGTAAATTGCTTCATCATTTAAATGGTAAATATTTTTGATTATTGGAGTCGTCATATAAACTAAAATAATCAGCAATAGTATTAAAATCTGTTGAGTAGTAAATACAGTTTTTAATTCTATTTGTGTTAATTGTTCTTTTTTTTGTATTAAAGCTGCTGCAAAACCTATATCAGAAAAGTAGGCCAAAAAATTAATAACCGCTGAAACTAAAAAGAAGACTCCATACTGAGAAGGACTTAAGAACAGGGTTAGAAGTGCGGTAGACCCAAAAGTGATAGCCTGCATCAAAAAGGTTCTAGCCGTAAGTATGGCTGCACCTTTAACAACCCTTTTCTTTACAACCTCCGCTGTTAATCCTTCTGTTGGGTCTATTTGCTCAACACTTTCCACCATAATTTTAGTTTATTCTCTTTCTATAATATCCCACCCATTTTCTTACTTTTGCAAAATGCAGTATAAATATAATTAAAGTCAAAGAAATTGCCATAGTGGTTATCGTATTAGAGATAGACCTAATCGGAGTATCATATAATCTAGCTTCTACAAAATGGTTACCAGTTCCCAAAAGAATTGTCATAAGTCCCAAGCTATTGTTTTTATAATCGAATTTTACTTCCTTTCCGTCAACAAGAATCTTCCAATCAGGAAAATAATACTGGGATAAGCGGATGATAGTATGTGTTTGTGTTTCTGTTTTAAAATTTAACCAGTTTGTTCCCTCTTTGAAATCATAGACTTTACTATTCCCTGTTAACACCTCATACCTTTCTTTAGCAAGCTGGGCAGGAGGTTCTTTAGCAGATTTAGGCAAAAAATCAAAGATGGAGCGCATTATTTGTCTTTCCCACTCACTACCTGTTAAAAGTTTTTCATCACTAGTTTGAATGAACTTTTCAGGCTTAAAATAAGAGAAATTAAATACCACAACCAAGAAAACCAGTACCAACCATATTTGCTTCTTCTTTCTTACCCAAACAAATATACTTCCTGCTGCCAGTGAGATAAAAAATATTAAAGGTTGTAATAACCTCCAGGGGAACTGTAAATATTTTAAAGGTTCAATTAATCCCCAAACAAATACCGATCTGGGATGGATCATAAAAACAAGGAATACAACTGAGGCGGAGCAAAAGATTATCACCCAACTCAGTGGTCTATTTTTATTCCAAAGGGTCTTAACTGAAACTAATGCCAAAACTAAACCTAACAGATGAACCCATCCAATTTGATAAGACAATAAATCCCGCTCCCCTCCAGGCACTTCTCTAACAGAAGGCCCATAAGCCCAAGCCCTATCCAAAAGAAGTCTTCTAAGTCCTTTAAAATGTTCTGTGTAGGAAAAGTATCCTATGACTGTTGTTTCAACATGAACTAACTCTTTTTCAAAGTTGGCCGGAAAAAGATAGAACGCTGAAAGTAAAGTTCCTAAAATAAGTGCCCCAACCCCATAGACAAGAAATTTTTTGCTTCTGCTTTTGCAGAAAAATACTAAATTCCATATTAGATAAAAGGGTAAAAAAACCATAGCAGAAATATTATGTGAGGTAAAAAGAGCTGCCAGGAAAATTGCTAGTAGTAGTAAATTAGAAATTTTCAGTTCTTCATTAAGCTTAGCCGCTGCCCAAAAAACTGCCGGGAAAAACATTAATCCCCACATCTCACCCATTGCTCCTCTGACATAAAAATCCAAAGCATGATAGGGAGCAAAGCTATAAAAAATGGCAGATAAACTGCCACCCAAACTACCCCAGAATTTTCTTGCTAAAAGATACATAAAAATATAAGCACCCAAAAAAGAGACAATAAACATGACTTTTGAAGAAATTATTAAACTATGAGTTATAAAATAGATAAGTTCTCCGAAGTAATAGGGTAAAGGGGCATAGTAGTTAAAAAGCGGATACCCATACATTCCACCCAAGTCTGGAACCCAGCGACAGGGGATCTGATGATCTTTAAAACAGCGGTCCATTTCATATAATCTGATCACTTCCACATCGTCGTGGCGGGTGAAGGTTGGGGCAACAAAAATAGGCCAGAGCAAACTAATAGACAAAGCTAAACCTACGAGGAAGGGCCATATTTTTTTAATCGAGTCCATGCCATTCTTAATGATACTAAAAAGGCAACCAAAGATATAGCGTCAAGTATTTTCTTAAATGTGCCTTCTTTAAAGGATACTTCAATCATATGTTGGCCTGAAGGAACAAAGAAAGTTAACTGGCCGAATGGTGATCCTGTTTTGTGTTCTACAACCTGATTATCAATTCTTACTTCCCAGCCTGGGAAAGAATATTTATTATAACTTATGACTGCTCCTTTATCTGATTCCACCTTTATCTGAGCATTAAGATCATCAGTACTTACAACCTCTTTAATATTAGTATTGTTTGTGACTCTGGGGTAAATTTTATCTGGCCTAACCTGAGTTCCTATGGGTAATCTTAAATATTCTTCCTGCGTTTTTTTATATTCATCACTAGCCACAGGACTTGGGATATACCGGTTAAGAAAATAGTCATCCTTTCTACCTAAAAAATCTTGTGGTCTAAAATAACTTCCAGATGTGACAAGTGTTAAAACAATCAAAACAGCCGGGATAAATTTATTAAAAGGCAGTTTTTCTAGAATTATTATCAGGATTGGTATAGCAAAGGTAGTTAATATCAAAAATCTCCAGGGAAACTGAAAATATGGCAACATTGGGACAATTGACCATATAAAGATAGACCGATAATTCATTAAGAGCATAGACCAGCTTATACATATTAAAGACCAGATAAAAATAATCCTTTTTTCTTTTTCTATTTTTTTCCAAAACAAGAAAATAGAAATTATTCCAATTCCCAAGACCAGTAAATTAGTTATTCCCAGGAAAAAAGACATTCCATCATAGGGTCCTGGTACAGATGCTCCATAACCCCAATAAGGAGTTATCAATTGGGAAATGGTAGGAAAGTGATCTACAAAATTGAAAACAGTATCATATTTCATTAAGTTGCTATCCACTATTGCCGGTAGCCAAAAATAAATACTTATTAAAAGTCCTAAAAAAATCATTAGGAAAAAGTTAGTTATAAACTGTTTTTTCGCAGAGATAAAAAAAGTTTGGAATAAAAATAATAAAGCTACAAAAGGAAAAAACATGTATCCTGTTATATTGTGCGACAAGACTAGGGAAGCAAGCGAGATAGCACCTATCCCTACCCATTTTAAACCTCTAGTTTTAGATAGCTTAATAACTGATAATAATATCAGGGGGAGAAAAACAAAACTTACTATCTCCCCTATTGCCCCTCTGATATATAAGTCTACTGATCTATATGGGGTATAAATATATAAAACTGCCCCTGCCAGACTAAATGATCTACCCGAGTACTCACGAAGCAAAAAATACATAAATAAACCTGATAAAGGGATGGTCAGAAAAAATAAAGCTTTGATACTGTCAACTAAATTAAATCCTAAAAAAAGATGAATAATTTCAGCAATATAAAAGGGTAATGGAAAAACAAAATTAAATAAAGGATAACCAAAACCAAAACTTAAATCAGGTACAAATCTGGGAGGAATCTGTCCCATCATTAAAGTTTTGTGAAATTCAAACAACCAGCCAATATGAATATCATCTGAAGCTCCATAAAATCCCGGCACAAATAAGGCCCAGACTGCTGGGATTATTAAAATTCCGGCTATCAAAAATCCCAGAAGTTTTTTAGATTTTTTTAAGTTTTTTAACATATAACAGTAATCCCACCAAAGAAAATAGTGTTAATAAATTAGATATTTGTCTTATAAAGGTATCTTTAAACTTACCAGTTACTTGATAGTTCCCTTGCTCCAAGTTAAACTGAATTCTCTTTAGTAAATTATCCTTATTGTGGGATACTTTTTTCCCATTTACAAAAACCTCCCAATTAGGAAAATCAAAAACTGGTATCTCAATCTTAGCAGCTTTTTTTACATCAACATCGAATCTCCAAGAGTTTGATCTGACCACAAAGTTTCTAATATCAGACTGCCCCTCAATCACCAGTGGCTTATCAGGTGCAGATTCTTTTGGTTCATAAGCTTCCTTTGGCAAATAATCTAAAATAGCTGCTCTTCTTTGATCATCCCATAAAATTCCTGATAATTTTTTTTCATCTGTTAAATCAAAATAAAATTTATCCGGTTTAAAGTAACTATAATTTAACAACACAGTTAAAATAACAATTAAGATGGCCGGGTACTTTTGCCATTCTTTTTTAACACTGGTTATCACAAGTCCTCCAATCAGACTTGAAGAAAATATCGCTATAGATAAAAATCTCCAGGGAAATTGGGTATATCTTAGTATGCCAATTTTTTCCCAAACAAAAGCAGATTTATTGTGAGCCATAAAAATTGAAACTAAAAAGACAAATATTAAGGGCAATAGTTTTTTATTTTTTAGAACTAGCAAGAATCCAACAACAACCAACCACCAGTGAGGCCAACCTATCTGAAATGAGATGGTATCAAACGGTCCTAAAATTGATGCTCCATAACCCCAAAATCTATCTAAGAATAATTGTTTAACTGTTACAAAATGCACCCTAAAATCTAAATCAAATCTGGTTAAAGCTTCTGTTTGAATTAAGTTTTTTTCCAGGAAAGCAGGGATTAAAAAAAAGGCCGATAAACCAAATCCTAAGATTGTACCAAAGATTAAGTTTTTCATATTTTTTGATTTTTCTATGATCTTTATATAAATCAAAAAAAGAACCAATAAAGGAGCAAATAACATATCCATAATGTTGTGGGTGATTAAAAAAGCTCCTAATGTTAAAGAAAATAAAGTAAAATTATATGTTGTTTTTTCTCTAGCCAGTTTTAAACCAAAATAAAAAACTAAAGGAATTATAGCCAAAGAAAAACTTTCAGAAACTGCCCCTCTGACATAAGTATCTAAAGATCTGTAAGGAGCAAATAAATATAAGGCTCCTGCTGTTAAACCAACCCATTTTCCTGCTAATTCTCTTGCTAGAAAATACATTGAAATACCTCCGAAAACCAAAGGGATAAAAAATAGAGCCTTGGCTGCCCCAATAAATCCCAGTAAGTAACTTATGACCGCCCCAATATAATAAGGGAATACTCCATAGTAATTAAATAAAGGAAAACCATTGCCAAAACCCATATCCGGCACCCATCGGCAGGGAATCTGCAAATCAAAAAAACACTTCCTCATCTCAAAAATTCTCATGACCTGTAAATCATCATGATGAGAAAAATAGCCGTGTAAAAATAAAGGCCAGACGATTAATATCGATAATCCCAGAATAATTAAAATAGGAAAGTTTTTAACTAGTATATTTCTCATGTTTTTTAAAAAAAAGTATTCCCACAATAGAAATACTTATAATACTGATTATATTACTAAGTAATCGTACTGGCGTATCTTTTAGCGCGGCTTTAATTTTGTGACTGCCCTCATTTACCATGAAGGTAATCAGTCCCAGACAATATTCTTGTTCTCTGCAATCATCATGCCAATGGGCTACTTTTTCACCATCTACTGTAACTTCCATGCCTGGAAAATCAAATAAAGGCAATCTTAAGGTAGAATTTTTCTCTACCTTTATTTCTCCTGTTTGAGAATCACTGTACTTTTGGTAGTTTATAAATTCAACCTTTCCTTCCAAAGTTTCTGGTTGTTCAGGAGCTTTTTTGTTTGGCGGAAATTTGGCATAAATTGGTAAATAATCAAAAATGCTGATAGTTAATTGCTTTTCCCAAGACTCTCCAGAAAATTTATCTTGATCAGAAATATTAAGCCATGATTTTGGCTGAAAGAAAAATCCGTGCAGGATGAATAGAGTAACTATGGAAATTACCCCCACTCCGATAGCTAAATTCTTACTGAAACTGTTTATTTTATAGATAGCAATAGCATCCAAGATAGATAAAAGAAAAGTGCTATCTGATAAAAACCTCCAGGGAAATTGCAATAAATTTAAGCCAGGTAGTTTCTCCCAGATAAATGATGATTTTTGATGCATTAAAAACAAAACTCCTAAGACGCTTATCGCAAGTATTAAAGTAATGAGAGTTATTTTTTTATCTTTTTTAAAATTAAACAAGACAAGTATTACTGCTAAAAAACCAAGTATCCATTGCACTATTCCTGTTGACAAGGAAAGATCATCATTGGGTCCTAAGTAGGAAGACCCATACCCAAAATGATTAGATAAAAATAATTGCTTTAAATCTACAAAGTGTTGACGATAGTCAAAATATCCACTAGTTAAAGTTTCTATATGAGCATATTTATTCTCAAAAATAACAGGGATAGTAAAAAAGGCAGCTACCCCTAAGCCCAGTAAACTAGCGATAATTATTTTTGGCAGCTCTTGCCATTTTCTCCAAACTAACGCTAAAGTAATTACCCATACTCCAAAGATTGGTAAAAATATAAATGACATCAGATTATGAGTCAACAACAGTAATCCAACTGAAAAGGCAAGCCAGGCAATATACTTTATTTTTCCGGTTTTAACTAGTTGTAAGCTAGACCAAAAAATAAGCGGAAAAAATACAAAAGCCCAAAACTCTGACAAGGACCCTCTAACATACACTTCAGTAGCCTTATATGGAACAATGCTATAGAGCATCGCACCTACAAAAGCAGGCCACTTCCCTAGCAAATCTTTTAAAAAAAGAAACATTGTTAAAGCCGATAATATAAATCCTAAAATAAATAATATCTTTACTGCATCAATTACCTGAATACCTATTAAATTTAATAGTCCACCAATATAAAAAACACTGGGCGGATAAAAGTTAAATTGAGGATATCCATATTGATAACCCATATCAGGAATCCACCTGCAGGGAATTTGAAAATCCTTCAAACACTTAACCATCTGTTGAACTCTAAAAGCTTGCAGATCATCCTGCATGGGAAAAAATCCAGGGCGGATTAGTAAGTAGAAAAGAGGAATTGTTAAAATAACTAAACATAGAGGAAATATGAAATTTCTGCTAAAAATTTTTGGCATGCTAGGGTAAAACTTGGTAAAGGACAGTTGAATCCTGTTTTAAATCATCTAATGATTTGGCTTTAGGATATTCAAAGATCAATTTTACATTCTTAATACTATTTTCTAAATCTTTTTTGTTACCTACAAAATATGTGGGATGTTCCTGGGCAGCTTTTCTGATCTGGGCAGAAACTGTCGCTGAGCTTCCGACAACTGAAATATCTGATTTATCAAGATAAATATACAATCCATCAGGTAAAGTTCCAAAAAATCCAGCTGTTCCTACTACTACTTTTTTCTTTTTTGTCTCTTCATCCAAAAATAAGCCTATTTGTTTTAATCCATAACCTGCAGTCCACTCTTCAAAATAACCTCTTCTCTCTTCTTTTGGTAAATCAGTTGGCGGAGGACTGCTAATTAGCTGGTAATCAAACTTTAAAGCTAACGGTAAAATTACTATCAATGCTATGGTAAATTTTAGAGAATTTTTTATTCTTATTCTTTCTAAAACTTTAGTTAAACCAAATGCCGCAAAGATTAAAAATGGAGCAATAGAGGTTAAAAGATAACGGGCTGTAAATGTTCTCAAAAAAGCCATTTCCAGCATAAAAGGAACTATCACCCAAATTAACATAATTAATCCTGTTTTATTAAATGTTAACAAGGAGTAAAAAATCCCCACAAATACAAAAATTAAGACCGGAGTAGTAAAAAGTTTAGGAAACCAATCAGAAATATCATGAAAATGGGGAATAAAAGGATCCAGGATTCTTCCTTTTAATTCTGAGGGTGAAAAAACATAATCAGCATTCCGGGCAGAAAGTTGTTGAAATCCTGGACCTAACCTTAACAAGTTATATATTACTAAGGCAATTAAAGCAGCTACTGCCAAAAGTGTTAAAGCTCTCAAAAGAGGATATTTATCCTGCTTATTCTTTCTAAGACCTAAAAGTGAAATCGGTAGAACCAGTATATTCATCATAGCTGGAGTTTTAGTCAGAAGTGCTCCTCCTAATAAATATCCCAAAATCATGGCAATATCTAACCTGAGACTTCTTATTAACCAAATAGCAAAATAAATTGACCAGATAGTAAACGCCGATAACATTGGGTCAACCAAAGCCATGCGGTCAAAGAAAACAGTGTATGGCGTAATTACATACAGAAGAGATGCCCAAAGAGCAGTTCTAATATTAAATACCTTTTTTGATAAGAAGAATACTCCAAGTAAGGTAAAGAAACCTGAAATTACTGATAAAAACCTACCTGCATATAAAGGATCACTAAAGATCTTAAAAAAAGGAATCATTATCCACATAAAAAGAGGTGTTTTCCCATCAGAAAGAGATAAAAACCGCAAGGTAGGTTCAGATCTCATTACCTGAGCCCAACGAATATAAATTGCCTCATCTGCAAATATTGGCTGCAAAGTTAAATTGGGCAACCTCAATATGAAGTAAGTAACTATTAAGACTGAGAATATAATTAATTCAGTTTTATATCTGATAACAAATTTCACTATCTTAATTATATACAATTATCCTAATACTTATTTGAGAAATCATTTATTCTAATTCTTAACATATCATAAATGGCTGCCAGGGCATCTTTAACCACTTGTACTCTTTCAGTATCAACATAACTCCACTCTACCTCTATCTCTGCAATCTTAAAACCATATTTTTTGGCCAGATATAAAAGCTCTACATCAAATCCAGCATTCACTGCTCCTCCTTGAAAATGAACTACTCCCCATTCGCTTTTAATTTCAGGAAGAATCTTGTTAATTGAAGCTTTAGAAAAAGCCTTAAAACCACATTGGGTGTCTTTAAAAGGCAAGCCTAAAATGATCCTCCGGAGGATTGAAAATCCCCACGCAGATAACTTCCTAATAATGGGTGCTCCTTTTCTACCATCCCTTGATCCAATAACTATGTCATATCCTTCTTCAAACTTTGGAATGAATTTGGCTAATTGATTAATAGGAGTTGCCTGATCCATGTCAGTAAACAAAACTACTTCTCCACTGGATTTCTCCATGCCAGTTAATACTGCTATTGCTTTTCCTCCATGGCTATTTTGGATTAACTTAAAGTTTTTATTTTTTAAAGTATACTTTTTTATCAGTTTTACTGACTCATCCAAAGACCCGTCATCTACCACCAAAACTTCATAATCTATCTTACTTTTGAAAAAATAGTCGCCTACTTGATTTAATACTCCTTTTTTTAGATTAGCTGCCTCATTATATGAAGGAATAACTACAGAAAGTTTTTTCATGGTTTACCAGTTGGATTAGGAACAAGTCTGTAAATTTTAACACCCGCAAATTCTTTCATCCAATCTATCTTTGACCAACCATAAGCTACTATTTCATATTTTGAATTATGAGTTGGGTCACAACTTTCATCTTCACAAACTACAAACAATTGACCGGTTTTATCAAATGGGACTTGTTTTGGTGTATGACCAAGTTTATCTAAATAAAATTGATAGGCAGAATCGTAGTTGCTTTTTGCAATTAATGCGAAATTAAAGTCCTTATTTTGTGATGCGTTAATAATAAATTTTGCTACATCAATTGTTCTTTTCAATTGATTATTCGGGGGAAACCTTAAAGGGCTTTTTTGAAAATTAACATAAGTTAAAGAGAGAACTAAAGTTATCATTAAAGCGGCTACAAATTTACGGGGTATTATTTTAATTGTAGTAATAGACCCCAAAAGTAAAAAAGGGACTGGATTCATAAAACCTAAATAGTGATCATATATATCTTGCTGGTAAAAAGAGACTCCAAACAATCCTACTAAAAGCCATACTCCTAAAGCCAGTATTGACCAGGTTCTCAATAACAAAAAGGGTAAGAGCAAAAGCAGGGAAAGTAATATTTGTAAAATATAGTTCTCTCCTGTCATATATCTACCAATTAAGTTATAGGAAAAAAGAGATGGGATTCTTGCTAAATTTGAGAAAACAGCTGCTTTAACAGCACCATTTCCAGACAAGAGTTCAGTAATTGCTCTATAGTTTAAGAAATTATGTTTAAAATCAAAAATAACTAAAGGTGACATTACTAATGCAAAAGTTATCATCCCTAACATGATCCCCTTGGGTAGATTTTTAGAATTCATGTGACTATTTTTTCTAGCCCAGACCTCATATATCAACAAAATTACTCCTATTGGAATTAGTATTAAGGATAAATAGTGCATTTGTGCTGCTGCAGCAAAAGCAAAACCTGTTAGCACCAGCCACAAGAAATTACCTGTTTTGTGTACCCTATAAAGACTAAACATTCCAAGTAATGCAAAAAAGGGGGCCGGGTTGGGATTCCAGGAAGAACGGGAGTAGATAATATTCACTGGTGATATAGCATAAAGAAAGGAAGCAACCATCCCCCCAATCCTACCAAACCAGATTTTTCCTAAATAATAAACTAAGGCCACAATTAAAATCCCAATCAGCGCATTCATAATTGCAGCAGAAATAGGGTTTAAATTTGTTGGAGCCATGGATAAAAACATCATGTAGTAATAAAGCGGCCCTAAATAGATATTCCCAACAGAAGTGGGTGGACCAATCATAGGCAAATCACCGGATAATATTTTCTTCATAATTAAAGCATCCCTACCCTCATCCCCTAAAAAAGTCATATATCCAGGAATTTGGTAGAGTCTTAAGAAAGCTGCTAAACCTAAGATTAAGATTAAAGCTATAAATAGCATTTTCTGATCTTTAAGTTTCCACCACAACCTTAGCAAGTCAAGATAAGATTTAATAATCACCCTAACACCTGCTCCAGTAGGTTTACCTGAAATACGGGGATAATGGTTTACTCCAACTTGATCTACTTTAAAACCAAATTTCTTAGCTTTAATTGCAACTTCAGCATTAATCATAGCTCCTCTTTGAGATTCCAGGTGAGGAATTTTCTTAAGTACTGATCTTTTAATCATTTTAAAACCACAATCCACATCTTTTAAAGTTAGTCCAAAGAAAATTAATAAAGATAATCTCCAACCTTTACCAAATAATCTCCTAAGAAAAGGATCTTGTCTTTTGATACGGTAGCCTATTACCAAATCAAAATTTTGTATTTTTTCTAAGAATTTAGTAACTTCAGCAAAGTCAAATTGACCATCCCCATCTGTATAGACAATAGTGTCATATTTGGCATTATAGAAACCTGACTTTAAGGCCTCTCCATAACCCAGGTTTTGAGGATGATTGATAACTCTAACTTTTGAGTTTCTTTTAGATAAATTTTCTGCAACAAATGCGGTTTTGTCTGTTGAACCATCATTAACTATAATAATTTCATATTGCAGGCCTGATTGCTCTAAAATCTTGATTGCTTTGCTGACTGTAAGTTCAATATTACCTTCTTCATTAAAAGATGGGAAAAAAACTGAAAGCTGTTCAAGTTTCATGTTATAAAGTGTAGCATAGCCAAACCTTGTCATGCTAGAATGATTAAAGTATGGGTAAAACCATTAAAAATTTAAGTTTGCTAGCTGCACTAACAATAATTATTACTTTTCTTGTTTGGTTACCACACTTGTTGTCTTTACCTAGCTTTTGGGGATTATCTTTTAAAGAAGGATTTTCCACAATTTACCGGAATTTTGATGGATTAGAG
This sequence comes from uncultured Gammaproteobacteria bacterium, assembly GCA_964393545.1. Classification (GTDB taxonomy): domain Bacteria; phylum Patescibacteriota; class Microgenomatia; order Daviesbacterales; family UBA10151; genus CAYMUB01. The sequence continues at coordinate 51,849 of CAYMUB010000059.1, read as the reverse complement.
TATATTGTTATAGCCAAAAGTTATTATAATCCCGGTCTAATCACCTCTTTACCTCAATCTCAAGACCCAGTGTATTTTGCCTCCCACTTCCCTGGATATTCTTTAGTAATAAGCACGTTTGCACCTGTTTTGGGATATTTAAAATCAATGTTATTTGTTACTTTATTATCCACCCTTTTGGCAGTTTGGGCTTTTTACTTTTTAGTCAGGGATTTTAAATTAACTCACTATCCTTTATTTTTGTCTGCATTGTTTTTAATTTTGCCTGCCAGGTGGGTAATTGTACATTCTGTTGGATCTGCCGAGCCTTTGTTTATATTTTTTGTAATTTCTGCTCTTTATTTTTTCTTAAAGTTTGAAAAAAATTACAAACAGATGGATTTATATTTATCTGCTTTTTTGGGACTACTTGCTCAACTAACCAGACCCCCGGGAATTCTGCTTTTTATCTCTTTGGCAATATTTGTCCATTACAAATATTATTTGGAGTCAAAAACATTAGGTATTAAAAAGGCATTTTTAAATCATTTAAGGTATTTTCCGTTTCTTTCTATCCCTTTAGGACTTTTGGGAATATTTTATCTGTACTCTCATACTTTTGGGGATTTTTGGGCATACTTTCATTCAGGTGATAATATTCATTTAACCTTTCCACCTTTCCAGGTATTTAATAAACATCAATTCTGGGTAGGTGATATCTGGCTTGAGGATATTGTTTATGTTTTTATGCTTGGATTTTTGGGGGCCGTTACCCTGTGGCAAAAGAGAATATATCCACTGGCATTTTTTGTACTTACTTATCTGATAGCCTCCGCATTTGTTGCTCACCGGGATATTAGCAGATACACTTTACCAATATTTCCTTTTTTACTAATTGCCTTTGAGAAGATTTTAACATCCAGGGAATTTAAAATTATTTTGCCAATTATTGCTTTGGCAATTTATTTATATACCCAGAATTTTCTGCTATCAAATACCGCCCCAATTCCTAACTTATCACCTTTTAATTAATCTTCCTTATGCCGCCAAGTAATAAGGTGATTTACAGTAAAATTCCAAATCATTACAGGCGGAATGGTAGCAAAAAAGTAAAAGTTATTATAAGCAATGCTTTTTGATCCTACCAAAATAAACCCATCACCATAAGTGTGATGTAACAATTTGACTATCAATACTGCAATAATTAATCCCCCCAATGAAACTAAATTGAAAATTCCCAGTTTCTGCCAAAAATTAGTTTTTGTTTTTCTGTATTTAAATATCCAAAAATTATTTAGAAAAAAATTATTCATGATGGCAATTTCCGCAGAGAATCCTTTTGAAGTAGCTGGTGCCAAAGCAAGAAAATTGATAAAGAATTTATAAAAGAAAAAATCAACCAGTGTCCCCATTACCCCTACTAAACTAAATTTAACTAAAGTTTTTGCTCTTCTGGTAATTCTAAAAAATGGAATATTTATCCCTAAGCTGTTAAGCTTTACATCAAGACAATAAGTAATTACATCATATGTGTAATTGAAAACTTTATTCTTTGAATACCCTTCTTGTCTGTTTTTGAAAATCAAAGGTACTTCTTTATACTTTGCCCCGGCTAAAATTGCCTCATGTAAAAACGCCGGTTGAATAATAAAAGAATTTTCTCTCCAAGGGAGTCTTTCTAAATTAATTTTCTTAAAAAGAGCTGGTGTAAAAGCACGGGCAGAATTTGTAACCTCTTTAATGTCCCATGGACCTATCATAAGCCTACAAAATACTGATGCACCCATCGTGAAAAGTCTTCTTGCAAAAGACAGTTGGTTTTTCCCACCTTCAACAAATCTTGATCCTATTACCAAACTATATCCATCTTCAATCGCTTTAACTAGTCTTACTAAGACATCAGGCACTACCTGCCCATCTGCATCTAACTGCGCCAAGATATCTGGATGTAAATGATCAAGAGCATATTTATGTCCTTCTATCAACCCTAACCCTAACCCTGGTTCAACTTTTATATAATGAATATTCTTTTCAGGTGACATCTTTTTTACAACTTGTTCTAGTCCGTCAGTAGATCTGACATCATCAGCGATCACGATATGTATTTCCCAACCAGACAGCTCTTTTTCTTGCTGCAAAACTTTTTCTACAGTACTTTCAATGTTGGCCTTTTCATTAAATGTGGGAAGAACAACTGAAACTCTCTTCATTGTTCGATTGTAGTAGAAACTAGGAGAACTTCGCAAGATCCGCGTGAACCATAATTTTCACTAAATCTTTAAATTTTGTTTTCGATTCCCATCCTAGAACCTTTTTTGCCTTAGTTGCATCACCGCAAAGTGGTCCTGTTTGAACTGGGGGAACAAAATGTGGATCGGTAATTACAAAGTCTTTAAAATTCAGTCCGGCGACCTCAAAAGCTTCTTTAGCAAATTCCTCAACAGTGTGAACTTCTCCTGTTGCAGCTACAAAATCATCTGCTTTTTCCTGCTGCAACATTAGCCACATAGCTTCTACATAATCCTTTGCATATCCCCAATCTCTTTTTGCACCAAGATCTCCTAATTTTACCTTTCCGTCCCTGACAATCGGCTCACCTATTTCATTTAAAGGAATTCCTTCCTTTTTATTATTTTTAATACAGGCAACAGCTGCAGTAATTTTTCTTGTTACAAAGTTTAGACCACGCCTAGGACTTTCGTGATTAAATAAAATTCCGCAGGAGATAAATTGTGGTTGCTTTTTATCACTTCTGGCAATTACCGCCATGCGGTGAGCAAATTCCTTAGCTGCTGCATAAGGATTAGTTGGTTTCAAAGGAGTATCTTCATTTTGTGGAAATTGAGTCGGAGCTCCAAACATTTCTGATGTAGAAGCCTGATATATCCGTGCCTCAGGTACAATTTGTTTAGCTCTTTCAAAAACATGCAAAGCTCCAACACCTGTTACCATAATGGTGGCAAACTTATCTGAAAATGATGCTAAAGGTGATGACAATGAGGCTAAATTATAAATTTCATCCGGTTTAAAATCCAATAATGCTAAGGCTATAGATTCTGCTGATTGAAGATCACCATAGTATATTTTTACTTCCTCCCTTAGAGCATTAATGTTTCCCATATCCAAACCAGCATTCCTTCTAACTAATCCCGCTACTTCATATCCTTTATCCAGTAAAACTTCTGTTAAATATGAGCCGTCTTGACCCGAAATCCCAGTAATAAACGCTTTTTTGTTTACCATGTTTGAACTACTATATCTAATTTACTAAATTTGGTCAATCTCCTGTTTGAAAATTGCCAAGCCTTCTTCGACCGTATGTAGAATCTGATCTCCAAACATTCTCTCAAATTTTGTTGGGTTTAACCAGGAATACTTTAATAATTTTGCCTTTTTGTTTTTATTAAATTCATCCAATTTTAGAGATGAAATTAAGGAATAGTTAAGAAGAAAAGTTTCAGCAATAGTTTTGACAAACTCTAAAGGACTAACAGAATCCCTGCTACTAATATGATACATTCCAGTACTTTGATTTTCCAGTAATACTCTTAAACCATCTGCTACATCATTAACTAAAGTAGGTGTAATTCTTTGATCTTCTACTGCCTTAATCTGTTTTCCTGATTTTAATTGCTCTAAAAAGAATCTGGCTACATCTTTTTTTAAATTATAATGGGATGAAAAGGGCATTGATAATCTAACAATTACTGCCTTACTGCCACTTTCCAGAACAAATTGTTCACCTTTAAATTTAGTCTGTCCATACCAATTGATGGGATTTGGCTTGTCTTCTTCTACATATGGACTATTTTCTTTTGTGCCATCAAATACATATTCTGTAGAGATGTGGATGAAGTGTTTGGCAAAATCTTTTGAAACTGCTGCAATATTTTTTACTCCAATTGCATTTACCTGAAAGCAAATTCCATTTTGATCATCTTTTTGATTCTCTGCCTCTTCTACTTGAGTATAGGCTGCAAAATTAACAATTGAATCCGGGTTAAATTCTTCAACTATTTTTGATATCTGATCTTTGTTTAAAATGTCCACAGCAGCTGCATCAGGAGCATTAATTTCAAATTCAGTTTTGTGAATATCAATAAACTTAGATCCAACCAAGCCGCTACCTCCAAAAACTAATATTTTTTTCATGGGAATTTTTCGGGAAACAGATCACGAAGCTTAGGATTATTTTTATCTCTATCAGAAATAATTGGATCTTTGATTGGCCACTCAATATTTAAATCAGGATCATCATAAGCAACTGCTTTTTGATCTGAGCCATCGTAATAGCTATCTACTAAATAGATATAGTCAACAGCCTCTTCACCAGTTATACAGTAAGAGTTTGCTAAACCTTTGGAAATAAACAACCCAATTCTATTTTCATCACTCATAGTAAAAGTTTCAAATTTTCCAAAGGTAGGGGAATCTGGTCTGATATCAACAATTGCCACATATACTTTACCATTAACAGGATAGATTATTTTATTCCAGTTTTCCGCATGAATTCCTCTTAAAACCTTGGGCATTGAAAAAGCATGGTTCATTTGCAAACCTTTAAACTGAATTCCTAAAGTTTCTTCTATTTCATCAATATGAAATATTTCTTTAAAAAAACCTCTGTCATCTTTATGAGTTAGTCTTTTTAAAATAAGTAACCCTTCAATGGCAGTTTTTTGAACAGATTCATCCATTACTTTTGATATCCTTTCTGGGCTATCCTATCCACATTTGGTCTATCCAGCTTTAAAGGTTTCCACCACCATTCATTATTTTTATACCAGTTAACAGTTTCTTCTAAACCCTTCCCAAAATCATATTGTGGTTTCCAACCTAATGTCTTTAATTTCCCATCATCAATTGCATACCTAAAGTCATGACCTAACCGGTGCTCAACATATTCAATCAAAGTTTCATCCTGACCTAAAATTTCCAGTATTTTTTTGGTGACTTCTAAGTTGGTTTTTTCCTCTCCACCAATACAATACGTTTCCCCTACCCTCCCATCCTGTAAAACTTTTTCTACTCCTCTATTATGATCTTCAACTTGAATCCAAGATCTGATATTTTCACCTTGACCCATTAAGGGAACCTTTTTACCTTCCAAAAGATTTGTAATAAAACGGGCGATCAACTTTTCCGGATCTTGGAAAGGGCCAAAATTATTAGCACAATTTGTAATCGTTATTGGCAACTTATAGGTTTCATAATACGCTTTGACTAGGTAATCTGATCCTGCTTTAGAAGCAGAGTAAGGAGTTCTAGGAGCGTACTTTGTTTCTTCGTTAAATGGTGGGTCATCTTTTCCCAAATGACCGAATACTTCATCTGTTGAAATATGATGAAACCTTTTAACTCCGGCATTTAGAGCTTCTTCAAGCAAAATTGCCGTCCCTAAAACATTTGTTTTAACAAATACAAAAGGATCTATAACTGACCTATCAACATGTGACTCAGCTGCAAAATGGACCACAGTATCAATCCCTTGCATGGCTTTTTCTACATCCTGAAGATTTGTAATATCCCCCTTTATAAATTGATAGTTTGGATTCCCCTCAATATCTTTTAAAGACTCCAAATGCCCGGCGTAGGTTAAAGCATCCAGGTTTACCACTTGATCATCAGGATGGTTTTCTAACCAGTAGTGAATAAAATTTGAGCCAATAAAACCCGCACCACCGGTAACTAAAATCTTCATAATTGAATTTTACACTTCTCTCCTACAAACAAGGAAGTAACAGTCCCTCTGCCATCTGCACCTATAACCTCAGAATCTGTACCAATTAAACTATTTTCAACTGGGTGCTCTCTCACATTTAACACTTTTACCCCACTCATTAAAACACTATTCGACACCTTACTCCCTACAATCTCACAGTTATCTGCAACAGATGTTAAGGGCCCAACCTCTGAATTAGTAATAACTACATTATCGCCTATTATTGACGGACCTTTAATTTTTGAGTTAATAACTGTACAGTCTTTTCCTAATGAAACCTTTAAGTCTATCTTGGATGAAGAGTCAACTTTAGATTCTATACTCTCTTTTAGTTTATTTTCCAAAATATACTGATTAGCCTCAATCCAGTCGTCAAATTTTCCCGGATCCAGCCATTTACCTTTATATTCCATAACATCTACCCTAAAACCATTATCAATTAACCACTGAAAAGCTGTTGGGATTTCATATTCTCCTCTTTGGGATGGTTTTATCTGATTTTTTCCTTTGAAACATTTGAAAAACGAATTATCGGCAAAATAAACACCCGGTACCGCAAAATCATGCGGTGGATTTTCCGGCTTTTCTACATATTTAATAAGTCTTCCCTGATCATTAAAGTATGGTACTCCCATTCTTCTGTTTTCCTGATGATGAATCATGGTTACCAAACCGTTTGGTTTTTCTTTCTCAAAATATTCCACCTGCTTTTTTATTCCGTCAACAAAGATGTTGTCACCAAGATGAAAAACAAACGAGTCACCATCAAGAAATTCTTCACAAACCTCCACAATGTTAGCCAAACCTGCAGGTTTTTCCTGTAAAATATAAGTTATAGAAAGTCCCCATGAGGATCCATCTCCCAGGTATGATTTTGCCTCTTCCAGTCCACCAGGATTGTAGGTAATTCCCACTTCTTTAATCCCGGCATCAGCAATTGTTTCAATTGGATAAAAAATTAATGGTTTGTTGGCAACTGGAATAAAGTGTTTATTGGTAGAAAATGTTAATGGGCGCATCCTAGTGCCACGCCCACCTGTTGGTATGATAGCCTTCATCTAAAATGCTACTCCTGTCAATAAAATAATTGATAAAAGTGCAGTTAAAAGATACTCTATAAAAATAGTAAAAGTCAAACTCTTATTACGTTTATGGTGGATTAGTGCCCAGATTAAATAAATCAGTATTCCAATTGCAAGCATTTTCATATTTATAGAATAACTCCTGGTTGTGCCATAAATAGACTGCCTGCAGCTAAAGAAAGCATTGCCATATGCGCTATATGGTGTGAGGATATTCTGAATATACCTCTCTTCCTAAGTATCCAAATGTCTATAACCAGCAGAATAATAATCAGGAGGATGACTGAAAATCCTGCTGATTTAGATATTTTATATGGGTCAAAAAAGGTTTTGGTAGTAACTATCTTTGTTGCTCCCTCCACCATTTGTGGACTATTTGCTAAATCACTTGGAGGCACTATGATATCCTTACCTTGAACCTTAACACTAGGTTTATTTACTAAAATTTCAGTGGTACCAAATTCTTGAACAATTAAAGTGGTTTTTTGTCCGTTTAGCACTCCTTCTACAACAGCCATACCAATATCTTTATAGTTTGAGTTTAGTAAATTGTCCCTGTGAGTCGGAGATGCCATCCAGGCTACTACTACTTCATCAGAGGTATAAAAGTTTTTAGCCAAATTTTCTCCAGCAAAAGTAAAATGATAGCCTGAACCCAAAATAAAGTCCCAAGGAGTTTTACCTGAGGGGGCAAAGTGCGCCCAGTAGTTTTCTGAAAACATGTTCTCTGCTTTAAGCCTGGCAGCTTTATCCAATGCTTCATTTTCCAAAACCTTCCCCAAACCTTTTTTCTCACGTTCAATATTTGTTAACTCAATCAGTTTTTTTTGATCAATACTTGCAGTAATGCCTAAAATTCCAGGCTTGGTGTAAGAAACAATGGAAAATCCTACCTGAAGAAACATAAATAGAAGGACATAAATTAACATTGCCTCCCATGAAATTAAATGAGCTTTTTTGTGTGTATCTTTATGAGGTAAAAACCAATTGCTAAGAGCCATATTCTACTAGTATACCAGCTCTGTTTCTATTTTTTTCCCATTAACTGGAGTGTTTAAAGAAAACCCTAAAGCATTAGCAACAGAGACTCCAACCCTAAGTCCGGTAAAAGATCCTGATCCGGTTTCCACCTCAATTCCTTGAAGAGTTTGTAGTTTGGAGTTAGTAGTTCTTAGCAGTTTAAATATCAAAGGTAATAAAACTTGTGAACCATATTCATTTATTTCAGATAATTCTGCCACCACCTGCTTACCCTCAGGCAGGTCTTTTTTTAAAGAAACTGATATGGATTTTTGCTCTTTCGTATTAATATATAAAACCATATAGCTATTTTACTCACCTTTTGCTTTTTAGTAAATAAACTTCATTCTGATGAAATAAAAGACTAAACTTACCTGAGCTTATTCCTAAATTAATTTTTTCTTTGAGCTTGGATGGGTTATCTCCAAAAGCAAAATTATAATCCGACTGGCCTGTATGCAAATCTACAATTATATAATCTGCTTTATCAAAATCTTTTAGAAGATAAACCTTTTCTCTGGTAGATAAATGTGAAATGATATTATTTTGAGCTGCAACTGATGCATTTTTAGGAATCAATCTGATCGCCTGATCAATATTATCCATCCAAATATCACGCACCCAAAACTGAGGTCTTTTTACCAGTAAGATTGCTGACCTATTTATTTGCTCAATTCTTGTGAGAAATATTAGTAACACACCTATGCAAATAATGATCGCCTTCCTATACTTAGGAATAAATTTAGTGTAAAAATATACAGACCAAATTGAGCCTATTGAAACAATAATAGTCATCTGAGCAGAGTAATGATAGCCAATTGTCCAATGGCTTATAGTCCTTTGATCTAAAAACCTAGTAAAGAATTGCTCAAAAGATAGGAGAAATCCAATTGGTGAAAAAATAGGAAGGAAGCCATATGGCCAAAACGTAAGATAAAGGGTCTCTATTTTTAGAGGAGCATCAAAAAACAAATTTATTAAACCCATGGGGTTTTTAATCAAATCAAGTATTGTTTTACTTCCTAAATAATTTAAATACAAATACTTACCGCCAAAAAAAGGTATTCCTACGTAAATCATAAAATATGTGTATAAAATCCCTAATATAAACAAAGCTAATCCATATTTTCTCCACTTGGTTTGGAAAAGAAACAAACACAAACCAAACATTGAAATAAAAAATCCTATTTCCTCTTTTACCATACAGGATAAAATTAAAAACAGAGTTAGCAGCTTTTTATTATTATAAAGAAAAAAATAATATGCCCATGCAAATAAAGGAGGTAAAAAAACAATTTCATGAAAATCGTAAAAGATCGTATATTGTAGTGGAATATAAAACGAAAAAGCAAAAATTATACTTAAACTGAAAAATATTGATTTTGTCAGCTTCAGAGATATTAAAAATAAAGGGAAAATAGCAAAAAGCATTATAAAAGGTTGAACCACTAGTAAAATTTTCTCATCTGGATAAATCCAGTATAACGGCGCAAGTAAAATCAAAATTGGATGAAAATGATCACCAAGAAAAAAACGATTAAGATGAAATGTGCTGAAAGGATATTTAAACTGACTATACTGCCAAATTGCCTGGTTAAAAATTCCTAAGTCAGAAAATGTTAGAAAATGACTGTGATTTACAACCGACATCAAAGCATATAATGATGATGTAATTAAGTAGAATACAATTACCAGATAAAAAATATAGCGTTCTTTGTAAAATTTACTGATTTTTTTTAATGAAACACTAATTAACTTTTTATCTTTAGTATCAATACACAAAATCATTCTCAAATTCTACCATTTTCTTTACGAGGTTTAAACTAATTTTCCGTACTGCAATTTTTTTAGTTCTTTAAACTTGTTTTTCATATAGTGAATGCTGCATTATGAGAATGACAAAATAAGTACTCCCCTAGGCTGATGTTCTAAACCCAAGGACAATTGCCAGTCGATATAAAACTCTTAGAATTAAACAGTGTTATAATTAATAGGTATGACTGAACCATTTCGTTCGCTCACCCGAGCTGCTATTGAACAGTATCAGGCTCAACTCATAAAACATGATCGAACTCCTAATAGCTCTACCGAAATATTGCGGACACTTAACGAGAGAGGTTTTGGTCAAGCTGGAGTGGTCCTCCTGGGAATCACCCATCAACGCGCACAAAATCAGGTTGCATTTATGGAAGGACAGGGAACTACTATTCCACGAAGACTTAAGCCATTTATAGAGCGGGCAGTACAAGCAGCCTTTACATTTATGGTACCGCTTGAGTGGTTTGCAGTTACCAGACTTGGAAAACCTGCATTAGTAGAAAAAATATATGCCAATACTCCTCTTATAGACTGGACAATAAGTAACAGCAGTAACAGCAGTAACAGCAGTGTTGGCAATGGCCCTATTGAAGAAAGCGAATCATATGTTAGCCGTGAAAAACGTGGAATCTGCTGTTGTACATAAAACCTCCTTGCCTATAAAATCATGACAGCACTTCGAGAGTTTTTAAAAGCCTTTGTAACACAGACATATACAAAAAAATCAAAAACTAATAAGAATGCTCTTCATTTAATCAAACTTCTTTTTCTGATGCTCCAAACTGACTTCTCTCCTATTTGTAATGCACCCAAGTCAAAACTATTTATAGAAAAGCTAAAACCCGAGTTCAACTATGGAAAGGGAGTGGCAATAAATCTTCGGTGGGGCAAAAAATTAGAACCCACTGGATTAGAACAAGGTATTTTAAATAGGTATAAACAAAAACCTAACTGTAATATCGAGGATCTTCAAGTTTACAACGATATTTTTATACCTAAAAAAATTATTAAAAGTGACTACTCTTACATTTGTTTTCATATTGACGATAAGGAAATAAAATTTCCTCATACTTCATCGCTTTCTTCGATCCCGATAGCAGAATTTATTAGTAATCCCCAACGAATTAATAGCAGCATAGAAAGGTCTTTACAATCACCAAATAAAAATAAAAAAATTCTCTTTAGGAATGCTGACTATTTTATCTAATATTGATATGTACGAAAAAGTAAGAAAACTCTACCACTCATTAAAACGAAAGGGAATAATACAAGAGGCTTTTGTAGAAATTTTTCCACTCTCTGAGAAAAAAAATATTTTTATCGTAAGTATTGAGTATAGAAGAGGAGATACTAATAGCTTTAGCTCTGCAAACGACACTTCTCTTAAAGGAGCATTCATTAAAGCAGTAATGGAAGCGATTGAGTGGCTATCAATTACCTACACACAAAAAGAAGCAACAATATTACTACAACAACCAAGAACCGGTATCTCACCATCTATATTTAGTATTTTCGAAAGAGAAACAGACACCGCTTTCTCAAAATTCAGATGGACAGAAAGCTATTCCCAAAGTGAGAAAAAACGGGTACTTATTCCTACTCAATTTGTGTATTCACACTATTTGTTTGCACCGAATGAACCTAAACTCCGAATTCCAATAAGTACTGGTGCTGCAGCAAATTTTGATGAAAGTTCTGCACTCCTTGCGGGTCTATTAGAAGTAATAGAACGGGATAATTTTATGCTTTACTATTTGACAAAAACTTCGCCAAAAATTATAGATTTCGAACAATCAAGGGAATTAAAAGAACTCATCCAATCTTTAAAACAAAACTATAAAATATACCTAGTTGTACTTGATTTTTCATACGATCTGCCTGTTTATACTATTGGTATTCTGCTTTTCGATGAAAATTCGGTTGTTACAATTGGATTGAAGACTCATACTAATCTTACAATAGCAATAACTCAAGCTATTCTGGAAGCTTTTAAATTATATGTTAAAAGTAGAAATTATAAGATAGGGATTCCTTCAGAAGAAACATCAGAATCCTTTTCTCTTAATTACTTTTTTCATGAAACTAAAAATTATTGGCTTCAGGAAAAACCTCTCAAAGACATTGCCTTCTTATTGAAAGGGGAGATAGTAGATAGTAGGAATTACAAAAAAGATTTTTTTAAAAAAACTAGTCCTGGAACAATTTATTCTTCTCTTACTCAGGAGATAATAAGCCAAAAGCAAGCAGTGTTTGTGAAAGATTTCTCTGTAAACTCGGCTATTGTGGTAAGAAAAATAATTATTCCTAATTATGTTCCACTTTTTCTTAGCAGTAAATTTCCTTATAAAATAACTGCCCGTATAAAAAAATTTATAAACGATAAACAGAATAATACAAAACAATTACTTACTATCCCACCGCCATTTTATTAACTTAGCAAAGATCAATGAATGCTAAAGATATTTCAGATCAAAAATAAGTTATATACTTTTGCGTTGCAAAAAACTGTATTACTCACTTCATTCGTAATATAATCTCCTAATGGAAGAAATACAAAATGAATTAAAGGATTTAAATGACAGGTTTGGGAAAGTTACTCAGGCGATTGATCAGGATAAGTTGCAAACTGAAATCAGGGAATTTGAAGCTCAGACTATGAAAGAGGGGTTTTGGAATAATCCTCAAGAGTCCTCAGCTATCAGCCGTCAGCTGTCAAATAAACAAAAGACATTGACCACAATGACTGATTTGGAAACCAGAATCAATAATGCTTTGGAAATATCAGGAGAACCCTCTATGCAGGGAGATTTAAACAAGGAAGTTAAAGAATTAGAACAAATCTTGGATAAATTAGAATTAAAGTTATTTTTATCTAATCCTCATGATGATAGTGAGGCAATCTTATCTGTTCACTCAGGAGCAGGAGGAGTTGAGGCCATGGATTGGGCAGCAATGCTTGTTAGGATGTTTCAAAGATATTTTGATAGGCAAGACTGGAAGTACGAGGTGACTGATGAAGATGCAGGTGAAGAAGCAGGCATAAAAACAGTCTCAATGATTATCCATGAACCTTTTGCCTTTGGATATTTGAAAAGAGAAAAAGGCACACATAGGTTGGTTAGACAATCTCCTTTCAATGCTGATAAACTAAGACAAACCTCTTTTGCTTTGGTGGAAGTTTTACCTGTGATTAACCCTTCAGAAGTTGAAATAAATGAATCAGATATAGAGTTTGAAGCTTTTAGATCAGGAGGTGCAGGAGGACAAAATGTCAATAAAGTATCAACAGCAGTTAGAGTTAAACATATTCCAACCGGACTTACTGTCACAGCTCAAACAGAAAGATCTCAGCTTCAAAATAGGGAAAATGCCATGAAACTGCTTTTGAGTAAGCTTTGGGAAAAACAAGAACAAGAAAAACAACAACTAACCAAACAGTTGAAAGGTGGAGCAACCCAAGCCTCCTGGGGAACTCAGATAAGATCCTACGTACTACATCCTTACCATATGGTTAAAGATTTAAGAACAAATGTTGAAACATCGGATACAGATGCTGTTTTAGATGGGGACTTAAACCAATTTATTGAATCTGAACTTAAGTCTTTACAAACTTCGGGGTAGACAAATTACTCAATTTGTTGTTATATTAGTATTAATATATGGAAGATACTGCTATTTCGAAGGCTAATAAAATAACCAAAGATTTCATCTCTACAAATAATCCATCTAAACTTCTTTTAACTGTGGTTGTTGTCTCAGTTGTTTTAGGAGTGATTACAGGTTATATTCTCTCAAACAAAGGTGGTGGGGACTTAAAAAGCGCAGGTTTAGGAGTACCGGTTGCCAAAAACGCTCAAACAGACACACGTACTTTTAAGGATTTTGCTGAAGGAAAAATTGCAGTAAAACCTCAACCGAAAGATCCCGGAGAATATGTAGAAGGTACTCACACTTTAGTGCGTGAAACTGGAGTACCTGTAGCTCTTACATCCTCTGTTGTTGATCTTTCAAAATATGAGGGTAAAAAAGTTAAGATATATGGTGAAACTCAAAAAGCTTTGAAAGAAGGTTGGCTAATGGATGTTGGTAAAGTAGAAGAAATTAAGTAAATGAATGATTGTTTTCGACTCAGTTAATAAAAAATTTGGTGCAAACTTTGCTTTAGATAATATTTCCCTGGAAATAAACAGCGGTGAATTTGTATTTATTGTTGGTCCGTCTGGGGCTGGTAAATCTACACTTTTAAGAATCCTGACAAAAGAGGTAAAACCTTCCACAGGTAAAGTAACTGTTGGAAACATTGACATCACAAAAATAAAAGATAAGGATGTTCCATCTTTACGAAGAAAAGTAGGAGTTGTTTTCCAGGATTTTAAGCTGTTGGATGATAGAACAGTTTTTGAAAATGTAGCTTTGAGTTTAGAGGTACAAGGTAAAAAAGATGAGGAGACTGAGAAATTAGTTGAACACATCTTAAAACTGGTAGAAATTTGGGATAAAAGAAATCTTTTCCCCAGACAACTCTCTGGAGGTGAAGCTCAAAGAACTGCCATAGCCAGAGCAGTTGTGGGAAAACCTGATGTACTACTGGCAGATGAACCAACCGGAGATTTGGATCCAAAAACTGCCTGGGGAGTAATTCAACTCTTAAATGAAATTAATTCCTGGGGAACTACAATTTTGATGGCTACTCATAATCAAGAAATAGTAAATACTTTAAAAAGAAGAGTAGTTATTTTGAAAAACGGCAAAATTTCTAAAGATACCAAGGAGGGTAAATATGAGTAGAACCTTATCTTATGCTAAACGGAATATCCGCCGAACCCCTTTTCAGGCAATTGCTGCAGTTATGATTATGTTCCTAACCTTTTTGTCACTCCAAACTTTTATTTTGCTGGCAGCCGGTTCTCAAATTGCCTTGAAATATTTTGAAAGTAAACCTCAGGTAATAGCTTTTTTTAAAGAGGGTACAACTATTCAAGATATTTCCACCATAGAAAATGCCTTGCATCAAGAAAGTAGGGTCGCAAAAACAAAATATATTTCCAAAGATGATGCTCTTCAAATCTATAGGGAGAAAAATAAAAAAGATCCTGCTCTTTTGGAACTCGTCACAGCTAATATTCTACCTGCTTCATTGGAAATATCTACTCAAAGTCCTGAGGATTTAACCCCTATTGCAGATATTTTAAAAAAAGAACCGGTAATTTCAGAGGTAATAGTACCTGAAGATGTGGTCCAAACCTTAACCTCATTTACCAAAATAATCCGTATAGTTGGTTCAGCCACTGTTGGATTTTTGATGATCTTTGCTCTCTTAGTAATTATTATGATTATCGGGTTTAAAATTAGACTGCGCAGAAACGAGATCGAAATCATGCGGCTACTGGGAGCCTCTCCTTCATTTATCAGGAACCCTTTTATTCTGGAAGGAATATTTTATGGTGTTTCAGGAGCAGTACTAGCCTGGATACTATGTTTTAGTCTGATTTGGTATTTTACCCCATTTTTACAAGGATATTTAGGTGAGGTTAAACTCTTACCGCTTGATCCTATTTTTATGTTAACTCTTTTGGGATTTGTAATCTCTATTGCTTTAATAATTGGCGGACTTGGATCAATAAGTGCTGTCAAGCGTTATTTAAAAATTTAATGGATCTTGATGAAAAAGTTGTTATTATTATTAATCCTAGTAGTATTTAGTCTTACAGCAACCCCTGGCTATGCCCAATCTCCTGATGAGTTAAATAAGCAGCTACAAGCAAAACAGGCTGAAATTCAAAAATTGGAAGAACAGCTTGCAAACACCAAAAATCAGGAAAAAACTTTAAACTCACAACTTAACCTTATTGATGGACAAACAAAGGTTACAACTTTAAAAATTGAAGAGACTGCCTTAAAAACTGAAAAATTAAAAAGAGAGATTTCTGATCTATCTTCCAGGATTGATAGGATCGGTGTTACCTTAGATACTTTATCTGAACTACTCCTCCGGAGGATTGTCCAAACATATAAATATAACAATACAGTTTCTACAATTGATTTATTATTTTCATCACACGGTTTTGCTGATTTAATAGAAAGACTAAAATATATTCAGGTTGCTCAATCCTATGACAAGAAAAAATTATATGAACTTCAAGCAACTAAACTTTCTTATAACGATCAAAAACAAGATAAACAAACAAGACAAGCAGAAGCTGAAAAATTAAATAAAGATTTAGAAACCTATAAGTCTCAGCTGGCAGATCAGAAAAAATCTAAAGATGAGCTACTTCGAATTACCAAAAATGACGAAGTTCGCTATCAATCCTTAATTTCTCAATTACAAGCTGAGATAAACTCTATTGCTCAGGCTATTTCAAATGTGGGCGCAAAGATTGGGCCTGTTAATAAAGGGGATGTAATTGCTACCATGGGATCAACAGGTTGCTCAACAGGGCCTCATCTGCATTTTGAAGTTTTTGAAAATGCAAGAGTAGAAGGAGGAAGGGTTGTAGGAACAAGAATTAATCCCCATAATTTCTTGGATAATGGCAAAATAGGACCACCTTTAAGAGGATACTCCGGAGAAACTACAATTACAACAGAATATGGAGAGGTATATAAAATCTTTGGATTTCCTTCTGCCCATACTGGTTTAGATATTGCTCCCAAATCATATGAAGGAGTAGGCCGTGCTATTTTAGCATCTGAGAAAGGTATTTCTTACTCTGTTTCAGCACCCTGCAATTACAATATTGCCGGGGGATCATCTGTTGGTAAAGGGATTGTCATTGATCATGAAAATGGCATTGTTACTTTGTACTGGCATATCCTCTAGTGCTACTATTAGTGTAGTGAGAATAAAGCTACTAATTCTTGCCTTCCTTTTCCTCTTTTTTGGAGCTGGATCTATTTTTGCCAATTCTGTGGTATTGAATGAATTCATGCCTCATCCCTCTCCGGGCAGTGACTGGATTGAGATTTATAATCCAACCACAAACACCATTGATTTGACTAGCTGGATCCTTGTTGACAGCACTTCAACAATGAAAACTCTATCGGGCAATATTACTGCTAATGGATTTGCAACATTTGATGTAACTAATCGTTTGAATAATTCTGGAGACAGTATTTATCTTAAAGATGATAGTGGCACCACCATAGATAATTATTCATATAGCTCGGATCCTGGAGTTAATAAATCCATTGGTCGCAGTCCGGATGGAGGCAGTTGGACTATGCTTGCTTCTAGTTCTAAAGGCAGTAGTAATGGTGGACCCTTAGAAACTCCAACCTCAACCCCAACTCCTACCCCTATCACAACTCCATCTCCTGCCACTCCACCAAATTCCAATTCATTCATCATCTCAAACATCCCTTCTCAAATAAATTCTGATCAATCATTTAATGTTTCAATCAACCTGTCCTTACCAAATAATCCAAATACCTTATTTTATCTAAAAGGTGCTTTTAAAAAATCTGATGGCTCAAATTATTTTGGCTATACCAGGGTAGCTGGAAACTGGGTTAAAAATGGCAACAAATATTCTGAGCAATACCCAATAACTACTGACTCTGCAGGAAACTGGTCAGGCAGTTTAGAAGTGCAACCAGATAGTGAAGATTCAGGATTTACAGGTTCAGGAGATTATATTTTTAAAACAGGCAGATACACAAATTCTGGTTCAGGTCCGACTTGGAGCAATGAATCTAATATCAATATTCAAAATGTAAGCAATAGTCAGGGTGGAACTGACCAGCGAACATCCACCAATACTTCATTATCTTCTACTGCAAAACCTTCTGCTACCTCATCTACCCCTTTTCCAAAAACTTCTTTTGCCAACTCAACCTCTATTCCTAAATTTAATTATCAAGTTGCTTCTATTGCTGGAGCCACTTCCTCAGCCACACCTTCAGCCAAAATTGAAGTTAAAGATAAAAAGCAATTTAACTATTCATTATTAATTGGGGCAACTCTGGTATTTGCTGGTGTTTCTTTTTTAGGATATATTTACCTGAGAAGAAAATCATTATGAAACAATATATATCTAAATCAATTAAAAGTACAAAGAAAATAGCAGCAAATTTAGCAAAAGAAATAACTAAAGGGGTAATCGCTCTAAGTGGAGATTTAGGAGCTGGTAAAACAGCTTTCGTACAAGGCTTTGCTAAAGAGCTGGGAATTAAAGAAAAAATTATTTCTCCTACTTTTGTTTTAATCAGACAGCATAAATTATCCAAAAGCAATAGGACACTTTTTCATATTGATTTGTATAGATTAGAAAAGATACCTGATATTAAGCAGTTAGGACTGGAAGAGATTTGGTCTAATTCTAATAGTATTGTATTAATTGAATGGGCGGAAAAAATAAAAGAATATCTACCCAAAAATACCACCAGGATAAAAATTAAAAAAGAAGAAGGTAATACGCGTTTAATTACTGTTAGATAACCTCTTTCCTAATATCGATCCTGAGCGGTCCAATCATTTGTACTTCCACGTTTTTTAATTTAATAAAATCACCTTCCCAACCATAACGGGTATAGTTATGATTTGGTTCTGAAATTAGAAAAACTAAATTGTAATTTTCTCTTTTTTTAAGGGAGTCTATACTAGCTGAAAAGCTTTCCTTACTTGAGATATATTTTGGTTTATTTGGGGCATAAGCATAATCTTCTGGAAGATAACCATATTTTTTTAATCCATGCCACCAGATTAAATACTGATAAGGATAATCTATGACTGAAGGCAAATAAGTATAGACTTTAAAGTTTTTACCATCTGCATATTTGTATACATAATCAATAGCTGCTATTTCATTTTTAAATAAGGAGGGATCCAAAGATTTAAAAAAATCATGGGCAAAAATATTTGTCATCTCCCTTATGGGATAAAAAATTAGGGACATAAACAAAATTAGTGAGATAATTTTGCCTAAAAAATTAATTGTCCAAAACCTATAAATAATAAAAGCAATTAATATCAAGGAGGCAGAGGCAAACCCTCCCAAATGCCAAGAATTAACACTTACAGGAAGTATTAGATACCCTATGAATGGAATTAATATAAAAAGTGAGGTAACTAAAACAATAATATTCTTACTTTTTTTTGATAACAAAAAAATGGCTGTTGGTATTGCCAAAAGTAATATGGTCCAGGAAAGAATCTTTTGATTCATCATTGTGCCCTGAAAAACATCATAATAACTTTTTCCAATTATTGTTACTCTGCTTAAAGGATTAAATCCGCTGCTTTTATTTTCTGCTAAAAAACTAACTACAGCTTTACTCATAATAAATTGATGCTTTAAATCAAATAGTAGTTGAGGCATAAGAGTAAGAATAAATATCAAGATGCCAATCCAGAAAAATTTATCCAGTAGTAATTTCTTGTTTGCTAAAATTAAACTAAGAATAATAATTAGTGGAGTAAAAAGCCCAAAGTTCATTTCGAAATTGAAAAAAGCCCCTGCTAAAAACCAAACCAGGATCATCCATAATCTTTTTCCTTTTAAATATTCCACTAATCCATAAATGAAAACAGGAGTTAGTAATGTTACCGGATTAGGATTAAAAGAATACAAAGTTGCTAAAACTATATAGTTTGAAGCAATCCACACCATACCTATAGGTATTATTAACCATCCGCTAAAACCTCTGATCAGCTTCAACAAGAAAAATCCTCCAGTAAACCAAAGAATTATCTCCATGAGAATGGCACCGTATGGATCACCGCCGCTAATAATATAAGGAACTGCCAAAAGATAATACCAAAGAGGACCATTATACAAACCTGCTATTGCCGAGGTTGGTCCGGTTAATCTTAATTTATGCAAAGATACCATTTCCCTAACATCAATAAAATCCCGGGCATTATCCATATTAAAAAGAAAGTTTCCATTTGAAGTTAATAACAAGCGGTATAAAAAACCAGCCATTAGAATAATTAAAATAACCTTTGTAACTTTATTCATAAAAAGATAAAATAAAACTAGATTGTGTGTTTCATATGGGTATTTTTTTTCTGAAGCATAAGCTTGCTATTTGCTTATTTGTTATTTTTCTAATTGCCCTTATTGTACGCTTCTTGTATTTTCCGAACAATGTTCATTTTTCTTTTGACCAGGCACGGGATTCATTTACTTCTTTAGAGCTCCTAAAAGGAGATCTTAAGCTTATTGGTCCTCCTTCTTTTTTAAGCAATAAACTTTTTCCTGGTCCTTTAATATTTTATCTTTATGCACCCATTTATCTGCTTTTTCACAAAAGCCCAGAAGCTGCATCTGCATTCTTTAGAGTTTGGAATGCCTTAGGGGTATTTCTAGTTTTTCCAATTGCTTCAATTTTATTTAACAAAAGAGTCGGCATTATTACTGCTATTTTATTTGCCATTTCGTATGAACAATCACAATATTCAATATTTCTTTCACATCAGCCTTTAGCAGTTATTACAGTTCTTCTTTTTTATCTTGGACTTTGCCTTTATCTTTTTTTGAAGAAACCTTGGGGAATATTATTATCTGTTTTGGGGCTGGGTTTATCAATACAATTTCATTATGGCTTTGCTTATCTTGTTCCTGCTTTTATTGCCTTTTTTATTTTTTTCAGAAAGAAAATTATAACAGTTAAGATAAAATGGATAGTTTTATCCATCCTAATTTTTATCGCAACTACATCCTCCTTTATTTTAACCGAATTAAAGTATAGATTTATGATAAATTTAATTCTCCAATATCCCAATAGCTCAGGATCACACTTTTTCTCTGGAGTACATTTTAGAGAAACCTTGTTTATTATAAATCGTTTCTTACATGATTCATTTTTAGTAAATTATCAAATTACTCCATTTTTAGGAATTTTGCTTTTGATAATAACAATTTATTTATACCGCCAAAAACAAACAAGAGAAAAGATTCTTTTTTTGATAATTTGGTTTGTTTTTGGTTTGTCGCTTTACATTTTCTCTGGTGTTTACAGTTATTATTATAGTCCTGCTACCTCAGTTAGCCTACTTATTTTTGTATCCTATTTAATAAACAAACTCTTTTCCTCTGGCAAAGTTATTCTAAGTATTCTTATCCTAGTTATTGTTATTACTAATAACTTATTTTCCATTTCAACTATCAATCCTAATGGATTAAATTCAGATATGGTTATTCAACCAGGTATGACTACCTCAAATCAAAGAAGGGTTTTGGATTATATTTATTATCAATTACAAGGTCAGCCTTTTGCAGTAGGTGCTCTTACAGTACCACTTAGTATTAATACAACCTGGGATTATTTGTTTAATTGGTATGGAAAGGAAGAATATGGATATCTTCCTGTTTGGATCGGTCCTAAAGCTGAAGGATATCCTGGCAATCTTACAACTATTAACTCTAGATCTAATCTTCCAAAAAAACAGTTTTTAATTATTGAACCAACTATAGGAATTAGAAAATTTGATATAGATAATTTCTTAAGAGTAGAGGGATACTTTACCAAGATTGTCGAAGAAAAGAAGTTTGGAACTATTTCTGTCCAACTTCGGGAACCATATTAATACTTACTTTGCTTTTCTTACTTGCACTATAAAATTTCCAATTTTTTCTTCTTTTTGTAAACTCGTAAAATAGTCTTCTTCTTTTAAATATTCACTAATTAAATGAACTGGTATGCCTCTAGCTGGTTCTATTATCAGATATCTTTTATCAGGAAGTTTACTTTGGGCTGTTTCCACTTTAAGGCTACCTGGATAACCTATGGCATTTTTTCCTCCCCAGACTGGTAAATATCCATATCTTTGCTGACCATACCATTCAAAAAGATAGCTCCAAGTAGAATTGATATAAAAGGGCAGTGTAATGCCTTTAACAGCAAATGGTTTACCTTCAGCATCATTGTATATAAAATCTAAAACCTTTTTTTCATCTGAAAGAAGCATAAAGGATTGAGCATTAATTTCAGGCATGCTTCCATAAGGATTAATTTGTGTAATCTGGTAAAGATTTGCTGAAACAATCAGTAAGATTATTAGATAAGTAATATACCTTAATTTTCTGCCTAGGTAATATAATACGTAGGATACAAAAAGTATTAGACTTGAGGAGATACCAACATTTTGGTGATATTGCAAAATGCCTGTCCTTATATCTTCACCCCCGGTTACCATATAGGTTGTTATGACGGAGAAAAACCAAATACCCAAAAAAAACATTTGTTTTCTTACCTTAGTTTTGAAGGATAAAATAAATAGAACAAGGAGAACTATTCCAATAACTAAAACAAATGACGATAAACCAACTAGGTTAAATTTAATTACTTGTCCAAGCTCAAAAAGATAGGTTGAGATTATTTTATATAATGACTTATGTGAACTGGTAAATAGTAACTGAGGTAGCAAACTTACTGATCTAAAATTAAATTTTATTTCAGCAAATAAGAAGGTAACTGTTGTTAGCAAAAAAAAGATCAGACCCAAAGAAAGTGTCCTTAATTTTAAAGCCGGTATTGATTTTTTGAAAGTTAATAGAATCAAAACAAAAGGCACACTTAAATAAGTCAGCAGAAATTCAAACTGAATTGATAATCCCAATCCCAGTAAGGCGAGTATTAAACCAATTTGCTTTTTTTGAAATATCAAAATGCTCAGTCCTAAAAACATAATTAGAATACTAATTACAGCCAATGAGGGATGGTTAAAATAAAGAGCAAATTGGGTTTGTTCAAACGAAATAGCAAATAGAAAACTTGCAATGATTCCAACATAACCATTGAACAGAATCTTTCCTAAAAAAAAGATTAGAAAAATTCCTAAAGCATTTACAACCCTTAGAAAAGCTGCTGCTAAGGCCGGATCTCCATTAGCAATTAAATAAAATGGTGTATAAAGATAGTAGTATAAAACACCATGACGTAGACCTGGAAAACTAGTTGAAGGTCCAATCAGTTTAGGCTGTCCTCCTAATATCTCTTTTACAGCAAATGAGCCTGAGGCTTGATCAATACCAAAGTAAATATTACCCGGAAAATATAAAAATCTTAGAATCAGTGCTAAAACAAAAATTGAAATCAGCAGAAAAAATTTTTTAGATGTTATTATATAAAAAGGCACTGTTGGGAAATTATATAGATTTAAAAAGACTATGTCTATTGTGTTAAAATGATTTTCATCGTATGAAAATACTAGTAACCGGCGGGGCTGGATTTATTGGTTCCCATGTTAATAAACTTCTTATAGAAAGCGGCCATCAGGTAACAGTTGTCGATAACTTATCCAAAGGACATCAGAAATTGATAGATCCTGAAGTAAATTTTATCCAGGCCGACATACTAGACCAAACAAGACTAGAACAAATCCTACCTACTCATGATGTTGTTATACACATGGCTTCTTTGATAGAAGTTGGAGAGTCAGTAAAAAAAGCTGGAGAATTTGCCGAGAATAATATATTAGGAACTGTCAGACTTTTAGAGGCAATGAGAAAAAGTGGAGTTAAGAAAATAATCTTTTCTTCAAGTGCCTGTGTTTATGGAGAACCAACAAAATTACCCATTACCGAGAATGATCCTCTAGGAGAACAAGAAAACCCTTATGGTTTAACTAAAGTTTCCATGGAGCAATTTTGTAGACTTTATCACAAGTTATATAATTTTGATGTTACCCTGCTTCGTTATTTTAACCCTTATGGTCCTAATGAACTACATGTTCCGGAAACTCATGCAATTCCAAATTTTATCAAGGCTGTACTAAATAAAAAACCAATTCCTCTCTATTGGCAGGGAAACCAGATTAGGGATTTTATTTATATAGATGATCTAGCCTATGCTCATATAGCACCCTTAAATCAAACCGGATTTAATATATATAACATAGGAACTGAAACCGGCTCAAAAGTAATTGATATTGTTAAAAAGATTTTCCAAATTGTAGGGTATGAAGTACCTATTGAAGATAAAGACGAAAGAAAAGGAGATGTGTCTTCTCTTGTAGCCTCGTCTCAAAAGATTAGAGATGAACTAAACTGGAGCGCCAAAACAGACTTGGATTCAGGTCTGAAGAAAACTATTGATTTTTTCCGCTCCCACCCTTCTTCCATTTAACTGAAGTAAGAAAAGGGGAAAACATATCCTCTTCTAAAGGTATCTCAAAATTGTCATCCAATTTAGGCTTGTATTCTCTATTAATAAATTCAACATTAGGAATTTGATTAATGACTGCAATGGGTTGCTGTTCTGCTCCTTCTCCCATTTCTAAAACTGCAGCTGAAGCTAGACTATCAGGAAAATTAGAAGTTTCCATTACAAATTTTCTACCAAATATGTCTTTTTTCCCTCTATAATCTTTTATCGGTTTAAAACCAAAATAGGAAATAGCAAGACCCACTACACCCCTACGTAGGGGAATCAATCTTGAGTCAGTAATAATAACTCCCAAATTCTCAATTTTGAATTTATTCTTTAAATAATTCCAAATTTTTTTAGCAGAATCTTTTGGTTTTTTTGGCCATAGAATATAATAGTCATTACCATTACTTTCATCTACACCAGAGGAAGCAACCAGTAAATTATTTTTTATAGTGTTTAGAATTTGACCATTAGGAGAAATCTCTCTAGGTATATACCATTCTGCTTCAGAAATGGCAATCTGATCTTTTGTAGTTGAATCTACTGGAATACATCTTCCTTCAGAAATAGCTACTACTTTAGAAGTAACTGCAACAATCGAATACTCTTTTAGAAATTTGATCATCGACAATAGGTCATCTAAATTATCTTTAGGAGGTAGAAATTTTCTTGTTTTAATTGCTTTGATAATCATCAAGGACATAGTTTAACAGCATCCAATTGCACATTCAATCTGGCGCTGTTACTATCTATAATAGATGTCCTCTATAGTTTCTTTTTTTAAAAAACAACCCCATTTAATACTGGGAGTAATAGTGCTAACCGGAATTTTTTTTAGATCTTATCAAATTATTGAGAGGTTTGATTTTTCCCATGATGCAGATCTTTATTCCTGGATTGTTAAAGATATTTTGATAAATCACCATCCAAGATTGATTGGCCAACTTACATCTGCTCCAGGAGTTTTCATTGGGCCATTTTTCTATTATTTGCTAATCCCCTTTTTCCTATTAACCCGAATGGATCCAATTGGAATAAGTATCCTGGGAATTTTAATCGGGGTTTTTACAATATTCAGCTACTATTTTGTTCTGACTAAAATATTCAACAAGACTGCTGGTTTGATAGCAGCTTTCTTACATGCAATCTTAAGTTCAACTATTAATTTTGACCGTTGGATTGTACCAACTTTGCCTACAAAATTATGGGCAATTTGGTACCTGTACTCTCTTTTTATGATTTCCAAAGGCAATTATTCTGTTTTGCCTCTATTGGCTATTTTGATAGGGTTAATCTGGCATATTCATATTGCTTTAACCCCAACTCTTATCGCTCTACCCCTGGCAATTTTTCTAAGTAAAAAAACTCCTAAAATAAAAGGGATAATAATCTTTCTCATATTACTGTTGATCTCCTCTTCCCCATTTATTGTTTTTGAGACAAGACATAATTTTTCACAGAGCAAAAGTTTAATTAGAAATTTCACCGCTAATTTCGGGTCTGGCAATAGCATTTACGAAGAGAAGGAAATACCTTTTGATAAACAAACAGATTATGCTGCTTCAAATCTCATCCCTGCAACAAAATTTGCTTTAGAAATTATACCAAACCCCCCTCAAGTTAATAACAATGTAGTTTTGAAGTTAACTACAAAAAACCCTAAATATTCAACTATGGTTATTAGTATAGATTGTGGTAAACCCCAGAAATTTGAAATAGGCAGTATCTCAGGTGAATTTAACTGGTCAACTAATGGTTGTTTAGCAGGCACTCATAAACTTACTGCTTCCGCTAGAATTCCAGTGGATCCTTTTTGGAAAACTTTTGTTAATAAGTTTCTAAATGTCTTAGATAAAGAAAATAGAAATATTTATGATATCTTTCTTTCTCCTTTTAGATTACCTTTAGTTTTGAAATATACTGCAACTTTATTAATTTTACTGTGTCCCTTTTTTGCTTGGAGAATGAAGGTAATGAGGAAAGAGCAAAGTCTAATTTTTTATAGCTGGATTTTGGGAGTATTTCTGTTTTTTACATTTTCTTCAATTATTGTTTCTGAATACTACTTAGCATCCTTAGATACTCTTATAATAATATCTGTTAGTTTAATTTTTTCTAAGATTTATCATAATAAAAGTTTTGGTAAATACTTTATATTTGTTTTACTAAGCATACTTGTTATAAAAAATTCCTATTATTTTATTACTCAAAATAAATATAAAAAGGGGTATCTGGAAAAAAGGAATGTTATTCAGTTTATAGCATCTGATATTAAGCAGAATAATTTTCCTTGCATTGCAATCAACTATATTACCAGCATTGGTGATAATGTTGGATTCCGTTATTTTATGTGGCTAAATAATTTAAAGACAGTAAAAAGTGGAGAGAATATTCCAACCTACAATATAGTATTACCCTATGAACTTGCTCTAGATAAAATTGATCAAAAATTTGGAAATATTGGAATTATTATCCCTAAGGAACAATTATCAAAAGATGTCTTAGAAAAGAAATGTCAGTCATCTCCTAATATCAATCTGACAGAATCAATGTTTGGATATGTAGATTAAAATTTACCCCATAAGACTTGATTTGTTACTTCATGATGGTAAACAACTTCTGAAGTTTTAACCATTTTTCCTAACTCCCTTGGACTCCTATCAGCCACTATTTCTTTGAAAGCTGCATATTTTTCTTTATTACTTTCTCCTAATATTTTTCCAATAAAATCACTACTCTTAAAAATTCTGAGAGCTTCATGAATAGTTCCTGGTAAGTATCTTGCTCTTTCTCTTCTATTTTTAGGTTGGATTAATTTTTTACCTTCTAAACCTGTTCTCAAAATTGTATATAAAACAAGGTAAGGGTTTGAATCAGGAGCCACAGATCTAATTTCTATTCTAGCAGTTTTTTCATTACCTGCTGGAATTCTAATCATTGAGCCACGATCAATTGGGGAAACCTTAATCTGGTTAGGAGCTTCAAAATGTGGATCCAATCTTCTATAAGCATTAACTGAAGAATTTAAAACCAAAGAAATTTCTGGAGCATGGTTTAATACTTTCTGGATGAAATCCCATGCTAAACTTGATAAACCATCTAGTCCATTTTTTTGATAAAAGATATTTTTGCCATTTTTGCCTAAAGAAAAATTCGTATGCATCCCAGAACCATTAATATTGGCAATCGGCTTTGGTAGAAAAGTTGCTGTCATCCCCATATTATTAGCAACTTGTCTACAAACTAATTTATAGAGTTGAATTTGATCACAAGATCTAACTACTTCAGTATAACCATAATTTACTTCAAATTGCGAAGGGGCAACTTCTGGATGATCTTTCTCATTTTTAAATCCCATGGCTCTTTGAGCCTCGGCTGATGCATCAATAAATCTTCTTAATTTATCTAAAGGCAGTGAATGATAATACCCTCCTGTAGAAATCAATTTAAATCCAATATCTTCATCAAAATTCTGTTCAGCTCCTACTCCTTCTACTAAAAATCCTTCTGTTTCTGTTGCTGTATAAGATGTAATGCCTTCTTTGTCTTTTAGCTGTTTACCGTATAGTTTCAGTTGACTTCTAAAGTCTGACTCATAAGGTAATCTATTCCTTTGTAATACGTCAGCAAACATAATCACCTTACCGCTTCCAAATACATCTGAAGGAAGCCATATAATACTTCCCCAATCAACCTCTAGCCTTAGATCTGATTCATGAAGAGCTGTGAAACCTCTGATTGAAGAACCGTCAAATGTTAAATTAGATGCAGACTCCAGTAAATATTTCTTGTCATAATCCAACATATGGAATCTGCCTTCAATATCAGTAAAACATAAGGTTACAGCTTTAATCTTTTTTTCTTTTTGTAAATATAATCTATATTCTGCTTCTAATTGTTTAGGATCTGCAATTTGTTGTTTTTCTTTGGCCTTGAGATTCATTTCTTCAAGCTGTTCGTAGGAGATTTCTAAGAAATTTTTTATCGGGGCTGAACTATCTGTCATAGGTTAATTTAGTAAATAATAATACTAAAAATAGCTATATTTAGTCTTATTGTCAATATATCATTCTTAATTAGGATAGTGACATTTTTTATATTTCTTTCCGCTTCCACAATGACAAGGATCATTTCTGCCTAATTTTCCATGAGTATTATTTAATTGTCCTTGTGAACCATAAACTTGCTCAGTTACAATTCCGTCTTTTTCTATCTTAACTTTAGTAATGCTTGACTCTTGTTCAAAAGAAATATCTATCTTAGGCCTTACTTCAACTGCCTGCTCTATCTTGATTGGTTCAGACTCTGCAATTGATGGAGCTTGCCCTTGAAGGGCAACTTTATAAATCCTATGAACAATTTCGTAATCAATCTCCACCATTAATTTTTCAAATAATTCGAAACCTTCTCTTTTATATTCAATTAAAGGATCTCTTTGAGCATAGCCTCTAAGTCCTATTCCTGACCTTAAATCATCCATAGTATCCAAATGCTCAATCCATAAAGTATCAATGGTATTTAAATATACAAATACCTCCATTTGCCTTACTACCTCATCCCCCACATTTTTTTCTCTTTCATTATAGAAATGACTTGAAAGATCTACTAAAAACTTATTTATCTGATCTGTACTGGAAAAATTAGAGATTTGTTTTTGCAAATCCGTTTGGCTTTTTTCATCCAAAGGAACAATTGATGAAAATTCCTCTAAAATCTTTTGAGGATTAATTCCCTCTTCAGAATGAATAGTCACAACACTTGAGATTTCTCTTGTTATTTTTTCCAATATTTCCATCTTTAAAGAAGTGTCTTTATTCTCTGCTGTTTCCAAAACTTTCTTTCTTACTTCATAGATAATTTGCCTCTGTTGATTCATTACATCGTCATACTCAACAGTGTGTTTTCTGATATCAAAGTTGTGTCCTTCAACTTTTTTCTGTGCTCCTTCTATGGCTTTCGAAACTAATCCATGTTCAATTGGCACATTCTCTGGCATTTTTAGAAAATCCATCACTTTGGAGACTTGTTCTCCTCCAAAAATTCTCATTAAATCATCTTCCAAAGACACAAAAAATCTGGTCTCTCCAGGATCTCCTTGTCTACCGGAACGACCTCTAAGCTGGTTATCAATTCTTCTTGATTCATGCCTCTCTGTTCCAATAACATACAATCCATCTATATTTGTTACTCCTTTTCCTAACACAATATCAACTCCCCTTCCTGCCATATTTGTTGCCACAGTCACCGCTCCTTTTTGTCCGGCTTTGGCAATGATTTCTGCTTCCTTTTCATGATTTTTTGCGTTAAGTAAAGCATGCGAAACCCCTTTTCTTTTTAGAAGATCTGATAAAAATTCATTCTTTTCAATTGAAGTCGTACCAACCAGAACTGGTTGGCCTTTTTCATGAAGTTCAGCTACTAAATCAGCCACCGCTGTATATTTTCCAACTTGAGTTTTATAAATAGTATCTGGATGATCTTTTCTTATCATTGGATTATTAGTGGGAATAATAATCACTTCTAATTTATATATTTTGCTAAACTCTTCAGCTTCTGTTGCAGCAGTACCTGTCATACCAGCTAACTTTTTATACATTCTGAAATAATTTTGGAAAGAAATAGTGGCCAGAGTTTGAGATTCTTTCTGGATAGTTACACCTTCCTTTGCCTCAATTGCCTGATGCAAGCCTTCAGAATAGCGGCGGCCTAACATTAATCTTCCGGTAAATTCATCTACAATAATTACTTCCCCATCTTTAACTACATAATCTCTATCTTTTTGAAACAAAGTTTTGGCTTTTAAAGATTCTTCTAAATGATGCAGGGTTGAAAAATCTTTTTCATATAGATTATTAACCCCTAGCATCTTTTCTATCTTTAATGTTCCTTCTTCAGTAAGATGAGCAGTCCTGGCTTTTTCATCAATTACATAATCAGAGGGGGAAAGAGAGTCTATAATTTTGGAAAACTGGTAGTACTTATCCGTTGCTTCTTGGGCTGGCTGAGAGATGATTAAAGGTGTTCTTGCCTCATCAATTAAAATAGAATCAACCTCATCAACTACTGCAAAAAAATGACCTCCCTGTCCGTCCGGCAGGCGGGTTTGGGATTGATCAGCTAATTTAAAAGCCATATTATCCCGCAAATAATCAAAACCAAATTCATTATTGGTACCATAGGTAATATCTGCAGCATATGCTTCTTTTCTTGTGATTGGTTTTAAATGTTGTAATCTTTTATCCTCATGAACAGTTGATTTATATTTTGGATCATAAATATAAGCAGCATCGTGAACAATAGTTGCACAAGTTGCTCCCAAAGCATAATATACTGGCCCCATCCACCCACAATCCCGCATGGCCAAATAATCATTAACTGTTACCAGGTGTACACCTTTCCCAGCAATGGCGTTTAAAAATAACGCCGGAGTTGCTGACAAAGTCTTTCCTTCACCAGTTTTTTGCTCAGCGATTTTACCTTGATGTAAAGTAATAGAAGCCATGAGTTGCACATCAAAGTGACGCTGGTTAAGGTTTCTTTTTGCTGATTCACGAACAACAGCAAAAACTTCTGGTAAAAGCTCTTCCAAATTTTTACCACGTTCGTGTTGCAACTTAAACTCTGCAAATTTTCCTTTTAATTGTTTATCAGTCAACCTAGAGGTTTTTTTCTCAAAACTATTAATACTCTCAACTAAAGGTTTAAGTTTCCCTATCTCTCTCTCATTTGAATCCAACCACTTTCCCAAGATTCCTAACATAAGTTTCGTTTATTATACCTTTCTCTATTAATCATTGACAACTGATCATTGCTTTACTAAACTAACAGTTAAAGGTCTGCCCAATGGACAATCAGAACAATCCAAATCCGCCAAATAATACAAATCCTTCTTCACCAGGAAACACTACTCCTCCTATGCCTACTTGGACATCGCCACCTGCCAATCCTTTTCCCACTCAACCATCAACTATTCCTACTACCCAGCCAGAACCGGTTTCTACTTTTATCCCACCTGCAACTACCTCTCCTTTAGATAATCCCTGGAGCACATCTGTACCACCAGTTTCTTCACCTCAACCAACTTGGGTTCCTCCTGCTCCACCTACAGCCCCTTTACCTGTAACCCTACCGGAAACTGCTTTAACTGAATCAGCACCAGTTCAAGCAGAACCAGCTCCGGTTCAATCAGAATTAGCTCCTACAGATTTATCACACTTAATAAGCAATAATTCTCCTTTAGATAATGGGCAAAACCTTTCTACTGCACCTGAAACATTAGTTGTCCCATCAACTCCCATCAATAATTCTCCTCAAGTACCAACCCTTCCAACTCAAGATCATAGGGGTATACCAAAATGGTTAATTGGAACAGGAATACTCTTGCTTATTATTGTGATAGGTGCTTCAGCCTATTTTATTTTAGGAATAGGTCAACCTAAAACTAATACTTCTCTTCCGGCTGAGGTTTCTAAAACAACTGTAAAAACTCCTGCTCCTATTGCTACTCCTATTCCTCAAACTACTGCTCCAGTTGCAAGTGGATCTGCTAATTTTGGTCAACTACAAGGTGGTAGTGCATCAGCTTCTCTTCAAGCTACTTCGGCTGCTGACTTAGCCAGACAAAGACAACAGGGAAGATAGAGCTATTTAGGGTTAATCTCTGAAAAGCCGGTGTACTTTTGCAAAACTTCTGGAATTTTTACAGATCCATCCTCAGTCTGGAAGTTTTCCAAAATAGGAATTAAAATTCTGGGTGAGGCAATAGCCGTATTATTTAAGGCGTGACAAAATTTAACTTTTCCATCTTGATCCTTGTATTTAATTTTAAGTCTTCTGGTTTGAAAGTCTAAGACTATTGAATTGGAGTGAGTTTCACCATAGCCATTCCTGGCTGCCATATATGTTTCTATATCATATGTTAAAGCTGATTTTTTACCTATATCTTGACTGGATAGAATAACTACCTGATAGGGTAGACCTAATTCCTGCAAAATATCCTCTGAATTATCTTGCAATTCTTCAAAAAAACCTAAAGACTCTTGCTCATCCGCCTCACACAAGACTACCTGCTCTACTTTATAAAATTCATGAACTCTATATAAACCTTTAGTATCTTTGCCATAAGAACCAATTTCTGTTCTAAAACAAGAAGATATTCCTACATATTTTTTTGGTAAATCTTTTAACTCAAAAGTCTCATCAGAATGCATGGCCATCAAAGGAATCTCAGCTGTCCCAACTAAAAAATCTTCTTCTGAAACCTTGTATGTATCTTCCTCACCCCAAGGAAATTGTCCTCCTCCAACTAAAGCAAATCTTTTATTTATTACCGGTGGGACAACAGGATTAAAACCTTTTTGTATTAAATGATCAAAGGCAAATTGCAAGATAGCCCAGTGCAATCTGGCACCTTCATTTTTTAAATAATAACCTCTAAATCCTCCCACCTTTACTCCTCTGTCAAAATCTATAATATTTAAAAGCTTTCCAAGTGTTATATGGTCTTTAGGAATAAAGGAAAACTTGGGTATTTCCCCTTCTTTTCTGAGAATTTTATTTTGAGTTACATCACCCCTGGGAACTTCATCCAGCAGAATATTTGGCACTTGAAACATTAACATATTCCACTCTTTTTCTATGTCTGCTAATTGTTTCTCAAGTCCACCCAACTCGGTCTTTATTTTCTTACCAGATTCAATATCTTTTGCTTTGGCTGCTTCATTTCTTCTGGCCCTGATGGCATCAACTTGTTGAATTAATTCTTTTCTTTGTTCATCTAAAGATAACAGTTTATCCAGATCAACGTCTGTCTTCCTGTCTACAATATCTTTTTTAACTTTTGCTAAGTTTTCTTTGATAAAATTTATGTCTAACATAACTATTCTTTTTCCTGCCAGCCTCTTTCCGGCTCCACCTTATTACTTAGTATTAAATCTATAGCAGTTTTATGCCAGTCAAATTTTGTAATATGAGTCATCTGCTTAAAATATTTTAACGCATCTTGGGCTCCAGGTACACCTTTAGCTTGAGCTAGCGCATCTAAATTATCTGCAGTTTTAACCACTCTGGCCTCCAAAGTATTTCTCCCGTTATATTCCGAAACAAGCTTTAATATCTCATCTTTGGAATCCAAATCCTCAACTAAGGCTTTTACCCCTTCTTCCTCAATATTTTTAAATACTCCCCCAGCCATACCTTTGACAAAAGTTCCCACATCTCCCACAATTGTTTCCCCAATATCATGTACTAGACCCATTTTCAATACTTTATCACAGTCAATTTTTGTACCTTCTTTTTGTAATTGTTTGGCCAAGAAATACCCTAAAAGAGCCGTTGTAAAAGAGTGGGCTGCTACTGAATCTGCTTCATTTCTTTTAAAACCTAAAGCAATAAAACCCTGTCTTGGTAATTCTTTAGCCCATTGCAAAGTTAAAAACACTTTTAAGATTTTTTTAAGATCACTTATATTCATTTTGCTGCCTCTTTTAGTCTTTCAATTACTTTTTCCTTTGGATAAGATAATAAAAACCAGGCAGCCTTTGGTCCAAATTGTTTTCCTATCATGGAAATATATATTGCAGAAAAAGCAATTTTGGCATCTATTTTGAGTTCTTTGGAAAGGTTATATAAATCCAGTTGTAGTTTTTCTGCTGTCTCTGCTGAATCTAAAATTTCAACTACTCTTGAAAGGTAACTTTTTTGTTCTTGCGTTAAGGTATCTGCTAAATTGGGCAACTCAGGTAACATTTGTAATCTGAATTCATCCGGGGCATATTTTTCAATCCAGACTTTGGCGTATTCTACCCTTTCTCCCAAAATCTTTTTTTCTTCTTCAGTTAACTTTGAACCTTTTATCTCTTCAAACTTTTTCCAGACATCAACATTAGGGGTTTGTACAAAATTAACTACATCCCTAAACCTAGGTAAAATTTTAATATCACCTTCCGGCAATTCTCCAACTTGTGCCATTTCAAAAGCTCTTGCCAGGTCTTGATCCGTTTTCTTAGCAAATGCTAAGTAACATCTATCATATTCATCAAACAAATCTGG
Organism: uncultured Gammaproteobacteria bacterium; assembly: GCA_964393545.1. Classification (GTDB taxonomy): domain Bacteria; phylum Patescibacteriota; class Microgenomatia; order Daviesbacterales; family UBA10151; genus CAYMUB01. Next base: position 18,081 of record CAYMUB010000059.1, on the reverse strand, counting down.
AATAGCCATTGTACCCAAAGGATCAAACTCAACAGCTTGCCTGTAATCTGTCCTGACAAATAGAAACCTGACCAGTTCTGAAGGTAAAAGTTGTTTTGCATCTCTAGCTTTTAAACCTAAACCTTTAGATGAAGCCATTTTTTTACCACCGATTAAGAAAAATTCATAGGGCAAATTATATGGCTCCTTGATCTTAAAGACATTCTTACATAACTCTTTGGCAATATCTCTTGAACCACCAGCAGATGAGTGGTCTTTACCAGCCCCTTCTATTGTTACACCTATTACTGACCAATGAGCAGGCCAGTCTACTTTCCAGGGCAATTTTCCTTTTCCCCCAAAAGGAGAGATTCTACCAGTATATCCGCAACCCTGAGCCCATTTAACCATGATAAGTTCACAAGTATATTCAACTTCTTTCCCATCAAAGTTATGAACTCTGGTGGTACCTAATTTGCCACAATTTTCACAAACTACTTGTAAAGGCAACCAGCCTTGCTCTGCCTTTTTGCTTCCACTGACTTTTTGATAAATATTCTGAATCTTTTCTACATTGTCCAGGGCAATTTTGATAGCTTCATCAAATTTACCTTCTTTGTACATATCATAAGAAGATAAAAATTCTGCTTGTATACCTAAACTATTTAAAACATTTTTAAAATCAGCAGCAAAAAATTGGGCAAAACTATCAAATCCTTTTTCAGGTGAGGGAGCTACTCTTAAGGGAAAACCTAAGTATTTGGAAAAATCTTTTTCCAGTTCTTTTGGTAAACCATCTATAGGATCAAAATCATTCATTACATAGGTAAACCTAGTTTGCTGATTTTGATGAACTAAAGCTTTATAGATTAAATCATGAACCAAAGGCCCTCTTAAAGAACCAATATGGGCATAACCTGAAGGGGTAAACATATCATCAACCCAATATGGCTTAAATTTGCCTGAATCAATTATTTCTTTAGCAACCCTATCTGCCCAATACATACTATTGGGTAAAGTATATCTGAAGCTGAAGGTTTTTAAAAGAAGAAATTAAACAAATTTTATCTGAGTTCACCAATCTCAGTTAACGAATCACCTCTTTGTAAATCCATTCCTAATGGATCTTTTTCCATTCCGTCTACTAATACTTTCCTTTTTACTTCCATTCCGTCTACTAATACTGTTGGTTTTTCTTCCATCCATTTAAGAATTTCCATTGTAGGTTGGTGCGTTCGATCTGGTATATAAGCCTTATTTTGTTCGATATAATCACCCACACTTACTCCCGTAGAAAGGTTTGGCCTTTCTCCATTTACATGATATAACTCATAAAGCCATAGTAATATTTGGGGCAACTGGGGAGCTTGAACAAATGGAAGATCGTAAGGAAAACGTCGTCCTTCCCTGAAAACTCCTGACTCTAACCAGGAGCGTGCTGCTGCAGCACTTCCTGTTCGATGAGAAATATGAGTAACCTCAGGATGTGCACCGAGAGCAAGCTGCATACCAGTTCTTCCTAGGTGAAGTCCTTGAGCATCTGGTACGAACGCTCTTAATTTCATATGAAGAAGTCGCACGTATCCTCTAACCGTAGGAATATATAATTCTTCTTGCCAAGCAACTCCATCATATTCACCCCGAGGTGCATTTGATTTTCTAAAACCTAGCCAGCTTGTATTATCAGGATCACTGCTACCTAAACCCGATTCAACCATTTGGTTTGCTACATCTTGAGTCCAAAGACCGGAGCTTACAATTAGACGTTTTGTTATTCTAGCTAATTCATCCTTTTCTGCAATATAAGATCCCTTTTGATACATATCTACAATATATCCTGTTTTCGGAAGATCTATAGCTGTAGGTCCACGCTGTTCAGCTCCTCCACTAACCATTCTTGTTAACATCCTTCTCTCTTTTTGTTCTATCGTCATAATGGGCGTTATTATATCGTTTGTTCATACATATTGCAAAATGCCGAAGAAGTCGCATGAAGTTTTATTTTAAATGTCCGTACTTTTTTATGAAAACCTCTACGTTTTTTTTGATACCTGAGGATAACAAACGTTCTAATATATATGATAACTCCTGTAATGATACAAAAATCCTCATAAAATTAGGCATAGTCATGCCTCCTTTTTGTTTTAAAGCACCACTTTCAAGCATAAAGTTAATAAAAATAGCCCCCCCGGAAGCATAATTAATCATAAATTTGTTAGTTTTATTTTTCTCTATAAGGTCAAAGCTTCTGCAAACGAATGCCACAATCATTGATTCAAGCTCCTTATTGGTAAGGACATCTTTTAAGAGCAAGGACCCAGCAATTCTCATACCTAAAAGAGTAGCAGTAAGTTCGTAGATAGAAGGGAGTAAATCCTGAAGTCTCTCAGCAGAACTTTTGTAGTATAAGTAGTTATGCGCTAACTCATGAAAGGCAACATAACGTAAACTACCTTTTCTTAAATCTTCTGAACTATATCCTTTTCTAAACTCCGAAGAAAAAATCTTTTTAAAAGTCGGGAGTATCTGCTCTTGTAGTCTTGAATCATTAACTTGTTTAAATATTGTAACCTCAGATCCATACTTTTCAACAAGCTTAAGGTTCATAGGTAAATTAAGCCCTACAAACTTTGTCCTGGCTATTAATCCTGAGAGCAAGAGTACATCATCCACTTTTGCCTTGACTTTCTCATAATTATCTAACCGTTCACCCGGTATTAAAACATCTCTTCTAGCACTTAAAACTATAGTTTTATCAAAATAGAGTTTCCTTGTTGCCTCCATATCAACAACCCCAACCCAAGCTTGATAAGCTGCTTTGGTGAAAAATACTCTGTCATCATAGTGCTCTACAGGTCCAATAGAAATATCTAGAATATAAGGTTTCATCTTCTGCCATGAAGCAAAAACATCTTCATATGTTCCATCCAGTAAAGCCTTTGCTTGCAACTTTAAAAATTCACTAAATTCTTTATTGTCAGCTATCATACTTGCCTGATTTAATTTTTCTGCAACAGGTTTTAAAAGTTGTGCGTACTTTATATGGTACGGTACTGCTCTCAGCTCCCCATTAACTTCCTCAACTACTGTATATGGTGATAAAACCTCAGGATTTTTCTTAGCAGCTATCCTAATTTTCTCTTTATTGACTCCTTTAGGATAAAGGTTACCTATTTTTTTGATCTGATTTTCTTGTTCAAGATAGATTGGTACAATTAATTCCCCTGCTTCAACTAGCAGTTTTAATACAGCTTTTTCATTTGCTGACAGTTTAGGCAGTTTGGGATTAAATTTAATTAAGGGTAGATCGTTCATGATATCTCCAATACTTTACATTTATATCTGACAATTGGAGTTGTAACCTCAACCACTTCTCCTTCTTTGTGTTAAGTATATCTGAAACTGAAGGTTTTTAAAAGACTTTTTTCAAACCTGAAGGAAGTCTGCTACCTTCTCTGCAATTGATTGTAGAAGTGGCCGTTTGCTAGGCGTTAGAGGTTCTGGTTCCAAAAGCCTTTGATACTCAGGAAGCGCAGCATCAATCGCATCTTGATCAGTCTCTACCCAATATCTTAATCCATTGGTTCCTCCTGGGGGTACACCTTTTGCTATTAATGCATCGTGAATTCTCCAACCAGCCACATGACCTTTACGAGGAGTAAAATCCTTTGGCTTCTTTTTTGGATAAATGTCTCTAACAAGACCTGTTTGTAAATCCATCTCTATGATTTTACTTCTAGCAAGCACTTGCTCTAATGCCCTTGGAGCTTCTGGAGGAAATGGTTTATCAATTGGAGAAATACTTCCATTTTTAAAAAGATCAATCTTTTCGAGCGAGCGATATACCTTCCAATTCCTAGATCTACCTGTAACAGCATCTGGTCTATGCCTGAGAATTGCATCTCTAACAAAGTCTGTGCCTATACCGTGCTTTTGAAAATTTTCCGCGACTGCTCTTACCCCTGTAGATATGACTTTAATTGGTCTACCTTCTATAGTCGCTGTTTTAACTTCAAGAGTCATTACTCCAACATCTTTTGCAGGAAGACCAAACATTCTTCTCCATCGTCCTCTATAGCTTGCAAAAATGACTTCGCTACCTGGCTGAATATTGCTAGTGACTTCAGCAGGAGTACGGAAGGGCCCATACTCTAATAGTCCTTCAAATCCAATGGCTCTAGTTCTTAAACCCTCTAAATTAGAGCGTGTCGCCTTTTGCACTTCATAGATATATTCACCTCTTTGGTACGTTAAAGCTGTTACTCTTGAGGATGTCGGTCCAATATATTCACCCATACGTTCAGCAGTTCTAGTTGTTGCCATAAGATTTAAAAGATTATACTCACAATCGAGCTTTAATGCAACTTAATGTGGCAACTTTATCTTGTATATCGTATGACGAAAGACTGGGCGTCTTTTCTAGCCCCACTTGAAAGTAAGTCTTCTAATAGATTAGATAAATCATGTAATGAGACAAATACTTTAGTAAAATTGGTAAAAATTAAATTACCGCGTTGTTTTAAGGCACCATTTTCCAACATGAAGTTAATAAATATATTACACCCTAAAATATATTTACTCATAAATTCATTGTTTCTATTTTCTTGCCTAAGGAAGAAGGTTCTTGAAATATATGCGGTAAGCATTGATTCTAATTGTTTATTTGTAATTCTGTCTTTCAAAAGCAGAGACCCAGCCATACGAAGCCCTAATATGGTTGCAGCAAGTTCCTGAATACAAGTAAATAGATCTTGTAGCCTATCAAATGAATATCTATAGTTAAGGTAACTATGGGCTAATTCATGAAGAGTCGTTGTTAACAGATAACCTTTTCTCAAATCTTCTTCAGTAAAACCTTGTCTAAATCCTTTGGAAAATATCTTATTGAAACTTGGTAAGATTTGTTCCTTCAGTCTTAAATCATTAGCCTGATTAAAAATTGTAACTTCAGTTCCATCTTTTTCAATAATATCGATATCAATTGGTAAATTTACTCCTACAAATCTTGTTTTCGCCATAATACCAGAAAATAAAACAACATCAAGTACTTTTGTTTTAATTTTAGCTGGATTAATCCATTCTTTGGGAACCAGCACTGTTCTCCTGGAACTTAGGGTAATGCTTTTGTAATTATTCAATTTGTCAGTTCCTTCTTTATCAATCACTCCTACCCAAGCGTGGTATGAAGCTTTAGAGAAGTATAATCGATCATCATAATGGAGAAGCGGACCTATGGAAATATTTAAAATACACGGCTTTGCTTTGAGCCATGCTATAGTTGCCTGATCGTAAAAACCAGTTAACAATGCCTTTGCTTGAACTTTGAGAGCTTTACTAAAGTCCTTATTTTCAGTTATCCTGCTTGCTTCTTCTAATTTTTCTGCAACAGGGTTTAGAAGTTCTTTGTATTTAATATGATAAGGAGTGGCTATAAGCTTTCCCTCTACTTTTTCAACAATGGTGTAAGGAGAGATTAGATTGGGAGATTTCTTACCAGCTTTATCAATATCCCCTTTATTTACCTTTTTCGCATCTTCTCCTTGGGCTACATATACAGGTACAATTAATTCCCCTGCTTCAACTAGCAGTTTTAATACAGCTTTTTCATTTGCTGACAGTTTAGGCAGTTTGGGATTAAATTTAATTAAGGGTAGATCGTTCATGATATCTCCAATACTTTACATTTGTATCTGACAATTGGGGTTGTAACTTCAACCACCTCTCCTTTTTTGGCACCCAATAGTGAGATCCCCAAAGGAGACTCATTGGAAATTCTTTTTTTAGATGGATCTGCCTCAACTCTACCAACAATCTTAAATTGATCAATTTCCCCATCCATATCAATTTTGACAGTTGAACCAATTACGATAAAATCTTCGGTGTGATTATCTGCAATAACTTTAACTTTTTTTAAAATATTCTCCAGCTCAGAAATCCTATTTTCTGTTAAAGACTGTTCTTCTATGGCACTATCATATTCAGAATTTTCTGCTAAATCTCCATACTCTCTGGCCTGGTGGATTTTTTCGGCAATTTCTAATCTTTTAGTTTTCTTAAGAAAATCCAACTCAGATTTTGCCTCAGTAAGCCCTTTAGCAGTCAGATAAGTAGTATTTTTTACAAATTTTGCAGACACGATATTTGTCTTTGTCATTCAGTTGGGCAAGCTGGCCAAATTCTATTTTAATTTGTTCATAAAGTCAATCTGCTGTATAATTTCAACCACGGCGCGTTCGTCTAGTGGCCTAGGACGTCACGTTCTCAATGTGAAGATCACGGGTTCAACTCCCGTACGCGCTACTGAAAGGGAGATTGATTCCATTCCTAAGCTCTGTTACTCTTAATCTATATGGGGCGTCCACTTCTTGTAAAAACTATTGTTGTTCTTTTAATCAGTACATTTATCCCACTTTTTACTTCTCTATTTTTAATTCATGATTTATTAATTTCTATTGGGGTAGGAATTTTAACAATGATTACCTCTTCTACTTTAATATTTCTCTTTTTAAAACCTTTGCAGGATTTAATAACAGCTTCTGAGAATTTAGGCAATGGAAACTTTAGTCAAAAAGTAGATATTAGGTCTGGTGATGAATTTGAAAAGATTGGTAATTCTTTTAACTTGATGGCTGATAAAATTTCTCAGACATTTCATAATTTACAAACAGAAAAAGATATAGCCATTTCTGACAGGAGTAAATTAAGTGAGGTTTTATCATCAATTGTGGATGGAATTATTGCTATAGACTTTAATAAAAATATTATTCTTTCCAATAAAGCTGCTGAGGAAATTACTGGTTTTACTCAAAGTGAATTAACAGGTCATCCTGTTGACCAATTAGTCCATCTTTTTACTGACTCAGAAGAAATTCTGCCAAAAACTTATTGCAGTAATTCTTTTAATAAACTAGCTAAACTAGTCGGAAAGCAAGGCAAACAAGCTAAGATTAATTTATCAACTGTACAACTTAATGGCACTGTTCAAACCAATGTTTCCTGTCTCTTGATAATGCATGATATAGCCAAAGAAGAAGAACTGGAAAAAATGAGACTGGATTTTGTCTCTATGGCCTCACATGAACTCAGGACTCCTTTAACTTCTATTATTGGATATTTGTCTGTCTTTATTGATGAGAATAAAGGGAAAATAGAGAACACAGAAATAGACCTTCTGCAAAGAAGCTTAACATCAGCCAAGCAGCTCTTAACATTGGTCGGAAATCTATTAAATGTTAACAAAATTGAAAGGGAGCAAATGTCTGTATTCCCTCAGGCTTTGGATTATCTACCTATTGTGACTAAGGTGGTGGAGGATTTAAAATCCCAGGCTGTTCAAAAAAGTGTAGTATTAAATTTTGAGCCTCCTTTGCAATTACCTCAAATATTAGCAGACCCAATCAGAACTCCTGAAGTTATTATTAATCTTATTGCAAATGCTATTAACTATACAAATGCTGGAGGAAATGTAACTGTATCTGTAGAAGTTTCTCCCAATGAAATAATAACTAGCGTTTCTGATACAGGTGTTGGTATCCCTAAAGAAGCGATGTCACATCTTTTTAATAAATTTTTCAGAGTCTCCAACCAGATGCAGCAAGCCAGTAAAGGTACTGGTTTAGGATTATATATCTCTAAATCTATAATAGACAAATTAGGTGGCAAGATTTGGGTTGAGTCAGAAGCAGGAAAAGGAAGTAAGTTTTCTTTTACTTTACCCTTAGCAGAAAAGATTAGTGGTGGTACGGTTAGGAAGAATAACGTTATTGATAATTTGACCGCAGGTGGGGCATTGAATTTATAAATATCTATAAGGTACAATAAGTCATAATGAATCCAACTAAAAAAATACTGCTGATTGAGGATGAAGACTTTATCAGAGAACTATATGTCAGACAATTAACCAAAGCAGGCTTTCAGATTAAGAGTGCAGTTGATGGGCAGACTGGATTAAATATGTTAACTGCAGAACCCTTTGATTTACTTTTACTGGATATTATGTTGCCCGGAATAAATGGTTTGCAACTTTTAAGAACTTTTAAAACTCAAAATCCTAATTCTCCTATGATTACTATCTTACTTACCAATTTAGGCCAGGAAGCTGTAATTAAGGAAGGATTTGAGTTAGGTGCTCAGGCATATTTAATCAAAGCTTCATATACTCCTGATCAGGTGGTAACTGAGGTAAAAAATGCTTTAGCTGGTGGACAACCAACACCTCCACCAACTGGCGGCCCAACTCCCACAGGCACTCCTGTAAGTACTATCTAAGGAAAGGCACTAACAGCAGAGCGACTATATTGATCACTTTAATCATCGGATTTATTGCAGGACCTGCTGTGTCCTTGTAGGGATCCCCCACTGTATCTCCTGTCACTGCTGCTTTGTGAGTCTCAGAACCTTTTCCCCCAAACTTACCTGCTTCAATATACTTTTTAGCATTATCCCAGGCAGCTCCACCGGTAGTCATAGAAACTGCCACAAAAATCCCAGTAATAATTGAGCCAACCAGCATCCCTCCTAAAGCCACAGGACCCAATAAAAATCCCACTAGAACCGGGGCTAAAACAGGAATTAAAGCCGGAATCAACATTTCTTTTTGAGCAGCTGCTGTGACAATTTCAACACATTTTGCATAATCTGGTTTGGCTTCACCTTTCATAATTCCTTTGATTTCTTTAAATTGACGTCTAACCTCCTCAACCACTGATCCAGCTGCCTTTCCTACTGCTTCCATAGCAAATGAGGCAAAAAGATAAGGCAAAGATCCACCAATAAAAAGTCCAACTATTACTTTTGGATTAGAAAGTTGAAAAGTTAATTCCCTTCCTCCGGCTGCAAATTCTTGAGCATAAGATGCAAACAATACTAGGGCTGCCAGGGCAGCTGAACCTATTGCATAACCTTTGGTCACAGCTTTAGTAGTGTTTCCAACTGCATCCAAAGGATCAGTTACTCTTCTCACCTTTTCAGGCAAATTAGCCATTTCGGCAATTCCTCCTGCATTATCTGTAATTGGTCCAAAAGCATCAATTGCCACAATAATCCCGGCCAAAGATAACATTGTTACACCAGCTAAAGCTGTCCCATATAGCCCGGCTAACATAAAGCTAATTAAAACAGCAGCTGAGATTAAAACAATTGGCCAAAAAGTAGATCTCATAGACAAAGCTAACCCTGCAATAATATTTGTGCCATGTCCTGTTTTAGAAGCAAATGCTAAATTTTGAACAGGGGAGTACTGGGTACCTGTGTAGTATTCAGTAATCAACACCATTCCAGCTGTCACCACTACTCCAATAATTGCAGCTAAATACAAATTTAAAGTAGAAAAAACACCGTTGCCCACCATTAGAAGATTCGTTACCGGATAAAATAATACTGCACTAAGTATGGCTGTCACAATCATTCCTTTGTATAAAGCTCCCATAATATTTTTGTTGGAAAGTTTAACAAACAATGATCCTAAAATTGAGGCAAAAATTCCGGTTGCTAAAATTACCAGAGGAAAAATTACTGCATTATTAAACCCAGGGAAAAGCAGTTGGCCCAAGATCATAGAAGCAATTGCTGTTACCACATATGTTTCAAAAATATCAGCAGCCATACCAGCATCATCACCCACATTATCTCCAACATTATCTGCAATCACTGCCGGGTTTCTGGGATCATCTTCAGGAATTCCTAACTCAAGTTTCCCAACTAAATCTGCTCCCACATCTGCTCCTTTAGTAAAGATTCCTCCGCCTAAACGGGCAAATACTGAGATTAAAGATCCTCCAAACCCCAAACTTATTAAAGCCCTTAAATCTCCACCAGTGAATTGATAAAATCCATAAACTGCTCCCAAAGCTAAACCTACTACCAAAAATCCTGTAACTGCCCCGCCTTTATATGCCAATCCAAAAGCTTCGGATAAACCTTTTTTAGCAATTTCAGCTACCCTCACATTAGCCCGGACAGCTACACTCATCCCAATAAACCCAGCCAAAGCTGAAAAAACTGCTCCTATTAAAAATCCTATAGCTGAATTTATCCCCAAACCATAGTAGATTAAACAAGCCATAAGCAAAGCTACTATGGCAACAACTTTATACTGTCTTTTTAGATAAGCTGCGGCACCAACTTGGATAGCCTGGGCAATTTCCTGCATTTTTTCATCACCAGAAGGTTGCTTTAAAACATCCAAAATTAACCAAACACCATATGCAACAGCAGCTATTACTGAAAACCAGATTAACAAATTTATGTTATTTAAAATAAAATCCATGAAAATATTTCTAAAGCAGTATCTTAGAATTTACAATATGAAGCTAAATAAGTCAAGTAGACTTAAGCTACATAGGCTGGGGAGATTGGCACAACTTTGTGTTGTTGGGGTTTTGGAGGCCTGATTAAGGCTACATTTAGCACCTCATCCATATGTTTGACAAAGTGAAACTTTAGATCTTTTTGGACAAAGTCTGGAATATCTTCCATATCTTTTTCATTATCTGCAGGTGCTATGACAGTTTTAACCCCTGCTCTGTGAGCTGCTAAAACTTTTTCTTTTAATCCACCAATTTCCAGTACTCTGCCTCTTAAGGTTACCTCACCAGTCATGGCTACATCTTTGTGAATTGGAATCTTGGTAAAGGCAGAAATAATTGCAGAAGTTAAAGCAATTCCAGCTGAAGGCCCATCTTTAGGTGTTGCTCCTTCTGGAACATGAATGTGAACATCCATCTTTTGGAAAAATCTTTCCTGTAAACCTAAAGGTGCCCAATGGGATCTTACATATGACATAGCAGCCTGACCTGATTCTTTCATTACATCCCCTAATTGTCCAGTTAAAAGCAAACTTCCTTTACCAGGCATCAAAGTTACCTCAATAAATAATACTTCTCCACCAGCCTCAGTCACAGACAAACCTGTAGACATCCCAATCTCATCCTGTTTTTCAGCGAGTATTGGCAGGAATTTGATTGGACCTAAGAATCCATGAATATCTTCTGACTTGATAATAAATTTACTTAAATTCCCTTCTGCTACTTTTCTGGCTACTTTTCTAATAACTGTAGATAACTCCCTTTCTAAATTTCTAACCCCTGCCTCCCTGGTATATCCTCTGATTACTCTTTTAATTGCTTCATCTTCAAATTCTATTTGATTTGCATTTAAGCCATGGTTTGGAATTTGTTTGGGGAGTAAAAAGTTTTTGGCAATGTGAAACTTTTCATCCTCAGTATAACCAGCATAACGGATCACCTCTAACCTATCCTTTAAAGCAGGAGGAATAGTGTCCAAAATATTAGCAGTTGTGATAAACATCACATTTGACAAATCAAATGGCACTTCTAAGTAATGATCAGAAAATCCTTCATTTTGTTCAGGATCTAATGCTTCAAGCAAAGCTGCAGATGGATCACCTCTATAATCTGCTCCAATTTTATCAATTTCATCCAACATAAAAACTGGATTTTTGGTACCAGCTTGCTTAATACCCTGGATGATTCTTCCAGGCATTGATCCAACATAAGTCCTTCTGTGACCTCTAATTTCTGCCTCATCCCTAATTCCTCCTAGAGAAATTTTGACAAATTTTCTGCCCAGTGCTCTGGCTATTGATTTACCAATTGAGGTTTTACCAACACCAGGAGGACCCACAAAACAAAGAATTGGCCCCCTCATTTTACCTGATAATTTATGAACTGCCAAATATTCTATAATTCTTTCTTTAACTTTTTTTAGTCCATAATGATCTTCATCTAAAATCTCCTCAGATTTTTTCAAATCTATTTTGCCATTTTTTATAAGCATCCAGGGCAAATCTGTTAACCATTCCAAATAATTTCTAATATACCCAGCTTCTGGATTATATGAGGACATCTTAGCCAGTCTGGAAAGTTCTTTTTTGGCTTTTTCCAAAACCTCCTTTGGCATGCCAGCTTTTTTGATTTTTAATTCAAATTCATGGATTTCCTGATGCTCACTATCTCCTCCACCCAATTCCTCTTCAATACTCTTCATCTGCTCTTTCAAAATGGCTTCTTTGGTAATTTTGGAAACTCTTTCCTGGGTTTGAGAGGAAATTTTTTGGGAAATTTCCATGATTCTGATTTCTTTGGCTAACAGTTCAGATAATCTTTGCAGTCTTTCCTGGGCAGATACCATTTCCAGAATTTGTTGTTTGTCTATAGTTTTAAAATCTATGGATTGAACAACAGAATTGACTAATTGATTTGGATCATCACTGTAGGTAAAAAGTGACCAGTTGGCAAAATTTGTCTGGTCAAAGAAAGGATTTCCACCTAATTCTAAAAATCTTTTGACCTGTTCTCTAACTGTTCTGATTAAGGCTTCTGTTTGATCTGATCTTTCATAAAGCTCTGGAATTTCTTCAATTTCTGCTTCTAAATAAGGTTCTGTTTTTGTAAAGTTTTTTAAAAATACTCTGGATAATCCTTCTGCTTGCAAGGTATACTCTCCCTCAGGATTTTTAACCACCCTTCTTATTAAACAAACAGTTCCTACCTTATATAAATCTTTATCTGTGGGGTCTTCAATCCGGGAATTTTTTTGAGTCACAAAAACAATTAATTTATCGCTGTTCCAGGCCAAATCCAGAGCAGCTTTGGATTTTGGTCTGCCGGAGATTATAGGAACTGAGTTACCAGGAAAAATAACAGTGTCCCGCAAAGGACCAACCGGCATAGTAGGCTTTAAAGCTATTGGGGATGTAATGCTGGGTTTCATAAAATCAGCCATATCATTAGCAGTATAAAATGATGAGTGCTAAAAGTCAATACCCTTTTTAGCTAGAATTCCTTTTTGAAAAGGGTGTTTAACCTCTTTCATTTCTGTTACAAGATCTGCTATATCTATCAACTGGTTTGAAACATTATGACCTGTTAGCACTAAATCCATTGTAGCATCTTTTTCCCTAACAAGCTTTAATACTTTGGTAAGAGATAAGACTTTTGAGGATACTGCTCCCACAATTTCATCAGCCACCACTATATCCCAGTTTCCAGATATTACTTCTTTATATAATATGTCATAAGCTTCATTGGCTGCTTTTTTGTGTTCTGATAAAGATACTTTACTGCCTAAAATATCTAAAAACCCCTTACCTCCTTGGATAATTTTTATATTAGGACCCAATTTTTTAATCCCTACTAATTCCCCAGTAAACCAGGCTTTCCCAAATTGAACAATTAAACATTTTTTATTATATCCTGAGGCTCTTAAAACAAGTCCCAAAGCAGCTGTTGTCTTCCCCTTCCCTTCACCAGTATATAAAATAACTAACCCTTTTTCTTGGTTCATGAGCTTTTTTTAACAAAGGAGTATTTACTAAATATCTTTATCTAAGTAAAGCTTCTCTAATACCTGAATCTATCACTTTTCTATTATGAATTCTGGTAGTATGTACCATCCGAATCAATGCTTGTTCTACTTCAAAAGTAGATTTACCATATTTACCAGCAACATATTCGAGAGCCGGTCTATCAAAACCCCTTTCAGTAACTACAAGTATATCACCGAAAAAATCCGGGTTTCTGCGAAGAATCCCTCTAGAAAAAGGTCTTGTACCTTTGGGAATAAATGTAAGTCGGACACCCCTACTCTCTATCTCTTCAATGGCCATACTGGATTTATATCAAGATAATTTATAGAAGTCAATATATTTAACTGCAACCACCACCACATCCATCTCCCATTTTTTTATCCTCCTTTCTTAGCACATGCTGTAACCACAGCTATGACACTTTTTGCAGCCTTCTTCCATAACAAAAGAAAATGAACCACACTCCGGACAAAGATCTGCTTGGGAACGGGTAGAGGCAGACATCACTACATCATCTATCCCAGTATTTACCACTGGCTCAGAAATAGTTAAATTAAGTGGCAAAGTTTCAACAGAAGAATTATTTGGAGTTTGAGCTAAATCTTCTGCTAAAACCTTGGCTATTGCATCTGCCAAACTCATCACTCTATTTTTACCAAACCCTACCGATGATGCTCCCCCAATACCTTTTAGTTGTCCCACAATTTTTGCAGCTACAGCTTTGGGGTCTGTTTCTTTAGTCCCTCTGGCCAGTCTTAAAGATAAAGATACTAATCTTCCCATAGCTTCAGCATCAGCCATAGTGTGCATGCCTGCTCTACCTACTGTCACAAATACTTCAAATGGTTGATCCTGCTCATCTCTGTTAATAGTAATAAATGCTTCTCCAACTGGTGTTGAGACTTTGTAAGTATAACCTCTTAAAATCATTGGTCGCTCAGCAACCGGAACAGCTGCTTCTTCCTTTTTTTCATCTTTTAGGGTTGATGAAACATTCAAAACCTGGACTGATTTAGAACCATCTCTATAGATAGTAATTCCGTCACAGCCTGTTTGATAAGCCATTAAATAAGCAGTTCTAACATCACCTTCGGTTGCTGAATTTGGTAGATTAATAGTTTTTGAGACTCCATTATCTGTATATTTTTGAAAAGCTGATTGCATTTTGACATGTGTGACTGGATCAATCTCTGGGGCTGTGATAAAAACATCCTGCCACTGCTGTGGCACATCAGTCAAGCCCTTTACAGAACCATTTTCCATTACTTTTTGAGCTAAATCATCAGAATAAAATCTTTCTCTTTTGGCAATTTCAGTAAAGGTTTTATTAGCAATAGTTAAAGTTCTATACTGATCACCTGCAGCTTTGGCCTTGTGGATATAAGCTAAAGCAAAGACTGGCTCAATTCCGGATGAACAATCACCAATAATAGAAATTGTGCCAGTTGGAGCAATTGTTGTGACAGTGGAATTTCTAATTGGTTTAGCAGAACCATAAGCCAAAGTTGTAGGTCTTTCTTTGAAAGCAGAAGAGTTTTTCTCAGCATAAATTGAATTTGCCCAGTTTGGGAAAGGACCTCTCTGAACAGCCAATTCTTCTGACATCTGATGACCTTCTTCATTAATAAATTTCATTACTTTCTCAGCCAGTTCCAAAGCTTGATCAGAATTGTAGGCAACTTTTAATTTAAACAACATATCAGCCCAACCCATTACTCCTAAGCCAATTCTTCTGTTGTTTCTGACCTCATCGAAAATTTGTTTTAAAGTATAAGGGTTTGTTTGCACCACATTATCCAAAAAGTGTACTGCCTTTCTGGTGGTTTTCTTCAAACCCTCCCAATCCACATCTAAACCATCAGCTAAAACAAATTTGCCTAAATTTATAGAGCCGAGGTTACATGCATCCCAGGGTGCCAGGGGTTGCTCCCCACATCCACGACTTATGATACCCTCTGTATTCCAAGTATCTGAAATTGGTTCATATAAATCATAAACTTTTTCTATACCTTCCTGTTTAATAGAAACTATTTGAGTAAGCCATGTATTCCCTGTTAGGGCAAATAGTAGTTGAGCATCACGTAATCTTTTTTGTTTATCTGGATGGGAAAGAGTAATATTTTGAACAAACGTCTTCATACTAGCCCCAGAAATTATAACTTCATATTGCTGATGTCTTGAAATAATAATTCTTTCTCCGATATGACCATCTTTAACTTTACCAATTGTCACAACCCGACCATGAATACCAAACATTAGCAGGATTCTTCGTATATCTAAGGCTAACTGCTTACTAGTAGTTTTAAGTCTTAGGAATGGGTGAGTACTTGTCAAATTAACATTACCATCTGTGCTAAATAACCCATCTAAAAGACCACTTAGAAACTGTCTATTAGTTTGTTGGTACTCCAAAGGAATCCTTTTCTCAAAGGAATACCCAGGTTTAACATAGGACTGTTTAACTAGAAAAGCAGCACCTCCTCCATTCTGTACTGTTAAATTAGCTGACAAACCTTCACTTGCATCAAGATTAACAAATTTTGATCCTGCTTTTTGTAAAATATTTCTTATAATCTCTACCCATTCTTTTTCATTTGTATTAACAGCCACCTTAACTACATTCCTTCTGATAGATGTTTCAGTAATACACCCATCACCTATCAGGACTCCTATGAAAAATCCATAATCTTTTTCACTCCAGCCATCTGGTAAATCTAATACAGGTTTATCTGGCATTAAAGCTGGTGCAACCCTTACCATATCTCCTACCTTCAACTGATCGAGTCTAAGGGGGGCAAATTTCTTATTGGCAGAGTTCTTTGCTCTGTCTTCGTGTACGATTGCATGGAACTGATGGACTGCTGTTGCTCTCACTTCTGCACCATCAGAAAATTTTACCCGATAGACTTGACGATCTTCATAAACTTCAACTTTCTTCACTAAACCACTTCCTAACACTGTGCTTATTCGTTCCCCTGCTTTTATCTCATCTGCTCTTTTCCAACCGCCTTCTGTAGCAACTAATGTCTCTCCTGTCACACACGGGTTTGTGGCTTCAATATGCTCTAAACTAGGTACTGGATTGGCAGGGGAGTTATTAATTCTATCAATAAAGATTAATCCTGGATCACCGGTTGACCAGGCTCTTTGTATAATTTCATCAAAAACTGCCTTGGCATTTAATTTACCAACTACAACTCCATCATGTGGGTCAATCAAATCATAATCCTCTTCTTTTTCTAAAGCTTCCATAAACTTTTCTGTGACAGCACAGGAAATATTAAAATTGGAAATTTGTTTGTCCAAAAGCACTGTTTTGAAATATTTTCTGGACATCTCATCAGGTAAAAGCGGGGCAACTCTTTCATATACTGGTTTATTTAAATCATCCAGTTCTGCTTTACACCTAATAAACTCTAAAATATCCGGGTGATCTATTCTTAAAATTCCCATATTAGCACCACGTCTTGTACCACCTTGTTTAATAGACTCTGTGGCAGCATTAAAAACTCTTAAAAAAGACACTGGACCAGAAGCTACCCCACCTGTGGTATGAACTCTAGAACCTGCTGGCCTAAGTCTGGAAAATGCAAAACCAGTTCCTCCCCCTGTTTGATGAATTAAAGCTGCATATTTTACAGAATCAAAAATTTCAGGTAAAGAATCTCCAACAGGCAATACAAAACAAGCTGAATATTGCAAACCATTTTGCTTGCCGGCATTCATAATAGTTGGGGAATTGGGTAGAAACTCTTGTCTAACCATCATGGAATAAAATTCCATAGCTTTTTCTTCTACCTTTTTTGGGGTTGCCCCAAAATCCATATCACCTGAGGCAATGTCAAAAGCTATATGCCAAAATCTTTCTGAAACTGTTTCAACAACCTCTAAATTCCCCCCTTTTAATAAATATCTTTCTTTTAAAATCTTGTTCGAAGACTCAGAAAAAGTAGGTTCAGGTAAACCTTGAGGCAGTTCTGGTATTTTTTTATATCTTGGGATAAACCTGGTTTCAAAAGTACGTGAATTTTTGTCATGACCATTAGTCTTTACCTCACCATTGATCTTTTTACCATTTGTTCTTGGAAGGGTGACTGTTTGTAATATTGGATTATTCTGTTTAGTTATTTTCATAGAGTTTCTATTTCCCTTTTAAAATCCTTTGGATCAGAAAAGGTCCTGTATACACTGGCAAACCTTAAGTATGCAATTGGATCCAATTTTTTCAGTTCAGAAAGCATCCATTTACCTAACTGCTGTGATGGTATTTCCTGTAACCTCTTACCCCGAATGCGGCCCTCTATTCTATCAAGTATCAAAGATACTTTGTCAATCCCCGGCCTTTTCTCCAAAGCTCTGATCAATCCTCTCTCCATCTTTTCCCTGTCAAAAGGCTGTCTTCTGCCATCCTTTTTAATGACTAAAACCTCAACTTTAGCCAAAGTTTCATAAGTAGTAAAACGTTTACCACACTTTAAACACTCACGTCTCCGCCTGATCTCCCCCCGGCTGTCAACTGATCTTTTATCAACAACTTTTAATAAACTGCTTGAACAAAATGGACATTTCACAATTCCTAATATACCATAACATATTGATATAATAAAGTGTCAATATACAAGATATTGTATAGTTCGACTGCGCTCACTATTGAAGGTTTTGAATCACTACTTTTTGCATCACATCTCCTGGAGCTATTTTTTCCACAATATCCATCCCGGAAATAACAGCTCCAAAAATTGTGTAGTTTGGCTGAAGACCATAATCTGTTTTTA